>JAKAMR010000164.1 GCA_021812785.1 Nitrospirota bacterium
GTTATGAATAGAGTATAACTTTGCGTGCGCTTTTGCAGTATTTTGCAGCCGCTTTTGCAGTAACCGGCTTTTCTGCGGCATTTGCCGCAATTAGCCGCAATGCCATAAAGGCGGATTAAAGCGCTTCTAAGCAGCCGTAAACCTCTCAGGAGGCCGTTTTTGGCACCGCCCGGGGGCGACCGCCCTTTTTACCATTTTTACGACTGGCGGCGGCTTTAGCATCGGAAGTTTTCCCCTTCCCCGCCTGTCCGCCCTTCCGCCCGATTTCGGAGAGGTATTTTTTTATTGCCCTATCCGGCATTTTCAGCCTCCTCATCCAAATCCACGGCGCACAACTGCGCGAGCGAGCGGCCTACTTTCCGCATGTAGCCGGGGATTGTATTATCATTTTCCCACTCCGACTCTGGTGCCCAGCCCCCAGCCCTATTCGGCATTATGCATAGCTCCGTATTTCCTCTATTTGCAGCCAATTCCGGCTTTCGCCGGGGGCCTTCCGGTGAGCAGCCTTTTCGGCGGCTGCGTAGGATTTATGCTTGCTCAATAAGCGGCCTTTCATGCCATAAGGCCCATCATATGCGGCGATCACGATATATTCGTATCCCTGCGCCAGCAGCTTTCTGTAATCTATTTTTTCCATTTTTCCCTCCATGCGTATCTGGCCGCCGCCATCTCACAACCTATATTATCCTACATCGGCTTTAGGTTTTTGTCAAGCGTTTTTTTTCGGGGGAAAAAATATTTTTTTAGGGTTAACTCCACCAGCTCACGGCTTTTATGGTGGCGATGGCGGCATTTTTGCGGATGATATTCTGGATGAAGAAAAGCACGCCGCCGTTGTAGAGGTCATTATTGATCGTGATCGTCTGGCCGACTGCCAGATCAAAATTCTCCCAGAACGTATCGAATGTGACAACCAGGTTGGGGTTTTTTGCCTCCAGCAATATATGATTCAGCACGCTCTGGGCCGTGGCCTGGTCCCGGATGCAATCAAACTGCAAATCGTTTTTTACCATCAGCCCGTATTTTGTCTGGCTGGCCGCGTCCTGGACCTCCAGACTGCCCAGCCAGTCGCTGTTCGCCAGGTTCACGCGGCTGTACAGCTTGCAGTACTGCAACAGGATATCGTTCCAGATATTTTTCCAGTCCGTTTTTGAGAATTTAAACATGGCGTTCTTGCCCGCTAAATCCTTTTGGTCTATCGTCCGCACGGCGGCAGGGGCAACGTCGGGAATAGGGTTGAGCTGCCACAGACCCGCATCGTATGTGAGCACGCTCCGGGTCTCGTACGCAAGCTGCTGGACGAATTGCGACGGCTTTATCGCCTGGTCTATCACAAATGCCATCTTGTAGCCGCTGGCCACGTACCCCGCATAGGCGCTTTTCGCGGCGCTCCAGGAGGCCGCATCGAAATCAACGCCCGCGTTAAAAAGGCCACCGCTCGCCATACATAAAAAATGTTTCATTACAGCATCCGGGGTCTGAATTATCGAGTTCGGCACACCCGTATATGTGCCGCTGGCATCGTCCTGGTAGCCGTTCACAAAGGCATGCAGGCGCTCGATAGCATAGTAAGAGACGGCTGCTCCTTGCTTTATTACCGCGCCCGTTTGCGTGACCCCCGCGATGGCCGTGCCGGTGCTATTAGTCTCCACCTCAAGCCACACCTCATAAATCGTCCAATATGCGCCGGAATAATTGGCGCTTGTGCAATATTTGGAAGGTTGCTCGTCGGACGGGACAATCGTGCCCGAAAGTAATATTTTCTGTGTGACCTTCGCGCCGCTGTTATCCAGCGATTTGCCGCTTATGGTGGGCGCGTTGCCACCAGCAGATGCGTGGGTTATGCAGAAATAGATAGCGGATGGCGTGGCCCCCGCATAGGCCGGGAAGTCTACCGTGATGGTAGCCGTTCCCTGGCCGCTCCAGGTGGCCTCTGCATACGTATCGTCTGATTGATCATATATCTGCGTGGCCGCGCCGCTCCATGAGCCACCAGATGGAAAGCTTAAAGTGGCGTAATTGGGATACCAATTATTCGAGGCGCCCGCGCTATGGCTGTGCCCCGGGTCGTTGATGGCAAGGGTATTATTCAGCCCGATGTAATCCAGCACGCCGTTCAGGAAAATAACATTGCCGAACTGGAGATGCGTAAAGCCGTTACCGTCCACGGCGCTTGTAACGCCGGATGTAACCAGCCACAGCTTGCCCTGGACCTCCGCAAAAATATACGTGACTGCCGAAAGCCCATGGGCAGCGATTATGCAATCATAGGTGGCCAGATACTCCCACACGTCCGCGCCGCCGCCATGCGGCGCGGCAGTTGTACCATTAACCCCGCGCGTCAGGCCGTTCAGATTGTTCATGGAGATGGACGTGTAGGAAATTGTCTCCGCGTCTATGCAGATAGACCCTGAGGCAGGAAGCCGCGAAACGTCCGAAAGCTCCAGCGTGGCCTGGCTGGACGTGATCGCGGACACCAGCGTGGTCCTTGCTCCCCAGTTTGTCCGGACGGCAGGAAGCAACACTCCCTGGCCGTAGACGATGGGCAGGTATTTCCCAGTGTCCTCATACACGTTGGGAAAATTGGTAAGCGTGACCATGG
>JAKAMR010000081.1 GCA_021812785.1 Nitrospirota bacterium
GGATACTGGTTGTTATCCGATGTTTATAAAGGGAAGAAGTTTGTCGATGGGGAGGCAAAGGACGCCTCAAGGGCACTCGAAAGGATGGCCGCCTAAATACTTTTTACACACCTATTGACATGAGCCCAGATGTGTGTAAAAAATTTCCGGCTGGAAGGGAGGAACTGGCGATGAGCTATTATTTCAGCAAGCATTTGAACACGTCCTTTGACGAGGCGGTGGACAAGGTGACCGCGGCGCTGAAGAAGGAGGGTTTTGGCGTACTGACGGAGATAGACGTCCAGAAGGCGCTAAGGGAAAAGATCGGCGTTGAGTTCAGGAAATACAGGATACTTGGCGCATGCAACCCGCATTACGCCTACAAAGCCCTGCAGGCCGAGGACAAGATAGGCACGATGCTTCCCTGCAGCGTCATAGTGCAGGAGCACGCGGCGGGGGACGTGGAGGTGGCAGCCATAGACCCGGTTGCCTCCATGCAGGCGGTTGAAAACCCCTCCCTCATGCCCCTGGCCTTCGAGGTGCAAGGCAAGCTCAAGCGGGCGGTGGAAAGCCTGTAGAAAAGAAAGGGCCGCTTTCAGGCGGCCCCTCTTTTTTCTGATCTGAAGGAAAAACTAAAAAAGGTTGTAGCCCGTTTCGTCATGCTGGGAGAGGTCCAGGCCCAGCTCTTCCTCCTGCTCGGAGACCCTGAGCCCCACAATGGCGTCCACCACCTTAAGTATGATGTATGTGGCCACGCCAGACCATACGATCGTGACGCCGCAGGCCAGAAACTGGATTATTACCTGGTGGGGATTGCCGTAAAGCAGGCCCCTTCCGGCCGGGTTTACGGCGGGCGAGGCGAAGATTCCCGTTGCTATCGCGCCCCAGAAGCCGCCAAGCCCGTGCACGCCCACAACGTCAAGGGAGTCGTCATAGCCAAGCTTTGGCCTCAGGTTCACCGCGGCATAGCAGATTATGCCCGCGACAACGCCTATGGCTATGGCCCCAAGCGGGGTCACAAAGCCCGCCGCCGGGGTTATCGCAACAAGGCCCGCCACCGCTCCGGAGGCCGCCCCAAGGACGGTGGGCCTTCCCTTGTGCGCCCATTCCGTGAAGGACCATCCGAGCGCCGCCGCCGCGGTTGCCGTGTTGGTGGTGACGAAGGCCAGCGCGGCCAGCCCGCCTGAGGTTATGGCGCTTCCGGCGTTGAACCCGAACCAGCCAAACCACAGAAGGGATGCGCCAAGCACGGTGTAGCCTATGTTGTTTGGCATCATCGGGACCTCCAGGTAGCCCTTTCTTTTCCCGATGACAATGGCGGCAACCAGCGCCGCTATTCCGGCATTCACGTGGACGACCGTCCCGCCCGCAAAATCAAGCGTGCCAAGCTTGGAGAGCCATCCGTCTGGGTTCCATACCCAGTGGGCTATGGGCGCATAAACGAAGGTGGCCCAGAGGATTATGAAGAGCGTGTAGGCGGAAAACTTCATCCGCTCGGCGAAGGCGCCGGTGATTAGCGCCGGGGTTATGATGGCAAACATGAGCTGGAAGGCCATGAAGGCCAGGTGCGGCACCTTTGGGGATCCCAGGGGCGAAGGGCCCTGCCCCACTCCGTTCAGCCCGAACCAGCTTAAGTTGCCTATGATGCCGTGAATGCTTGGGCCAAAGGCCATGGAGTACGTCCAGAGCACCCACACTATGCTCACAATGCATATCGCCCAGAAACTGTGCATGATGGTGCCAAGCACGTTTTTCTTCCGCACCATTCCCCCGTAGAAAAACCCGAGGGCCGGGGTCATTATGAGAACAAGCGCAGAGGACAGAAGGAGCCAAGCGGTGTCGCCGGAATCTATCTTTACCGGGGCGGACGCTGCCGCCGGGGCCGCGGCTGCCGCCACCGAGGGGGCGCCGCCTGTCCCCTGGTCCGCGCTTGCGATAAGGCAGGAGGTAAAAACCAGAATGACAGCCGAAATGAGAAGGAGCGAAACCGGCCTGAGGAGCTTTCTCACTTTATATCGCCTCCGTCCCGCGTTCGCCGGTCCTTATCCTTATTACGTCTTTGAGGTCGAAGACAAATATCTTTCCGTCTCCTATTTCGCCCGTGCGGGCCGCCGACTGGATGGCCTCCAGGACCGCCTCCAGTTTCTCATCCGGTGTGGCCACCTCTATCTTCACCTTGGGCAGAAACCTCACCTGGTACTCCACCCCCCTGTATACCTCGGTGTGCCCTTTCTGGCGGCCGAAACCCTTGGACTCCGTCAGGGTGATACCGTGCACATCAATTGCGGTAAGAGCCTTTTGCACGGCATCAAGCTTCGTGTGCTTGATGACAGCCTGCACCATCTTCATAAGTTTTTTGAAAACCTCCTTGGAAATTTTAAAAATTCTTCAAGCAGCCGTTTTACACACTCAAAATATATGCCAGAGAATAATACATTGATTTTCAAGCGGGATCTTGATTGCCGGAAGCTACAAAAGTGTAAATATCAACTAAATTGTCGAACAAAATTGTCGTACAATAAGGAAGAAGCGAAATGCGGGTTGGAGGGAAAAGCCTGGAGAGGCGTCAGGTGTTTGTTTTTTTAAGGAACTCTCCGAAGAGCTTGTCCACCCTGGCTATATGCTCCACTATCCAGTCCACCACCACCTGGTTTGTGCGGACCGAAAGGCCGTAGGAGCCCGGTTTTTTGCCGCCGTCTAGCTTTATCAGCTCTTTTTTAAGCCTCAGGAAATTTCTTTTGAATTTCTCGTGCTGCGCCTTGTGAGCCTTGTAGTCCGGATAGGAGCGGCTCTGCATGAGGCCCTCCTCCTGGCCAAAGTGGAAGGAGATGTATTCCTCCAGGAACTTTATGACGTCGCTTATCTTGTATTTGCAGACGCTGTGGTGCACGGCCAGAACAAGGTCGTTTATCCTGCGGAAAAGCTCCTTGTGCTGTGTGTCTATGGTCTCGTTGCCGGTAGCTAGGTCTTCCGTCCATTCCATCATCTATCCTAACATCCGGGCGGCTCTTTTTGGGGCGGATGGCCTTTTGGTTCAGGTTGGTAAAGGCGGCCGCGCTGCGGCCGCCTTTGGGGAGGGGAGACATCAAAGAGGCTACAAGTTTTTAATCGGCACTATGCAAGGAAAACTTTAGCGCCAAAGCAAAAACCTCAGGGCATGAGGGAGCGGGCCGTATCCAGGAGCCGGTAGGCCCGGTCTATGCCGTCGAACGAGCGGTTGACCCAGCAGCTTCCCCAGTAGAAGTTGCAGCTGGTCTCCGCTTTCAGTATATGGTCGTAGGCGGATGTTATCAGGCCGCGCACCTCCTCCGGGTTTCCCGCCATGTGGCCGCGCCTGTCAAAGGTCTGCTTCACCTGCTGGTAATACGCGCTTGCCTTGCCCAGCTCCTCAAGCCCACGTTTTTGAAGCAGTGAGCCGGTCCACTGGCCGAAATCCCCTCCCCAGTGGTGCCCGGTGTTCCATGCGCCGGGGTATATGTCCACCTCCTCGGCCGGGGGGAACCTGTCCAGGTAATGGCTTATGTGGATGGGTGTGAAGCCCAGGGTGCCCGCCCTGTACCTGTCCAGTATGGGCCTGTAGAAATGCCCCCAGAACCCGCTGTTTACATGCACGGTGCGGAACCATCCGCCGTTTTCCCCGTCCGTCCATGTGGTGACGAGGGCCGGAAAGTCGCAGTGCTTTGTCCTTTCGTAGACCTCGTGCTGGAACCAGCCGGGGTCCAGCCCGGACTCCTGCGCGTTTGAGAGCTCGCGGTCCCTGGGTATCACTACGATCTCCTCGCCGCCCCAGCGGGCGATATAAGGCCGGTAACGCTGCTCCTCCCAGCGCATCTGCCGTCTGGGCTTTATATATATGGAGTCTATTATCACGTACCTGTAGCCGTTTCGCTTGAGCATGGGTATCATCTCCACGCAAAAGCCCATCTCGGGCGCCCAGAAACCCTGAAGCTGGTACCAGGCCCTGCCAAGCATGCTCCATCCGAGGCCCTTCCACCAGGCGGTCTGGGTGTCCCAGTCGGACTGCGGGATGAGCGGGTAGACCGGGTGGTAGAGGCCGGTCCCCAGAAATTCTATGCACTGGGAACGCCTGTAGCGGGAAAGGAGGTCCTCCACGTCCACCACGTCATGGAATGTCTCCCGGATGGCCGGGTCCTCAAGCTGCTTCAGGAGCGTGCCGGAGAAGCTCATGTGCGGCCGGGCAACGTCCTCGTAGCCTTCGAGCATACGGGTGGGCCTGTCGTAACACCACAGGATCTGCCTTGCCTCCCACCTCTCCTCCGAATTGTGAAGGGCAAGCAGATTGCCCGGGGGCTGATGCATGTTTAGGCCAAGTGCGTGATAAACTTCCGCCATTTCAGGGGTCCTCCTTTAAAAAGGGAAGATTTTTTACTCGGGGAAAGTTTTTGTTTTGCTTTGTTTCTGCTTTGGTCTTTGAGCGAATGGGAACAAACAACCGGAGAACAAAAAACAAAAAAATCCTGCGCTTCAAAAAAGCATAGTACAAAATGGCGGGCCCGGCAATATAGGAAGGGGGCGAGCGGGCGGGAATACCCGCCCTCTGTGCTATAATTTCGCCATGGAAATAAAGACGGTAGCCATGGAGATACCCGAGGGGACGAACATCATCCTGGGGCAGACGCATTTCATAAAGACCGCCGAGGACCTCTACGAGGTCCTGGCCACCTCCGTGCCGCAGGCCAGGTTCGGCGTTGCCTTCACCGAAGCCTCCGGGCCCTGCCTGATAAGAAGCGAGGGCAATGACCAGTCCCTCGTGGACTGCTGCATAAAAAACCTGCAGGCCGCCGGGGCGGGGCATGTGTTCTGCATTGTCTTGAAAGATGCCTTTCCCGTAAACGTCCTTAACCGCATAAAAGAGTGCCCGGAAGTATGCTCGATCTTCTGCGCCACCGCCAACCCGGTGGAGGTTATTGTGGCTGAAACCGCGCAGGGCCGGGGCGTTATGGGCGTGATAGACGGCTACGCCCCAAAAGGGGTGGAGACAGCCGGGGACAAGGCGGACAGAAAGGAATTTTTAAGAAAGATAGGATACAAGTTATGATAAACCACTCACCCTCCCGTCGAGGTATGGGTGGTTTTTGCCGCCCCTGTAACCCCAAAGGCGAAAAAATCAAGATCCAAGGATAAAATTTTGAATTATGAGTGAAAAGATCGAATTGCCGGAGCTTAAGTATGACGAAAAGGGCCTGATACCGGCCATCGTGCAGGAGGCGGACACGGGCGAGGTGCTGATGATGGCCTGGATGAACAGTGAGTCCCTGAAGATGACGCTTGAAAGCGGCTACACCCATTTCTGGAGCCGCTCCAGGCAGAAATACTGGAAAAAGGGAGAGTCCTCCGGGTGCACCCAGCAGGTTAGTGAGGTCCTTTACGACTGCGACGCGGACACCCTTCTGGTGAAGGTAAAACAGGCCGGGGCCGGGGCCTGCCACACCGGAGAGAGGACCTGTTTTTTCAGAAAGATCGGATAGAACCTGCCTCAAAATTGCTTCCGGATGCAAGAGGATGAAATTGCGGCATACGGCGTCGATCAAAGGGAAAATCGTCCTCAACGTAGCGATGCTGCGCCTCCGGGCGGTTTTCCTTTTTCTCCTTGTCTGCCGCTATTTTCGTTCTTTTTCGCTTCGAAATCAATTTTGAGGCTGGTTCTGTGTAATATAAAAGCCTTTTTTATTAACCCTGCAATCCCGGAGGGATTTAGATGGACTGCCTTTTCTGCCGGATAGCCTCAAAAAAGGCCGCCGCGAAGATAATCCATGAGGACGATGAATGCATTGCCTTCGAGGACATCGCCCCTCAGGCGCCCGTGCATTTCCTTGTGGTCCCAAAAAAACACATAGCCACCACCCTGGAGCTGAAAGACGGGGATGAGGCGCTGATAGGGCACCTCTACAGGGTGGCCGGCCGCATCGCCCAGGAGAAGGACATAGCCGTCCGGGGGTTCCGCATGGTGATGAACACCAACCCGGAGGCCGGGCAAAGCGTGTACCACATACATCTGCACGTGCTTGGCGGCAGGCGCATGCACTGGCCGCCGGGGTAAAAAGGAAAGAGGCGTTTCGCAGCCAAAATTGAAAAACCGCACATCGCTGTGGGATAATCATAAAAATCATGGAAAACCGGCACGTTATATGGCATAACGGCTGTGTCTGCAGGAAAGACAGGGAACGGAAAAATAACCACAAAAGCCTTGTCCTTTGGTTCACCGGCCTTTCCGCTTCAGGAAAATCCACAATAGCCCACCTGGTGGAAAAAGAGCTCTTTGAGCGCGGCGTGCGGGCCTATGTGCTTAACGGCGATAACATAAGGCACGGCCTGAACTCTGACCTTGGTTTCAGCCGCGAGGACAGGATGGAAAACCTCCGGAGGGTGGCCGAGGTCTCAAAACTCATGGTGGACGCAGGCATTATAGTGCTGGCGGCCTTCATATCTCCTTATCTGGAGGACCGCGCCTATGTGAGGAGCAGATTTCCGGACGGGGAATTCCTGGAAATTTATGTGAAATGTCCCATGGGGATATGCGAGCAGAGGGACCCGAAGGGGCAGTACAAAAAGGCCCGGGCGGGGCTCATAAAAAACTACACGGGAATTTCTTCCCCTTATGAAGAGCCGCAAAAACCGGAGCTTGTGATAGACACGGAAAAGATGGACATCGGGGGCTCCGTCCACCTGGTTATGGGGCTCCTTGAAGGCAGGTGCCTTAAAAAAATTCTATCGGATGAGGGATCGAAACAATGAGGGTCCTTTTCCGCAGGGGCGCGGGAATTCCAAAAATAACGGAGTTTCTGAAACCGGGGGAAATGGACCTCGCTACTTAACCCACCTGAAAGGGAGTAATTCAGATGTTGTCCCCATTCATTTAATAGGATGACCGGGGGATAAGAGAGCGCCTCCTAAGTTATAATCAAATATCATGCCCAAAGGCCTCAATGCGCATTTAAAGACCGCCGTAAAGGGCTCCACCCTCATCCTCGCTGGCACTGCGGTAAGCCAACTGCTCTGGTTCCTTATCAAGGTCCTCATAATAAGGAACACCACCAAAGCCGAGTTCGGCATATACACCCTTGTGCTTACCATCGCCGGCATCTTGACGACGGTAGCGCCGCTTGGCATTCCCAGTGGGGTCTCCAGGTTCATGGCCATTTACCGGGGCGAAGGAAGGATGGATGACGCGGACGGCATCTCAAGGGCCGGCGTACAGATAATAACGGCTGCCGCGTTAATGTCCTTTGGTTTTTTATATTTCTTGTCCGGCCCCATAGCGAGGGACGTTTTTTACACCCCCACTCTTGCGGGCCCCCTCAGGATGGTATCTTTTCTTGTGCCCTTTTCCATATATGCTGCCATCGTGGCAGGAGCGCTTCTTGGTTACGGTGTGATCAGGCAGAGGTTTTTTAATGATGTTCTGACCCCTGTCTTCTATGCGCTCCTGATGTTGGCCGCGCTTCTTCTTCACATGCATCTTAAGGGAATACTTTATGCCTACGTGTTGTCAGGCATAATAATGGCTGTTTTGATCACTGCTTACGGGTTTGGCAAAGTCGGTCCCGCGCCGCTTCTCCCAGGGAAAGGACGGCAATACCTGGAGCTTCTTAAATTTTCTATTCCCCTCCTTATAACAACGATAATGTCCATGGTGCTGATGTGGGCTGATACCCTTATGATAGGCAGATACATCACCCCTCAGGCGGTTGGTACGTACGGAGTGAGCGGTTCGCTGGTAAAGCTTCTTCTTTTCCCGATATCAGCCCTCGGTTTCGTTTTTTTGCCTATAGCCAGCGAGATTTACTCAAAGTCTGGGACAGAGGCACTTGGCCGTGCCTACCAGGTACTCACGAAATGGCTTTTTGCCGTGACCCTGCCCATTTTCTTTGTCCTCTTTTTCTTTCCCCAGATGAGCATAACCGCGCTTTTCGGGGCCCGTTTTCTGGATGCTGCCGTGCCGCTGAGACTTCTGGCTCTCGGTTTCATGGTGAACGCCTTCCTTGGCACAAACGGAACGCTTTTAATTGTGCTGGGCCTTCCAAAAGCTGTCATGAACATATCCATAGCGGGTGGCGTGGTTAACATCGGCATGAACTATCTTTTTATAAAAAGGATGGGGATGGGAATAGAAGGGGCGGCGCTCGCCACAACGATCTCCTATGTTCTTATAAATATCATGCTTTCCGAAAAACTCTACCGGCACAGCGGAATGCACCCGTTTTCATCTGCCTATCTTAAACCCCTGGCCGGGGCTGCCTCTTCGGGGCTGCTTATCTATGCGGTTGCAAAGAGCCTGCCGCTCACTTTCTGGATGCTTCCGGCTTATTTTCTCGTTTTCCTGACGAGCTATGCAGGAAGCCTTCTGGTTACAAAAAGCATCGAGGAGGAGGACCTCTTTATTCTTGAGAGGGTGCTGAACAGGATGGGTGTCAGGCCTGGGCCAGTCCTGGCGATTCTGGAGAAATTCGTTCCCAAAACTGAAAAAGCTTGCTGATAACAGGAAGTCTTTTCTGCTGTTGCCGGGCTATCTTGAGGCGGCACCGTGCATGAAAGAGCCTTCCGGCCGCAGGGTGTGCAAGCGGCCTTCATTTGTCCGGAGCTAAAAGGGGTTGGGGCCCGGTCTGGCAAATTTTATATACTGCATATGCCTTGTTTGCAAAGACCGGCTTTGTATAATCAATCAGATTAAAAGCCTGGGAGCCCCTTTTGATGTATTTAAGATCAAACTTCGAAACGATCAAATAGGTGTTCCTGAATGAAAAGGTCTTTTTCCTTGACAAAATCTGTTTGTACATGGTCAAGAACTGCCGTTTCTCAGCACTGGATAAAGGGTTATTCAAATTCTTATAGTAATACATCACCAGATCGAAAAGAGACATTCGAATTTTCATAAAATCCTTATTTTTATCTTTAAAGCCCACATGCAACGGCATTACCGGAAGTATCCTGTCCAGAAATGTATGAAGATCCTTCGTATTCAACCCGTAATATTTAGCTATTTCCAGAAAACGTTCCATCCGCTCGGCATTTGATGTTGGACTCAGGATAGCGGAAGGAAGGTACATATTGACCGGGGAATAAACTACCAGATTTGTTATCAGATCGGCATCCAACGTTACCGCGACATCACTATTGGTAAAGTTCTTCCTCGACCATTCATACAGTTCCTTGAAATTTTTATCATTGTAATCGTTCAGACCAAGCTGGATGTATTTTGTCTGTATAAGGAATTCAGCCAGCGGCATCATGATAATTATAAATACTGAGACTGCTTTGATCAGCAGTCCTATTTTTTGCCGGTCAAAAATATTTCTGACCCTGGTAGCAAGCAAGTCTCCGCGCAGACCGTGCTTTTTAATTTTGTATTCAATCGCTGATATCAAAGCTGAGAAAAAGAATATTTTATAAATAAACATGAACCCTTTTGCATAGAGTTCATTATCAGCTACCCATGCACCTTTTAGACTAAGCAATGTAAAAATTGCTAATAATGAAGTTTCAGATAATGCCAAAAAGAATTTTTTGGGATATTTCAATAAGTACATAATAAGCAAAAAAGGTAATTTGGCTGCGATGTTGGCAATAAAAACTTTTGCACTAAATTGCCAAAGGGGCTGAGTCATTAAAGCCAAATTATCTGGCGAAACTTTGACAAGTCTGTATACAAAATAAAGTCCGGAAATTGCCAGAATAGAAATTCCCCCGAGAAGAATGCCCAGCCTTTTGTCCCTCTCTTTTATAAGATAGGCGGCGGTGAGGGGGATACATAGAGCAAACGAAACTATAAAAACAGGGGCGCTTGTAAAGGTGGCGGCGATCAGCAGCAGCGATAGTAAAAGGCGGTCGTAGATTCCACGGTTATTTAATTCTAGTATCCTATAGAGTTGTACCGCGATTATCAAAACGACGATGTTTGTGACAAGAATATTGGGAGTTCTAAACATATAATCAAAGCTACTTCTATCAAATAAATTTGTTTCAGGAATAATTTTATTTGATATCAAAAGTTTAAAATGTAGTAAGGCTGGGAGGGAGATATTTGAAATTGCGTTAACAATGACATGGAATGGAAAATAAAAATTATATACTGGAAATGAATAATAAAAAATATTCCAGACGGCTATGGCCAGGGCGAGAACTCTTCCCTTTATAAAATTTCGCAGAAGGATATATGAAAGGAAGAAATTTAAAAAAGGGAATACGATGTAATTGAAATAATAAGCATCCTCCGTTTTTTTATTGAAAAAGCCGCCCAGGGAGCTAAGGAGCAGGGAAAAGGAATAGGACACATGCGGCGTGGTTTCATTTTTATGCTCGAATGAAACGGGGTCATTCGAAGGGAAATGCCCGTATAGGATCTCCTTAACATGAGAATAATAATAGTATTTGTCATTGGTATAGCCATGGCTATATTCCCTTATTGGGACAAAATAATATGTAGAGGAATGATTTTTTTGATATAACAGAGGATATATCCACTGGATTGAGAACGTAAGGGAGATCATGAGCGCGGCATAAAGGAAAAGTAATAGAAAACCTCTTTTCCCCGATTTGCTTAAGTTGTTTTCGGCCATATCAATGCCCTGGCGATTCCACACTTTTCAGCCAACCACCTTTCTGAGATAGTATTTGAAGCCCCAAAGCAGCCGTCCGATCCTGAAATTGGCCCTCTTTAATGTGAGTACCAGATAGGAGGCCTTGAAAACGGCCTTAAACAGAGGATTGGGTTTGAACCGGCTGGCCAAGAGCCGGGCAATAGGTTCCAGTATCTTATATCTGCTCGTTATGATGGAAAAGGAATGGATATTCTGGAGCTCAGCCAGATTGTCCTGCTTCAGGTAATCGTTCTGGAAATAACCGCCAAGTTTATCGATGTCGAAATCACCGGCCAGAAGACCGGCTTCCGTAGCCTCCCGGTATATCTGCGTCCCCGGAAAATACTGCATCATTGAAAACCATGGCAGGCTGGTTCTTATCTTCTGGTTGATGTGGATAGTCTCCCACGCGTCCTGCGAGGTCTCTCCCGGAAGACCTATAATATTGGAGCTCAGGTACTTTATTCCGTATTTTTTAAGAAGTCTTGCGGCGTTTACGATCTGCTCGTCTTTTATGTTTTTTTTGAGTACCCTGTTTCTCAGGTCCTCCCTGCCCGTTTCTATCCCAAAGCATACAAGCCTGCATCCGCTTTCCTTAAGGTAATGGATCTTTTCCTCATCCAAAACGTCAACCCTGGTGTTTACGGAAAAAGGTCTCCCCACTTTTTTAGGATAGACAGCCGCAAACTCCTTCAGCCATGCG
>JAKAMR010000165.1 GCA_021812785.1 Nitrospirota bacterium
CTGCATGTCGCCGTGCAGCGAATCCGAAGCAAAGCCGGAATCGGCGAGCAGGTCGGAAATCTCTTCCGCGCTTTTCTTGGTCGCGGCAGACCTTGGCATATCGTTTGAAAACGTCCCCAAGGCGCAGTCGGGGCTGAAGGACCTGTACGTCGGGGCCAAGGACGTGACTGTCACAGGCCGGATATTGAACATCTATCCTGCCTTCAAGTTCACGAAAAAGGACACGAACGAGCAGTCGTCAACGCGCACCATCGTCATCTTTGACAGAGACGCAAGGGTAAAGGTAAAGCTGTGGGACAAGCAGGTGGAGGCGCCTGACGAGATGGGCCTGCGCTCCGGCGACCTGGTAAAGGTGGTCAAAGGGTACGTGCGGTCCGGCCTTGACGGCAAGCCGATACTGAACCTCGGCAGCTACAGCTCGCTCGAAGTGGTAAAAGACGAATCGCAAGAGATACCTGCCGTCGACTCGCTTGCAATGCCGGTGGACGACGTCAAGGAGACGCAGGACTCGGCCGTCATAACGGGGGTCGTCAACGCAAACCCGCGCATTAACGACTTTGTGAACCAGCGGGGCGAGGCGAGCAAGTCTCTGCAATTGCAGGTGTCAAACGAGCCCGGCACGCGGACATTGCGCGCCGTCATTTGGAACGTCGACGAGTCCAAGGTGCCCAAGGTCTTCAAGACCGGATCAAAGGTCAAGTTGGTGGGCGTGAGGGTAAAGCAGGGCAACCCGCAGTTTGGCAACGGCGACTTTGAGCTGCACGGCGACGAGGGAACGATTCTGGAATTTTCAGGCTCGCAGGAAGACGTCGACGTGATGCCTCTGCGCATAATATCTGTCGGCGAGGAGACTGGCAGGGGAAGTTTCGTCTGCCTGGCGGCCGACAGGGCCGGCAGAGCGCTTTCGCTCACCGTCGACAACTCGCTTGCGACCGCGACTCAGCTGGAGCCGGGCTCGATGGTCGAGTGCATCCCGTCGAGGATATTTGGAAATTCAGTCACGCTGTCAAAGGAGGACTCGTACCTCCGCGTGACAGACGACGATCCGTCGTTCCCCAAGATGTCGAAATTCGAGAGCAAGATAAAGGACATCGTCGCGACAAGCGAGCCGTCGCCGGTCGTTGTCGAGGCGATTGTTCTGCAGGCGCCTGATACCGCAGACGTGAACCTGAAATCGGGCGAGACGGTGACGGTGACTTCCACTCTGCTAGGCGACGACACAGGCGAGATCCGCCTCGTGGGGTGGCGGGGCCAGAGCAACATTGTGAACAAGCTGTCCGTGGGCGACAGGCTGCGCGTGATGGGCGCGACCGCCGGCGCCGGCAGGGAAGGAAGGCCGGAGCTCACCCTGCGCTCTTATTCTTCTATAACGCACCTAGGCTAAGGACAAATAGCCGCGCCGACCTTTTTCTTTTGTGCGGCGCTCTGCGATACAGCGGCAGGCCGACGAGCTCAAGGCGAGGGTCAGAAAGCACGCCGGCAGGCGCGACGAGGATTTCCGCGTCGGGGTGGAGATAGAGGTCTGCCTGCTGGACGGCAGGGGCCGGCCGGTCAACGCCTCGCCGGTCATAGAGGCGCTGCAGCGCAAGCACGACATCGATTACGAGTACGGCGCGTCGCAGCTAGAGTTCAAGACCGAGCCGGTGTCGATGGAAGGCATCGAGGAGCTGAACGCCCAGTTTGAAGGCTTTATCGAGGACCTTGAAAGGGCCGTCAAAAAGATTCACGGCAATGCGACGCCGGTCTTTCTCGGCGCAAACCCGTCGCCCCACATCGCACAAGGAATGATAACCGACAAGCCCCGCTACCAGAGGCTTGCGCGCTGGCAGCGCAGGATCCCCGACATCGAGATGGACGGCCAAAAGTTCAAGGCCGTGCAGGTTGCCACGGCCATCCAGGGGTTCCACATGCACCTGCAGGGACGCAACCCCGGCTTTACGGCGGCAATGTTTAACCACATACTGAACCTGATACCGTCGGTCATCCTGCTCGGCGCCAACAGCCGGCTGTTTGCCGGCCGCGTCTTTTCTCTGCACGAGCCGAGGCTTTTCATGTACGACCAGTCAGAGCAGCAAAACTCGGGGTTTCCCGGCGTGGCGCGCTACCTGGACGGAGTCGAGGACTATATCGACTATATCGTGTCAAGAAAGCCCGTGGTCGCAAAAGACTATTTCGAGCTTGTAAAGGAGCGCCACGACGACGCCCGCATCAGGCTCAACACCGGCTTTTACCGCGTAGAGACGCGGGTAATGTCGGTGCAGCCGACGCCCCGGACCATGATGGCCATGATAGAGTTTTTCATCGGGTACCTGCACCTGGCCATCCACGAGGGGCGGCAGCTCAGGCCGCTTGCCACGCTGCGGGAGGAGCGCCAGTCCGTGGTGCGCTACGGCTTTAACGCCCAGACACACCTTAACGTCGTGGACACAGCAAAGAGTCAGGTGGCTATGGCGCAAAAGGGCTTGTCGGACCTTGGCATAAAGCCGCAGTTCCTAAACATTCTTGAGCGCAGGTTAGAGAACCACAACACCGCCGGAGAACACGTGGCGCGCCTGTGGCAGTCCAAGTTTGACGGCGACGTCGAG
>JAKAMR010000082.1 GCA_021812785.1 Nitrospirota bacterium
CACCGCAAGTTTCGCGGCTATTTTTGCTATGGGGAAGCCTGTGGCCTTGCTGGCCAGGGCGGAGCTCCTTGACACCCTGGGGTTCATCTCTATAACGGTCATCCTTCCCGTTTCCGGGTGAAGGGCAAACTGGATGTTGCTGCCCCCGGTGTCCACCCCTATCTCCCTTATTATTGCGATGGAGGCGTCACGCATCCTCTGGTATTCCTTATCGGTCAGCGTCTGTGCCGGGGCCACGGTGATGGAATCCCCAGTGTGCACGCCCATCGGGTCCAGGTTCTCTATGGAGCAGATGATGACCACGTTGTCGTGCATGTCCCTCATCACCTCAAGCTCGTACTCCTTCCAGCCAAGGGCGGATTCCTCCACCAGCACCTGGTGATTGAGGGAGAGTTTCAGGCCCTTGTCCAGCAGCCCTTCGTATTCCTCCATGTTATACGCAATGCCGCCTCCCGTGCCCCCAAGTGTAAACGCCGGGCGCAGAATGGCTGGGAAGCCTATTTCCTCGATATGCCTCATCCCCTCTTCCACGCTTAACACGATGGCGCTTTTGGGCACCTCAAGCCCGATGTTCTTCATCGCCGTGCGGAAAAGCTCCCTGTCCTCGGCCTTCTTTATCGAACCCAGTCTTGCGCCTATAAGCTCTATGCCCAGCCTGTCCAGCACGCCTCTTTCGGACAACTCCACCGCAAGGTTAAGCGCGGTCTGCCCGCCCATCGTGGGCAGAATGGCCTGGGGCCTTTCCTTCTCCAGTATCTTTTCCAGCACTTCAGGCGTAAGGGGCTCTATATAGGTGGCGTCCGCTATCTCCGGGTCGGTCATTATGGTGGCCGGGTTCGAGTTGACGAGCACCACCTTGTAGCCTTCCTCTTTCAGGGCCTTGCAGGCCTGGGTCCCGGAGTAGTCGAACTCGCATGCCTGGCCTATCACTATCGGGCCGGAGCCTATGATGAGTATCTTTTTTATATCAGTCCTTTTAGGCATTTTGTGTACTCAAAAACTCCTTTATTTTTAAAGTTATATCCGCGGCGGCCGCCGGCGTCCTTCCGGCGTAAATGACAAAGCTTGAGCTGTTTTTCAACCACACCCGCACGCAGTAAAAATCCACGGGCTTGTCCAGCTCCGGAAGCACCGTATGGTGGTGCAGCGCTATTTTTTCCACCTGCTTAAGGCCTTCAGGGTTTTCGGGCAAAAAGGCAGACTTCTCCGCCTCCACCTTTTCTATCTCCTCCGTCCCGAACGTTTTTTTCGCCCTGAACGGGGTGCAAAGCCGGGCCATGCCGCTTTTTTTGCTTATATCGAAAAGGAGATATCTTTTTTTAAAGACAAATGCCCTGAAAAACAAAAAACCCGCGGCATAGGCCGCAAGAGCGGCAAGGTAGCGCATCGTTCCGGTTTTGCCTGAAAGCAGAAAAAGTGCCGCCGCAGGAACGGCGGAGGCCAGCATCGCCGAAAGTTCATGGCTGTACATCACGGGTGACAGCACGCTGCCCTTTTCTGCCTTATAGGCTGAAGTCCTGAAATTCAGTTCCGTCCCTTCGATGGTAAGGTCGAAATCAGCAGCAGCTTCGCCCCCCGGTTTAATTTGGCCGGAAGGTGTAATTCGCCCATTTGTCATTCGCCCAGAAGCCTCCTGAAGCGGCTGAAGATGTGCGAGGCGTCGTTCGGGCCGGGGCCCGCCTCCGGATGATGCTGTACGGAGATCACAGGCAGCTCCGTGTGCTCCATTCCCTCCTCCGTGCCGTCGTAGAGGTTTTTGTGCGTCAGCTTCATGGCGCCCTTCATGGTTTTTATGTCCACGCAATAATTGTGGTTTTGTGAGGTTATCTCCACTTTCCCACTCGTAAGGTCCATCACCGGGTGGTTGCCGCCGTGGTGTCCGAACTTCAGTTTGTAGACCTCTCCGCCCATCGCGATCCCCAATATCTGATGGCCCAGGCATATGCCAAGCACCGGTTTTTTGCCTATGATCTTTTTCGCATTTTGGACGGCGTAGGTGGTGGTCCTCGGATCACCGGGGCCGTTGCTTAAAAGGACGCCGTCCGGGTCCATCTCCAGGACTTCTTCAGCTGGGGTAAGGGCCGGGACAACCGTCACATCGAAACCCGCGTGGATGAGGCTCCTTAGTATATTGAACTTTATTCCGAAATCGTACGCTATTATCTTTTTCTTTTTCCCCCCGGCGCCTTCCTCCCCGGCGTGCACCAGACCCTCGGGCCAGCGCCAGAGGTCCTGCCGCCAGGTGTAGAGCTCCCTTGTGGAGACCTCCTTCACGAAATCGAAGGCGTCTATCGATGGATAGGAGCGCGCCTTCTCAAGCAGCTTTCCGGGGTCCAACTCGGTTGTGGAGATTATCCCCGTCTGTGCGCCTTTTTCCCTCAGGTGCCGCGTGAGGGCCCTCGTGTCTATCCCCTCTATGGCCGTTATGCCTTTTTCCTTCAGGTATTCCCCCAATGAGGCGTGGGAGCGCCAGTTGCTTCTCATAGGCATGTATTCCCTTACGATAAACCCGTTGGCATAGGGCTTTTCGGACTCCATGTCCTCCATATTGACGCCGTAGTTGCCTATCTGGGTATAGGTCATCGTTACGATCTGCCCTTTGTACGAAGGGTCTGTTAGTATCTCCTGGTAGCCGGTCATTGACGTGTTGAAGACCACTTCGCCTATGGCCTGGCCGGGCGCCCCGAAAGAAAAACCTTCAAACACCAGGCCGTCCCTGAGGACAAGCAGGGCTTTTTCGCTTCTTTTGTTTTTTTTGTCTTTTCTGTCTTTATCTTGTTTGTCTTTTTGCGTCATGCCCGCTGCCATTCCATTACCTTCTCTCTGAAAATGGTTTTAATGACCGCACCTTTAAGCTCCATGCCGTCAAAGGGGGTGTTTTTTCCAAGCGATATGAAGTTTTCTCCGGCCTCAACTACGCACCGTCTCTGCGGGTCCACGATCGCCAGTTCGGCGGACATGCCCTCCCTGAGTGTGCCCCCATCTATTCTGAGCGCTTTTGCCGGGTTTTGGGTCAGTTTCCTTATCAGTTCCATCTCCGAAAGCACGCCCAGTTCCACAAGGGCCAAAGATAACGGCAACGCCGTCTCCAGCCCGGATATGCCGGGCGGAGCGTCATCGAACTGCCTTGAAATCTTTTCCGCCCTGCTGTGCGGGGCGTGGTCGGTAGCTATTATGTCTATGGTGCCGTCCTTGAGTCCTTCCTTTATGGCCTCCACATCTTTATGGGTCCTCAGAGGCGGGTTCACCCTGGCATGAGTGTTAAAGCCGCTTACGGCCTCTTCAGTTAGGCTGAAATAGTGCGGGCATGTCTCCGCTGTAACGTTAACGCCCCTCTCTTTTGCCTGTCTTATCACCCTCACTCCGCCCATGGTGGATACATGCGCTATATGCACCCTTCCGCCTGTAAGCTCGGAGAGCGCTATGTCCCTGTATATCATCACTTCTTCCGCTATCGAAGGGGAGCCCTTCAGCCCCATTGTGACGGAAAGGAGACCCTCGTTCATGACGCCGCCATCGGAAAGCAAAGGGTCTTCAGCATGGGAGATTATTAAGGCATCCAGCCCCCTGGCGTACTCGAGCGCTCTTCTCATGATTATCGGGTTGGCCACCGGCCTGCCGTCATCAGAGAAGGCCACACACCCCGCCTCCCGCATCATGTAAAAAGGGGCAAGCTCCTCCCCCGTCTGCCCTTTTGTGACCGCCCCTATGGGAAGCACCCTCGCGTTTCCTTCGGCCCGGGCCTTTTTCAGTATGAATTCAGTCACTCCGGGATTGTCGTTTACGGGATTGGTATTCGGCATGGCGCAAACGGTGGTAAAGCCGCCGTGAAGGGCCGCCAGGGAGCCTGTCCTGATCGTCTCTTTGTTCTCGTAACCGGGTTCCCTTAAGTGAGTGTGCATGTCTATCAAACCGGGGATCACCCACATCCCCCCCGCATCGATTATCCTGTCCTGTCCTGAGAGGTCCTCGCCTTTCAGCTTTTTGTCCCTGGCGAACGTCTTTATGAGCCCGTCTTCCATAAGTATGTCCGCCCTGCCGGCAAACTCCTGGGAAGGGTCTATGACGCGGCCTCCAGTGATGAGTATCCTCATTGATCTTTCCTCTCGTCCAGGTGGTACATGACCGCCATTCTCACCGCAAGGCCGTTTGTAACTTGCTCCAGTATCACGGAGTTCTCTCCATCGGCCACCGTTGAGGCTATCTCTATTCCACGGTTCATTGGGCCGGGGTGCATCACTATTGCGTCCCGCTTTGCCGCTTCCAGCCTTTTCCTTGAGAGCCCCCATTGACTGAAGTATTCGGCGGTGGTCGGGAAAAACCCCTTCCCCTGCCTTTCAAGCTGAAGCCTTAGCATCATTATTACGTCCGCGCCGTCCAGGCCTTCATCCATGCTGCTTGTGGTGTTCACGCCAAGCTCACTGAACTCTTCCGGCAGAAGTGTCGCAGGCCCGACAAGCCTTATGTCCGCCCCCAGCTTTTTCAGGCAGTAGACGTTGGACTTGGCCACCCTGCTGTGTATGATGTCCCCCACTATGGCAACTTTCAACCCCTCGAACCCGCCTTTTTTCTCCTTTATGGTAAATGCGTCCAGGAGGGCCTGGGTGGGGTGCTCGTTCGTTCCGTCCCCTGCGTTTATGAGGTGTGCCTTCAGGTGCCTGGACAGCATGTGCGGCGTGCCGGAAGATGAGTGCCTGATTATTATGATGTCTGCGCCCAGGGCCTCCACGGTGAGGGCGGTGTCCAGCAGACTCTCGCCTTTAAGGATGCTGCTAGAGGGGGCGGAAAAATTTATCACGTCCGTGCTTAGTCTCTTGGCGGCAAGCTCGAAAGAGGTCCTCGTGCGCGTGGAAGGCTCCAGGAACAGGTTTACGACCGTCCTGCCCCTGAGCGCCGGGACCTTTTTTATGTCCCGCTTCAGGATGTCCTTGAACGACCCGGCGGAGTTCAGATAAAGCATTATCTCCTGGGCGGAAAGCTCCTTGATGCCAAGAAGATGCCTGCCGCCTGCGCTAGCCATTTTTCTCCCTTTCCTCCCCGGTCTTATTTTCTTCTCCGGGCCGCTTTTCATCTCTAGTATTGGCCCTGTCTTTTACCTCTTCTTCGGGGACAAGAAGGACGCTGTCATCATGGCCGTCCTCCTTAAGGAGCACCTCCACGCGTTCGCTCCTTGATGTCGGGATATTCTTACCCGCGTAATCGGCCCTTATGGGCAGTTCCCTGTGCCCGCGGTCCACAAGCACGGCAAGCTGCACAAGCGACGGCCTGCCCATGTCCATGATGGCGTCCATGGCGGCCCTGATGGACCGGCCGGTGAAAAAAACATCGTCCACTATCACGACCTTTTTACCTTCCAGGTCGAAGGGCATATCGGTGCGGCTGACCACGGAGGGCTGGCGTATCCGTATGTCGTCACGGTAAAAGGATATGTCCAGCGAGCCAACCGGTATGTCGGCTCCTTCCGTGTTCTTTATCTTTCCCGCTATCCTTTCCGCAAGGTGCACGCCGCCACGCTGTATGCCCACCAGGCAGAGCCCTTCCGTGCCCTTGTTCCGCTCGATGATCTCATGGCTTATCCTCGTCAGGGTTCGTTCTATCTCTTTGCTGTCAAGGAGCTGTTTTGTCATATTTCAGTCCGTTCGGGGATTCCCGGGTTTGTTTTGGATGGCAAAAAAAAACCTCCCCCTGTGGGAAGGTCCGCTTCGCAAAATTTGACTTTTGGCTTTTTCACGCGCTCTCCTACCTTGTTAACCTCTCCGGGTTAAATTAAAGGTGCTGAATTATTAAAGCATAAACGGGAAGGGGAGGTCAAACGGTAAGGGATGCGGATGTTATAATCTTTTGAAAAAGGGGGAACGTGATGAGATGAAGAAAAAGCTTGCAGATGAGAAAAGCCCGTACCTGCAGAAGGCCGCAAGGCAGAAGATAAACTGGCTGCCCTATTGCGAGGAGGCATTCAGGAAGGCAAAAGAGGAGGGTAAGGCCGTGTTCCTCAGCTCCGGGGCGGGATGGTGCCACTGGTGCCACGTCCAGGCGGCGGAGAGTTTCGAGGACCCGCAGGTCGTGGAACAGCTAAATAAGGATTTTATCTGCATAAAGATTGACAGGGACCTGCGCCCGGACATAGACAGGCGGTACCAGGAGGCCCTTGCCGCAATGGGGCACGGCGGCGGCTGGCCGCTCAGCATTTTCCTTACGCCGGAGGGAAAACCTTTTTACGGCGGGACATATTTCCCTCCGGTGGACTCCATGGGCAGGCCCGGCTTCAAAAAGGTGCTCACCGAGGTGTCCCAGTTCTATGCCCAGAACAAGGAGAAGGCACAAGAGTATTCAGACCGCGTGATAGAGCACCTGAGGCAGGGATTGCTCGCAAAGCCGGAGCCGTCCGAAAAAGAAAAAGGGTCTGCGGAAGAACAGATAAGCGCGTCCTCCCTTGAGGCGGCCGTAATGGATATGCTAAAGGACTTCGACCCCCAGAACGGAGGCTTTGGCAATTACCCCAAATTCCCCATGCCGGGTGCCATAAGGTTCCTTTCGGGCCAGTATTTCAGGGATAAAAATCTTTCCCTTGGCGACGCCATAAAAAGGACGCTTACGGCCATGGCAACAGGAGGCGTCTATGACCAGATAGGCGGCGGGTTCCACAGGTATTCCACCGATGCGTCCTGGATAATCCCGCATTTCGAAAAGATGGCGGAAGATAACGCATGGCTGCTTGTAAATTACCTGGAGGGTTTTTATCTCTTCGGGGAGCCCCTGTTCAAAAAGACCGCCCTTGGGATAATCGATTTCGCAAAGGGCGTGCTTTCAGACCCGCAGGGCGGCTTTTATTCAAGCCAGGACGCGGACATCACGCCGGAGGACGAGGGCGGATATTTCACCTGGACGCAGGAAGATTTTAAAGCGGTGCTGGAAGGGGATGAGCTCCAGGTTGCCTCTCTACATTTCCTCCATGAAAACGGGGCCATGCCGCACGGAGAAAAAAAGAAGCATGTGCTTTTCATCGCCATGGGACCGGAGGAGATAGCCCAAAAAACGGGCCTGGATGCCGGTATGGTGAGGTCGCTGATAGAAAGCGCGAAGGGCAAGCTACTGGCCGCGCGGTCCAGAAGGGAGCCCCCTTTCGTGGACAAGAGCCTTTATTCCTCTGTAAACGGCCTTTTCGTCTCCGCGTACTTGTCCGCCTGGCGGGTTTTTGGGGACGCGTATTTGAAGGATTTTGCCCTCCTGTCTTTAAACAGGATGTTAAAAGAGAACCTGAGGGACGGGATATTGTACAGGAGCGGGGATGTGCCAGGCGTGCTGGATGATTACGCCCATATGACCGGGGCGCTCCTGGACGCCTATGAGAACACGGGGCAGGCGGAGTTTCTTGAAAAGGCCGAAGGGTTGGCCCTGACGCTTCAGAAGGATTTTCTCGACGGGCAGTCCGGAGGGTTTTTCGACAGCCGGGAGGAAGTGATGGGCCTGAAGTTCAGGAATGTCGAGGACATCCCTCACCCCTCCGCAAACGCGCAGCTCATATGGCATTTCCTGAGGCTTTCAGCCATCACCGGGAATGCCTCCTACATGGAAACCGCCAAAGGTTCCCTATTGGCCTTCGCGGACAGGGCGAAGGGGCTTGGCATTCATGCAGGCACATATTTCTATGCCCTGGATGGCTTTTACAATTATATGGTCCTGAACGTGGAGGCGGCGGCGGAAAGCCCTCTTGCGGCCGCTGCAAGGAATGTTTTCAGGCCCCACAAGATAGTTTCCTATGGCAAGGACCTGGGCAGGGTGACGCCATGCGTGACCGGCAGGTGCCTGCAGGCGGTCACGGACCCCGGCGCGCTTGAGAAGGTTATCTCAAGCCCCTCTGTTTAAAGATGCATTGTCGCGGGAATTTTTTTTGCAAAGC
Source organism: Nitrospirota bacterium (assembly GCA_021812785.1). The sequence continues at coordinate 7,901 of JAKAMR010000082.1, forward strand.
CCCTGAATGGTATTAAAGGGGTTAATAACAAGGAAGGCGGCGGGAAAAAGCCGCCTTCCTTGACATCCGGCTCTTAAAGCCATTAGAATTTTAATTCCAAGGGCGATTAGCTCAGCGGGAGAGCGCTGCCTTCACACGGCAGAGGCCGTGGGTTCGAAACCCTCATCGCCCATTCTTTAAATCCTCTAACACTTCCTGCCTGCTTATGATATCGTTTCCGGACGCTGGCTATCAAAAAAACCGGTGCCCAAGAAACCAGCAAAATTCCTTATCGTCCTTCGTCACGTGATCGTTTACCCAATCCACCACCATATGTACCGTCTTTACGGACAGCTCGTATGCGCCTCTTGCTCCTGGTGCCCTTAGTTCAAGCAGTTCTTCCTTTAAGGCAAGCGTTCCGGCGGCAAACCTTTCATGTTTTTCCTTATGGGGGAAATATGACGGATAGCCATAATGCCTCATGGCTCTCTCTTCTTCTGAAAGATGGACCTTAATATATTCCTCCAGGAAAACTATGATTCCATGGATCATGTGCTTGCAAGAGCTCTCCTTGATGGCATGCCTCAAGGTATCCATCCTTCTTAGCAGGCCGTTTTTTATTCTCTCCCTTGCCAGGATGCACTTGTCCGGGCGGATATCCGTATCGAGGCATTTCGTCATTTGCATGGTCGTCCTTTCTTTCTTAAAGAAACCGGATGTTTTAAGGTGCGCGGCTTCAGTAATTAATTTATCAATCCCTTGTTACATCGTGATGTCGGAGGTATTAAGTTTCAGTAAATGTGTGCAAATGTAATTTGACCTCTGTTTGAGGGCAATTCGATTTCTTGACAGGTCACCATAAAAAACATATAGTAATTTCAAATATTTTTTATTTTTTGGAGGACCTGATGCCAGACAACATAATTGAATTGATTAAAAAGCAGGGCGAGAAGCGGGTTGCCGATATCCGCGAACTTACCGGCAAGCTATCTGAACAGCTCAAGCACCTTATTAGCCTTATCCCCGAGGAAACGAGAAACAAAAGCCTGGAGACCTTCCTCAATGACATCAGAAAAGGGGTCCTTGGGGAAAGGACACCGCGCCAGGGCGTAAAAAGGGGCAGGAAGCCGGCCGCTGCAAAACGCGGCAGAAAGGCCGTGCCCGGCGTAAAGCCTGCCGCAAAAAGGGGCAGGAGGAAAAAAGAAACGGATAAAGAAAAAAAACAAAAAACCTCGCAGGCCGTTGAGAGCGGACAGAAAACGGCATAAGGCCCGCCCCGCAAATAAAATAAAAAACAGGGCGAGTCCTTTAAATCAAATCAAATCAAATAAAAAAGGCCCCGTTTTTTAAGGCTGGTTTTACACGCTTTAAAGCTGTCCTATTTGTACTAGTCATACCCTGCATGTGAATTCCAGTGATGCCCTTTTTTCGCGGTGCGGAGGCCTTGTTGTTCTTGTCGTCACCCGGCCACATATTGCCTCATCCTTTTATATCCTTGCCCCGCGGAGCCTGAGAGAGTTGCTGATAACAGAGACCGAGCTGAAGCTCATTGCCGCAGCGGCTATAACGGGACTGAGAAGTATGCCCATGAAGGGATATAGCACGCCCGCCGCAATGGGAATGCCGAAGGAATTATAGACGAAGGCAAAAAACAGGTTCTGTTTTATGTTGCGCATCGTAGCCCGGCTAAGCCGGATGGCGCGCACTATGCCTCGCAGGTCGCCTTTTACAAGGGTCACCCCGGCGCTCTCCATTGCCACATCAGTCCCTGTGCCCATGGCGATGCCTACATGCGCCTGGGCCAGCGCGGGTGCGTCATTAATGCCATCCCCCGCCATTGCCACCATACGGCCTTCGCGCTGAAGACGTTTTACCACGTCCGCCTTCTGGTCCGGAAGGACGTCGGAGATGACCTCGTCTATGGCCAGCTTTGAGGCCACCGCTTGGGCGGTTGTGCGGTTGTCCCCGGTGAGCATCACCACGCGAATGCCTTCCCTGTGAAGCTCGTTTATTGCATCTCTTGTGGTCCCCTTTACCGGGTCGGCAACCCCGATCAGTCCTGCGGCCTTGCCGCCAATGGACAGGAACATAGCGGTCTCGCCGGCCTGCCGCATCTCTCCGGCCCTGGCCGAAAGCCCTCCAAAATCAATCCCGGAATCCGTCATAAACGCCAGGTTGCCAAGCATCACTTTTTTTCCGTCCACCCGGCCCGATACGCCTTTGCCCGCTATGGAATTGAAGGACGAGGCCGCGCTGGGAGCCACTCCTTTTTGGGCCGCGCCGTTCACGATCGCTGCAGCAAGCGGGTGCTCGCTGCCTTTCTCTATAGTGGCGGCATGGTAAAGCACGGTCTTTTCGTCAAAGTCCGGGGCCGGGAAAACTTGGGTGAGTTTCGGCTTCCCTTCGGTAAGCGTTCCGGTTTTGTCCACGACCAGGGTGTCCACCTTTTTCATGACCTCTATCGCCTCGGCGTTCTTGAAGAGTACCCCGCCTGTGGCCCCTTTGCCGGTTGCCACCATTATGGACATGGGTGTGGCAAGCCCAAGAGCGCAGGGACAGGCGATTATGAGCACGGCAACGGCATTTATCAGGGCCAGGGCCATCCGCGGCTGCGGGCCTAATAACGCCCACCCGATGAAGGTGAGAACGGCGATCCCGGCCACCACCTCCACGAAATACGCGGCCACGATATCAACAAGCCTCTGTACCGGGGCGCGGCTGCGCTGCGCGTCGGCCACCATACGGACGATCTGTGAAAGGAGGGTCTCCGCCCCCACCTTTTCAGCCCGCATAAGGAGCGTGCCGGAGCCGTTTATGGTTGCCCCTATCACACGTCCGCCTTTTTTCTTTTCCACCGGGATGGGTTCGCCCGTTATCATGGACTCATCCACGGAGCTTGCCCCGTCCTCAATAGTGCCGTCCACCGGCACTTTTTCTCCCGGGCGGATGCGAAGAAGGTCCCCAGGCCGCACCTCTTCCAGGAGGACGTCCCTTTCGGAACCGCCAGGCTGCACCCTGCGCGCCGTTTTTGGCGCAAGCCCGAGAAGCTGCCTGATGGCCGCGCCTGTCTTTGTTCTTGCCCTCAGTTCCAGCACCTGGCCCAAAAGGACAAGCGCCGTTATGAATGCGGCGGCCTCGAAGTATGTGCCCACCTCGCCGTTTGCCGCGCGGAAGGAGGCCGGGAAGATGCCTGGAAAAACCACGGCTACAACGCTGTATGAATAGGACACCGCTACGCCAAGCCCTATCAATGTGAACATGTTGGGGCTTCTGTTTATTATCGATTGCCAGCCCCGGACGAAAAACGGCCAGCCGAGATCGGA
>JAKAMR010000004.1 GCA_021812785.1 Nitrospirota bacterium
GGTCGGGATGGCGAAGGGCAAGTTCATAGCGATCCTGGAAGGAGACGATTTCTGGCCGGATAATAAATTAGAAGCACAATTGCCGCTTTTTGGTTCCGGATGTATTTTGTCCTGGGGATCTGTCCGCATGACCGATAAGAACGGAAAGCCTATCGGCATCAAACCCGCCTGCGGCCGGAAAGCGCCGGACCTGAACGGTAATCCGTTTAATTACCTAATCAAATCCAATATTATTCCTGCGGTTTCGGTAATGGTCAGAAAAGACGCTCTTCTGGCCGTTGGCGGGTTCCAGCAAGTGGCAGGTGTGCCATGTGTGGATTATCCCACATGGCTTACCCTTGCCGGGAAGGGGAGATTTTGCTTCGGCAATTGGATATTGGGCTGTTGGAGGACACATGATTCGCAGGTCACCTCAATGCAATGGGACACCGATGTAGTCCGGAAAATGAACGGCTATCGCTTGTCCGTATTTGATAACCTCGGTCCGGAACAAAGAAAAGAATTAAACCTTTCCAGGGAAGATGTTTTAAAAAATAACAGAAAGCTGATGGCCTACAATAATTTCAGGCAGGGACGGATAGAGCTGCTGAGATCGAACCGGGAAAAAGGCCGCTCCTTTATGAAGGAATCTTTGAGGACCGGGACGGTGAAGCTCAGGGTCCGATCGGCTTGGGGCATTTTGTCCAGCTACATCCACATGAACATCGACTCCGGTACGAAAACAAGCGATTGAAGGTCATGGATGAGCAGACATTCATCAGGGAAGAAATGCTGGGGATTCTTCTGGAGAAATGGAAAAACAATGGGGATTGCATGTCTGCGGAGAAATTCAATAAATTCATTGATTACAAGCTCCGGATGCAGGAGTTCCAGGACAGGCTTATCCGGCGGATTTGTATGTATGAAAATATAGTCTCCAAAAGGGTGCTGGATGCGGGTTCGGGAGAGGGGGGGCTGGTAGTGGCCCTTAATCTGAGGGGGTGCATGGCAGCGGGCGCGGACATCAAGGAGGACAATATCAGGATCTCTAAGCTGCGTGCCCGCCTGGAAGGGCTCCCTGAAAATATTTTTATCCACTGTGACGCCTCGGGACTGCCTTTTGAGGACGGTTTTCTTGACATGGTTATCATGAACGAAGTCCTGGAGCACGTCGCCGATGTGCAGGCCACGATGAAAGAGGTGGCTAGGGTATTGAAAGAGGGAGGGCTCTTTTTTGCCCGCGTCCCTAACGCCCTGTGGCCTTTCGAAGGGCATGTGAACCTCTGGTTCCCTCATTGGCTGCCGTCACCCCTGAGGAGATCCTATGTCAGGGTTTTCCGGCCGCGAAAAGGATATGAATCCTGTTTTCTGGATGATATACGGTATCACGATCATCGCGGATGGAAAAGGGAAGTCGCCCCTTTTTTTAGACAGATGCTCTCTAACGCAGTACTTTATGAAAATCTCATGGAAGGGCTCATATCCGGGCTCATGGGAAGGCCCGTGGCCGGCCGCCAGGGCCTCTTCCGGCGTTGCGCAAGCCGGGGGCTGGACCTCATCAGGGAATCCAGTGTGATGGACGTCCTGTCGCCCACAACTTACCTGGTGGCGCGGAAATAAGGAACAAAAAATGGGGAAAAAACCAAGAATAGGAATGGTCTTTGCCGGGATGCCATTGACGAAATACGGGGAGCAGTACTTTTGCCGGGCCTCTATTTTCAATATGCTGCGCCATGCTCCTCAGTTTCTGGATATCGAGCTGCTGTGTCCTGTCATGGAAGGGCCCGTCCTGGAAGCGGGCTGCGAAGGACACAGCGTGGAGCTTGCCGGGATGGTGGTGCATCCACTTAGCGGCTGGACATCCGGGCTTGATCTTTACGCCCGGAAGTTTATGAGGATCGTCTTCCAGATGTTTTTGTTATTTGGCCGCGAATCGGGGCGGTGGGATGCCGTCGTTATCATAGATCCTGATCCTCTTGGTCATGTGGCCTATCTTCTCGCCAGGGCATTGCGAAAGAAATGCATCCTCTACCTGAGGGGCGACGACTTTTTCGAATTACTTGACCGGAACCGGGCGGGGGGCAGGAAGGTGCTTGCGGTGCTTTGGTGCCGGGTCCTGCGCTTTTCCATCAACCGGATGCTCAGGCATTGCGCGGGTGTGGTGACCGGCAGGGCGCTGTTCGAACGGTACCGCTCCGCGGATCCAATACTCTATTACGCCTCCGCGGTGAGCGAGGCACAGATCGCGCAACGTCAAAAGGGTAAATCCCGTGCCGGGAAGGCGGCCATCCGGCTGCTCATGGCCGGTTATCTGGCGGAGTATAAGGGATACGATATCGCCATCGAGGCCATAAGGCTTCTTAGCGAACGTGGGCAAAAAAACTCCATACATCTGGATATCGCTGGGACGGGGCCGGATGAGGGAAGACTGCGCGCATTGGCCGTAAACGCGGGCGTTGCGGCGGTGGTGAGTTTCCGGGGTTTTGTTCCCTACGGCGGGCGGCTGTTCGATCTTTATGCCGGGGCGGATGTGTTCCTTTTGCTGTCCCGGAGCGAGGGGACGCCTAAAGTGGTCCCGGAGGCATTTTCCTTTGGCTTGCCCGTGATCGCGTCCGGGGTTGGCGGGGTCCCTGATATGGTAAATGATGGGGAAAACGGAATACTTCTTCCGGCGCTCACCGCCCAGGCTTTATCTCTGGCTTTAGAGAGACTCATTGACTCGCCAGGAGAGCTTGTCCGGCTCTCGGAGGGGGCATTCCGGTCCGCCGGGCGTTATTCCATTGAGAGACAGCTGAGAGCCGCAATGCATGAAGCGGGCATGAGATTATGCCATTGACGGTGCTGAATTACCATAGTGTGCGCAATAACGGCGAACTGCCGCTGTCGGTGGCAGTCCGGTCGTTCCGGTGGCAGATGCAGCACATAGCCAATAAAGGATACAGGTGCGTTTCCCTAGAGGAGGGTTTTTACAAAGAAAATGGAAAAGACAGAAGGACCATACCGCTGACCTTTGATGACGGCTATCTGGACAATTATACGGAGGCTTTCCCCATCCTTCTGGAATTGGGCTTTACCGCAACGTTCTTCGTGACAGCAGAATTCATCGAACACAGGATAATCCCCTGGCACAAAAGGCCGGGACAAGGTGAGGCCATGAGCTGGGGCAACCTGCGCGAAATGGCCAGGGCCGGCATGCGCGTGGGTTCCCACACGCTCAGCCATTCAAGGCTTTCTGAAATTCCCGCGGCTGAGGCCATGCGGGAGTTGGTGGAGTCCAGGGTGATGATAGAGCAGCGTTTGGGGGCGCAGGTGCTTTCGTTTGCCTATCCTTCGGGGGACTTCACAAAGGAGGTCATGGGGATGGTTCCGGAAGCGGGTTATGCGATGGCTGCGGCGCTTGCGCTGCCCCCGGGCCTCATGGAGGACCGCTACTCCATACCGCGCATGGGCATAAGCGTCCGCGATGGCCGGTGGCGGTACAGGCTGAAGATTTCCGGGGCGTTTTGCCCAATGCCGGTTCAGCAAATGGTGAATTTCCGCCAGAGGTTTTTCAATGGAACGAAAATGAAAAAGAAAATGGAAAAACTTGAAAATGCACAAAAAATGCACCGTAACGGCAAGATACGGGGGGAATCATGAAGAAACCGATGAAAATAGTGCTTGTAAATCCGGAAGACATAAGGCGCAGGAAACGGATGTCAGAGCAGACGCCTTTTGCCGGGCTGGCTTTTCTTGCCGCCTATGCCGGGAAGTGTTTTGGGAATGATATAGATGTGGAGATCATCGAGATGCTGCCGCAGCGGTACGGCATTAAGGATGTAGCAAGCCGCATAAGGGAGACCGGGGCAACTCTATGCGGCATTACGGCCAAGACCTACAACTATCCTTTTTCTCTGGAGGTGGCGGAGGCCATCAAGGCGGCCTCACCAAAAACCCTTGTGATTTACGGAGGGGCCCACGCGACGGCGCTTCCCCATGATGTTGCACGTGAAAAGGCGGCGGATGCGGTGATCAGAAGTGAAGGAGAGCAGGTTTTCAATAATGTCATAGAGAACCTGTTAGCCTCCAGGCATCCTTTCCGGGGTGTAAACGGAGTTGTTTATTCAGATGGCGGTGAAATAGCGGACAACGGGAATGAGGAGCTCATTCGGGACATTGACACAATTCCTACCCCTGATTGGGGGAAATACTACGACCTGGATCTTTACGACCGCTATTATGACCGGTTCACAGGGAAACACCATCTGCTGCTGCCGGTTTTCGCTTCCCGCGGCTGTCCCTATGGCTGCCAGTTCTGCCAGCCTGTATTGTCCAGGAAACACCGCGCCCGTCCGGTCAGCAGCGTGCTGGACGAGGTGCAGTACCTTCATGACAGATACGGGATCAGCCGGATCTACTTTGAAGATTCGATATTTGGTATACGGAAAGAGTGGTTCCTGGAGTTCTGCTCCGGCTATAAGGAGCGGGGCCTGCACAATATGGTCAAGTGGGGCTATGAGACCAATGTGAACAATATCGATCTTGAGCGTACCCGGGCCGCCAGGGACGCGGGATGCGTCTACGTATATTTCGGGATGGAATCTGCTTCCGATACCGTATTGCAGCACCTTGGCAAGCGGGCGACCAGGCAGAAACTCTCGGCGGCCATCGCAATGGCAAAGGCCGCGGGCATTCGGGAAGTTGTGGGGAGCTTTATTTTCGGCTTGCCATACGAAAACAGCGATACCGCCGGGGAGACCATCGATTTTATTCGCAGTTCAAGCCTGGACGGGGTCAATATCAACCTGCTTGACGTCTATCCCGGCACGGAGCTGCACGCTATGGTGGAGAACGGCCAGGGAGGCATACAGTGGATACCCGGGAAGAAGGACAAGTGGGACGCCTGCGGCAGGACGCTTGTGAAAACCATCGTGAACGATCTCGATACGGAGGAGAAGCTGGAGGCCCTCTATCTGAAAACACTGAGGATCGTACATGACAAGTACCGGAAAAGCCCATATTCCTACTTAAGGCAGATACTGAGCCATCTCCTTTATTACTCGATGCACAATCCTGAAAAATTAAGGCAGTCGATGCGCCATGCCATGGCCGCGTACTTTCCGGAGCGGTTCAGGCTGAATTAAAATAGCCGCCCTTCAGTTTGAAAATAAAAAAATAAAAAACAATTCAGAGATTAAAAAAATTCTGCCGCCCTCAAATCTTTTTCTTTTCTGTATCCATGTGGAAGTGGAATTTCCTTCCGGACACATAACCAGTGGACCAATAGCCAAATGAGCACAAACGGTTTTCGGATAAACGCGCGTTTAAACCGGATTGACCGGACGATGGCTGGCGCGGGCGCCCTTGCCCTTGCGGCGGTTTTCGGCATGATGGCTTCCGGGCCCCGCTTTTTGCTGGTGATCCTGCCAGTCTTTCTTTGCCTTCTCGTGCTGCGGGACCTCAGGTACGGCGTGTTTCTCTATCCTCTTTTCTATCTGTTTGATTCCTTTGCCATCCCGTTCATAGGGTCACCGCCAAAGCTTCTATCTCTGCTCATCCTGTTCTGGTTTTTCGTGAAGGGGGCCTTCGAGAAAAGGGAGGCACCGTCCGGCAATAGGATCTTGGGGGTGGTTTATGTTGCTTTCATGTACGCCGGAGTGATCTCAATGGCCCACAGCCCGCTTGCGCTCAAAAATGGGCTGCTGGCCCTGCAGAGCATATTACTCAAAGGACTGCTGGCCTATATCGTATTCAGGATAATCTCTACCAGAAGGGACCTCCATACCTGCTTTAATTTTTATTTCGTCATGCAGGCGGCGCTCATGATCCTTGCGTGTTTTCTTATCTTTTACTACAGGCAGCCATACATACTTAGAATGTACCAAACCAATTTCCGGGGAGTTCCCATATATTTCCAGGGAGCGCCCATAAATTTCTGGGCCGATAAATTCCCTCTCCTGAATTTGACGCTGATACAGTTCCCGAACATTGTGGCCAGGGCAATGCTGGTGGGCCTGCCTTTTCTGGCATTTTTTGTGAGGACATCCAGGGGACGCCGCCGGTTGATTTATCTCATTGGGTTCGTCCTTAGCTGTGCCATGATTTTCGTGACTTTTTCCAGGTCCGGGATATTGACTCTGGCCCTCTCCGCCCTCCTTATGGCGCTCAGGTACAGAAGTAGAAAAATGGCCGCCCTTTTTATTGTTTTTGCCATTATCGGGGGATGTCTGGTGATAAACAATGCCGAATTTGACAACAGGTTTGAGGACATTACGACGGGGCATTACCAAAAGGAGCTGAGGTACGACATACTGATCGCCTCCTGGGAGACGTTCAAGAGGTATCCCCTTTTGGGCGCCGGTCCCGGAAGCCAGGAATACGAGATAACGAAGCGTCTGGGCCTGGCCACAGAGCATACCGGGCATAACCTGATAATGAACATCCTCATGGAATACGGGATAGCAGGGCTGACCTGTTTTCTCGCGCTCTGCGCAGTATTGCTTAAGAGGCTTTTTTCTGTTGAAAGGCTCATGTGCGATGAGGAGGGCATACTGCTGGCCCGGGCCTTCCAGATAATGTTTATAACCTTTTTGTTCGCCAGTCAGTTTGCCCCCACCCTAAACGATAATCACCTGTGGTATTTCGTGGGGCTGGCCCTCGCCTTTCAAAAGATCGCCAAGGTGGAAGGGGGCGGAGGCCGTCCGTACGAAATGCTTCAAAGCGCATAGCGGCGCGGCCTGTAAGAACCAGTGAAAAAGTCGGGAAAATGGAAACGGCGGAGAACCTGGATATAAATAAAACAAACCCTCGGGCCTGTTGCGGAAATTTGTTTGCATCCGGAGCAGGCTGCGGGGGGGCCGGACTTAAGATGGCGGTGGTCCTTGACCAGCCGTTCTGGTTTGACGGCGTAAATTACAGCACCAACGCCCCTTTTATAAATTTCGTGCTCTCCTTCAGGGAGAAAGTGGATTCGTTGTTCCTGTTTGCCCCACTGAAGCATAGCAGGTCTGAAAGAGGCCGTCTCGGCATAACTGTTCAAGACGGCAAAGTAAGAATAGTTCCCATCCCCTTTTACAGGACCACGTTTGAGATGTACCTGAAGCTGCCGTTCATGTGGATGGGGACAAGGAACCGCCTCCGGCGCGAGATGGCGGGTTTTGACGTGGCATGGATCATGGGAGGCCATGTACTGGCGGACCTGTCCGGCAGGTTCCTTAAGAAAAACGGCAAAAAGGCCTTTTTTTATTACAGGAGCAATCTTGTAGAGGAGGTCAGAAGCCACGGCTGTACCAGTATCAAGGGCAAAATTTTGGTGGCGGCCTCCAGGCTGATCCAAAGGTTCTCCTTGAGCACGGCCAGGGACGCCGTGGTATTTGTCGTTGGAGATGAACTTAAGGATGTATTTCAAAAAAGCGGCCGGTCCGTCCACAAGATCTATCCGTCGATCATTACCGCTCAGGACATAAAGAAGAAAAATGTTGCCAGGGAGCCTGCAAGAGTAAATTTTGTAGCCGTTGGCAGGCTTACGCCGGAAAAAGGGCTTGACGATCTGGTCCGCGCGGCGGAGCTCCTTGTTAGCTCGGGTTTCCACAGGTTCGTGTTTCGTCTTATCGGGGATGGAAAAGAAAGAGAGCGGCTGCAGAGGATGGTGGCCCAGGCGGGCTTGGGCGGGTATCTTGAGTTTGCCGGTTTTGTCCAGCCGGGGAAGGACCTTCTGGCTGCCTATGACAACGCCGACGCTTTTGTTCTGCCTTCGCGGACGGAGGGGATACCAAAGGTGCTTTATGAGGCGATGGCGAGGGGGTTGCCGGTTGTGGCAAGCAACGTGGGCGGGGTGCCCGAGATAGTCGATGAAGGTGTGAACGGATTGCTTGTGCCGCCCGGAGACCCGGCAGCGCTTGCCCGGGCGATCAGGATACTGTGTGATGAAAAACTGCTGCGCGAGGGTTTTGGGAAAAAAGGGTTGGAAACCGCAGGGAAATTCGCGATGGAAAAGCAACGGGACGCCATGTACGGGCTCATAGTGGAGCATGTGATCGGAGAGGACAATTTTCAGTAAGGAAACGGAGGGCTCCGGTGAGAAAAGGAAAAGGGAGTTCCAGAAGAAAAATGGAGGAGAAAATTTCATGAAAGTCATTGTCTTGGGCGGAGACGGGTTCTGCGGATGGCCCACATCTCTTTATCTGTCCAGCAAAGGGCACGATGTTTTCATAGTAGACAATCTTTCGCGAAGGGACATAGACAATGAACTGGGGTGCGGTTCACTCACTCCCATAGTCCATGCAATGACGCGGCTTTCGGCATGGAAAGAAATTACCGGCAATTCGATACAGTTCGCCAATCTAGATATCGCAACCGAGTACGAGCAGTTGCTCGGATTGATCAGGAGATATGCGCCCGAGGTGGTCGTGCATTTTGCAGAGCAGAGGTCCGCCCCGTATTCGATGAAGTCGGCCAGGCAAAAAAGATACACAGTCAACAATAATCTAAACGGCACCAACAACCTGCTTTGCGCAATTAGCGAATCGGGCATCGACGTGCACGTGGTCCACCTGGGCACGATGGGGGTCTATGGGTACGGAACAGCGGGGATAAAGATACCCGAAGGCTACCTGAAGGTGAAGATGCTCGACGGGGTCAGGGAGGTAGAAACCCGGATAATGTATCCGCCCAGGCCGGGCAGCGTCTATCACGTGACCAAGTGCCAGGATGCCCTGATGTTCCAATATTATGCGGACAACGACCTTCTGCGGATAACCGACCTCCACCAGGGGATAGTCTGGGGGACGAACACACCCCAGACGGCGCTCGATGAACGGCTTGTCAACCGGTTCGATTACGACGGAGATTACGGTACAGTGCTCAACAGGTTCCTTATGCAGGCCGCGATCGGGCATCCCCTTACAGTCCATGGAACGGGAGGTCAGACCAGGGCCTTCATCCACATCCGCGATACGGTGCGTTGCATTGAGCTTGCCATTTTGAACCCGCCTAGGAAGAAGGAGGGCGTCAAGATAATAAACCAGATGACCGAGACCCACCGCGTGAGGGACCTCGCAAAAATAGTGGCAAGGCTCTCGGGGTCCTCGATCTCCTATTTGGAGAACCCAAGGAACGAGGCCGCTGAAAATGATCTTTCGGTTGAAAACAAATGTCTGCTGGAACTTGGGCTAAGTCCCACCACATTAAAAATGGGCCTCATGGAAGAGGTGATCGGGATAGCGAAAAAATACGCCGGGCGCTGTGACACATCGAAGATCGTCTGCACTTCCAGGTGGAGGAAAGATGCGCCGGGAGACTCCATGTCCGCGAGGGCCCAATATATACCGGGAGAAAAAGAGAAACAAAAATATGCATGAAAAGAAAAATGCACAAAAAAATATGCGCAGGGGAATTTTTCCCCCTCGACGGGGCGGGTATACCCCGGCGCCGGGATACAAAAGTATAAAACCATGCTCTTTATGGGGGCGAGCTTAAAAACTATGGAACCGCTTTTCTTCCTCTGCCTTGGAACATTGCTTTACGCATGGGCCGGCTATCTTCTTTTGCTTTCCGCCTTTTCCTTGGGCAAGGGGTTTGCCCGGAAGGAGAAAAAGTCACACCCGTTTGTGACGATACTGTTGACCGTGCGCAACGAGGAACGGGCGGTCAGGGAAAGGATAAAGAACCTGCTTTTACTTGATTATCCCGCGGACCGGTGCGAGATCCTGGTTGCCTCGGACGGATCGACCGATGAAACGGAGCCTATTGTCGAGGGCATGCTCCGCCAGGGCAAAAACAAAAACCTTCCAGGAGGAAAGCCCAGGATCCGGTTGGTAAGGGTTGAGGCCGGTGGCAAGAGCCTTGCGCAAAACAAGGCGATCCCTTACGCAAAGGGAGAGGTCATCGTCCTTACGGACGCAAGAAGCAGGTTCGAACGAAACGCGATAAGAAAGCTGGTGAGGCACTTTGCTGACCGGAGGACAGGGTGCGTAAGCGGCAGGTTGATGCTGAGGCGCGACGGTTCAGCGATAGGGGAGAGCCAGGGCTTTTACTGGAGCTACGAGATGCTGCTTAGGAAACTTGAAAGCAGGCTCGGGCTTATGCATACAGCCTCCGGCATGATAATGGCCTTCAGAAAGGACCTCTTCCGGCCTTTTGAGGCAAGTTACGGAGATGACTGCGTAATCCCCCTGGACATTGCGGCGCTGGGTTACAGGGTCGTCCACGAGGAGGGCGCCATTGTGTACGACAGTTTTCCGGCCACCCTGGATGGCGAGTTTGGGGCGCGCGTCAGGATGACCTTAAGGAATGTCACAGGCACGTTCAGCCGTATGCCCCATCTTAACCCGTTCAGGCATCCGCTGCTTTTTGCCGCGGTCTTTTCCCATAAAACGCTCAGATGGCTTACTCCATACTTCATGCTCCTCCTTTTGGTCACAAACTGTTTTCTCTTTCCCCATGGTGTTTTCTACCGGACCTTTTTTTATGCGCAGGCCGCGTTTTATGGCCTTGGAGTTATCGGCTACGCGGGGGAAAAAAGCAGAGCCCGCCTTCCTGTGGCCAGCCAGGTATTCAGTTTTCTGCTTGCGAACGCCGGCTTTTTTTGGGGGGTTCTCAAGGCCGTAAGCGGCCGGAAGGTTACGTCTTACATCAACACTGAGGGGGGCGGGAGCACAAAGGACTACGAGCATGCGGATGGTCTGGGAGCGCGCAATGTTCGGGGTTAACAAGCATGTGGCCGGAAGGGCGGCTGAAGTGGCTGACGCCAAGAGAGCGGCAGGAAAGAGCGGGTTCATTCCGTTTGCCATCCCTGATATAGGGGAAGAAGAGATAGCGGAGGTGGCATCGGCGATGCGATCAGGCTGGATAACAACCGGCCCAAGGACAAGACAGTTCGAGCAGGAGTTTGCCGCCTTTATCGGAGGTGGTGTGCAGGCGATAGCGGTCAACTCGGCCACCTCGGGGCTCCACCTTGCCATCGAGGCCGCGGGGGTGCGGCCGGGCGACCGCGTTATTACGACCCCGTACACCTTCACAGCCACAGCGGAAGTGGTCCGCTATCTGGGGGCGGACCCGGTTTTTATAGATATAGACCCGGCCACCTTGAACATGGACCCCGTCAGGGTCAAGAAATATCTGGCAAAAAAAAACCAGGCGAAAGGCATAAAGGCTATAATCCCGGTCCACTTCGGCGGGCTGCCCTGCGAAATGGACGAAATATTGAGGATAGCGGGAAATCATGGCCTTAAAGTAATAGAGGATGCCGCCCATGCGGTCCCGGCGCTATACGGGAACAATCTTGTGGGATGCCTTGGCAGCGATGCCGCGGTCTACAGCTTTTACGCGACCAAGACCATGACCACCGGAGAGGGAGGTATGATCGTGACCAGGGATCCGGCAATTGCTGGCCGCTGCAGGACGATGAGGCTGCACGGCATAAGCCGGGACGCGTTCGATAGGTACAGGGCAGAGACCCCGTCCTGGCAGTATGAGGTCGTCGCGCCGGGGTTCAAATACAATATGGGAGACCTGGCCGCCGCGATCGGCATACATCAACTTAGAAAGGTATGGCGTTTCCACAGGATACGCTCAAAGATGGCCGCCAGGTACAATGAGGCCTTCGGAGACTTGCCCGTTATCCTGCCGCCCCGTGCAAATTTTGGGGACGTCCATGCGTGGCATCTGTACGTGATACGGCTTGCCGATGATGCCGGTGTTCGCCGGGACAGGTTCATAGAGCTGATGGCTGAAAAAGGAATAGGCTGCAGCGTCCATTTCATTCCGCTCCATCTGCACCCGTACTGGCGGCAAAGGTATGACCTCAAACCGGGAGACTTCCCGAACGCGCTCAGGGCCTATGAGAGGGCGGTGAGCCTGCCCATGTATACAAGGATGACCCCTTCTGACCAGGAAAAGGTCATAACCGCGGTCAGGGACATTCTCAAATAAGTCAGAGGCGGAAAACGCCATCTGCCTCCGCCGTTACCAGGGCTTGCTTTTCTCCCTCACCGGTTTTTTTATTCCCTCACCCCTGCCCCTCTCCCGATGGGAGAGGGGAAAAGGATTGGGGACCATCAAGGCAATGCAACTTGAAAAAATTAAAGCCGCAAATCCTGACATTCGATTCCAGGAGGGCATAAAGAGGTCTTTCGATCTTTTTTTCTCCCTTGCCGGTCTGGTCGTTTTTTTGCCGGTTTTTTTTATGGCGGCGGTGACGATAAAGCTGGACGGAGGAGGGGCGGTTTTTTTCAGGCAGGAGAGGGTAGGCCGCAATTTCAAGCCTTTTTGGCTGTACAAGTTCAGGAGCATGCGCAGTAGTTCCACAGGCGGACCGTTGGTCACCGTTGGCGGCGACAAGAGAGTCACGCGGGCAGGCGGGATACTGAGGAAATACAAGATAGACGAGCTGCCCCAACTGGTAAACGTCTTTAAGGGAGAGATGAGTTTTGTGGGCCCCCGACCGGAAATAAAAAAATATGTCGAGCTCTTCAGGCCTCAGTACGAAAGGCTGCTCACGGTGAGGCCGGGGCTGACGGACCCGGCCTCTATCCGGTATGCGGACGAGGAAAGGATACTGGCCCGTTCCGCCAATTGGGAAGAGTGTTATATAACCAGGGTGCTGCCGGAGAAGATAAGGCTTTCATCTGAGTACGTGGACGGCAGTAAAAATCTGTTCAACGATCTCATGCTCATAATAAGGACCTTTTCGAGGATCGGGGGGAAAGTAAATGTTTTTCAGATCATTAAAAAAAGAAGCGGGCATGGCGCGGCCTGACGGTCTTTTATCTTGCGTATGAAGACATTCTTCGCAAAC
Source organism: Nitrospirota bacterium (assembly GCA_021812785.1). Next base: position 12,755 of record JAKAMR010000004.1, read on the forward strand.
AACAGGGCATTCTCTGTAAAAAACAGGCGGGTTGCCGTCACGCTGCTTCATCTGATGGTTGCGGCCCTGGCCAATTATCTTGCCTTTCTTCTCAGGTTCGATCTGAACATACCTTCGGCCTACCAGGGGCAGTTTTTTTCTTATCTTCCCTGCCTTCTGTCCATACGGCTTGCCCTTTGCATCCAGGCGGGTTTGTACAAGGGCCTCTGGCGTTATTTCGGCGTGAACGACCTGAAAAAAATTATCAGGTCCGTGACTTTTGGCAGCGTGCTGTTTGCGCTGCTGGTCAGATATCTGCCTGGCGGCGCAGGATATCCGTTGTCCATATATATACTGGACTGGGTTTTGCTAATCATGCTGGAGAGCGGGGTGAGGCTCGTTATCAGGGCCTTCAAGGGGACTTCGGCGGGGGGAGAAAAAGGCGGCAAGCGGGTCCTTATAATCGGGGCCGGAGATGCCGGTGAGATGATCGTGAGGGACATGAAAAATAACCCTAAATATGCGTACAAGCCTGTCGGATTCATCGATGACGACCCATATAAAAAAGGCCTGATGATACACGGCGTCCCGATCTTCGGGGGCAGGCCGGCGCTACCTCTTGCCGTCACGCGGAACAGGCCAAATGAGATATTGATCGCCATGCCCGGAGCGGGCCATAAAGCGATAAACGGTATATATGAACTGTGCAAGAGCTTCAACCTTCCTATAACAACCCTTCCCGGGCTTGGCGACATAATGGACGGTAAGGTCTCGGTTTCCCAGATAAAAGCGCTTCAGCTTGAAGATCTGCTGCAGCGCGCGCCGGTCAGGACCGGAAGGGAACAGGTAAAGGAGTTGATAAGGGGGAAAACCATCCTGGTGACCGGGGCGGGCGGCTCCATCGGCCAGGAATTGTGCAGACAGATCATGGATTACCGGCCCTTAAGGCTCGTGCTGTTCGATAGATATGAAAACGGGCTGTTCGCGATTGACTGCGCATTGAGAAAAAAGACCATCAAGCCCAACGGGTGCCGGGCCCCCGAAATTGTCTCCTTTGTTGGAGACATGAGGGATGAGGCAACCCTTGAACATCTGTTTTCCGTTCATGCCCCGCAGATAGTATTTCATGCCGCGGCCCATAAACATGTGCCGCTCATGGAGCAGAACCCTCTTGAGGCGGTCAGAAACAATATTTTTGGCACCAGCAATCTTATCACCGCTGCGTCCCGCCATTACGTGAAGGATTTTGTAATGATCTCAACGGACAAGGCGGTGAACCCGACCAGCATAATGGGGGCCACAAAGAGGGTTGCGGAGTTTCTTGCAATGAGGATGAACAGTTCCTCCCTCACCCGGTTTACGACCGTGAGGTTCGGCAACGTCCTGGGCAGCAACGGCAGCGTGGTCCCCACTTTCAGGGAGCAGCTCAAGAGGGGCGGGCCGCTTACCATCACACATCCGGATGTGAAGAGGTTTTTCATGCTTACGGAGGAGGCGGTCCACCTGGTGCTGGTCGCGGCGGCAGCCGGCAAGGGAGGAGAGATCTTCGTCCTCGAAATGGGAGAGCAGATAAAAGTGTTGGACCTGGCCCTGAATATGATAAAGCTTTCGGGGCTTGTCCCATATGAAGAGATAAAGATAGAATTCATGGGGCTCAGGCCCGGAGAGAAGCTCTATGAAGAGCTCTTTGATGAGACTGAGGAGGTTGTCCCTTCCCCTTTTGAAAAACTCAGAATGGCGGTCCCGGGAAAGGTGCCTAGCCGTGAGGAACTGGAATGGCATTTGAGCGCCTTGAGGGACCACCTTTCAAGAAGAGACCCCGGAGGGGCCGTTTCGGAACTGCGGAAGATAGTGCCTAATTTTGTTGGGCAGGAAGATGCAGCCGTTCAGATCAAAAACCGGTTTTTTCGTCGTGGAACTTTTGAAGATAGGTCGTGATCTCGTGCTCGAAGTTGCTGCTCAGAACCTCTTTCCCAATGCCGTTTTTGATCTCGTCCAGCCCCCAGAACCTGATCTCATCTATCTCCTCGGGGTTGAACTTAAACCCGCTTTCGATAACTGAGCGGAACGTGTAGACGAGCTCCGTCTCATACGGATTTGAATGTTTGTAGGAGTGGAGGAACTCAATCGGGCCCTCCACTCCAAGTTCTTCCTTCATTTCGCGCAGCGCCGCAGCCTCCGGACTTTCGCCCGGGTCCACATGGCCGCCCACCGACGTGTCCCACAAGCCAGGGGCCACGTCTTTTTTTATGGAGCGCTTCTGCAAAAGTATTTCGCCCTTCCGGTTGAAGACAAGCACATGAGCGACCCTGTGCATGAGTGCGGGGTTGCCGTGTATCTCAGAGCGGCGGGCGATACCCGTCACCTGGCCTGCCTCGTTAACTATCTCCAGAAGCTCCTCGGGCATCTTAGTCGTCATCCCCCCTGCCATGCCCGTGTCCCCAGCCCTCGCCATGGCGGCGGTCGTGCCAGTCCCCATGGTCTCCATGTCCATGACCGCGGTCGTCATCCTGCCAGTGGGGATGTCTTTCGTCCCTGCCATGCCCGTCCCTGCCATGTCCGGCATAGTATCTCTGAATGGAAGCGAAATCTTCCCCGCGGTCCCTCCGTTCGATTATCTCTTCCGGCGGCACATGGTAATAGGATGAGATGAACCTTAAATTGACCATATTGACTATGTCCGGGTCGGTCAAATACCTGCGGCCCCGGTGCATGTAATACCCGTATGCCCTGCCATAGGGGGGGCCCATTCTTTCTACCCTCACCGGCACATAATATATGTCCGGATTCAGACGAAGGGCCATCGTGATGCGCCACCAGCTGTACCCCCTGCGCCGCATACTAATTATCTTGTATGGTGAGCAATGGGCCCTCCGCGCAAGGTAAAGGACAACAGGAGCGTCATTCTCCGGGACATCCCTCTGCACTACCACAACCTCCCTCTGTGGGGTCTGGTAGTAGTCACCAGCCGAGAGAAAGAAATTGTTCAGACCGCCGTTGCCGATCGAAAAACCAAGGTTGATCCCTGCCATGGCCGGCGCGGCCACCAATATGGAACCCAAGACCAGAAAAAGGGAAACGAGCCTCTCTTTCCTCATCCTATGCCAAATTCTCCTTTCGACATGATAGTATTGTAATCCAAACAATAAAAAAACTCATTTCTGAAATAGTTGCTGATTGGCTATTATAGGCAAGCCCGATGAAAAAAAATGTGATTTTGGGATGGTGTTTTTATGATTTCGCGAATGCGAGTTACTCCGCTGTAATAACGGCGGTGATCTTTCCCGTTTTTTACGCGAACCGCATTGTTGGAAATGCCGCGGGCCTGGGCGATCTTTGGTGGGGAAGGGCCGTCTCCGTAAGCATGCTGATAGCCGCGGTCTCCTCGCCTTTTGCTGGGGGTATTGCGGACAGGGCCGGCAGGAGGAAACGGTTTCTTGTTTTTTATACCATGGTATGCATTATTTTCGTGGCCATGTTCTCTTTCCTCAAGACTGGCTCCGTAATCGAGGGGTTCCTGTTGATAGTGGGCGCCAATGCGGCCAGGGAAGGGGGGCTTGTGTTCTACAACGCCTTTTTGCCAGACCTTGCCCCATGGCAATATTGGGGGCGTATTTCAGCCCTTGGCTTTGCGCTTGGTTACGCAGGCGCCATCTGTGCGCTTCTTATAGCCCTTCCCCTGCTCAAAACAGGCCATTTCCCCTACATATGGCTTTCTGTGTCTGCGTTTTTCCTTGTTTTCTCGCTTCCTGCCTTTTTCCTTCTGCCGCGGGATGTCCCGGCAAAGGACAGCGTGCTCCAATATGCGGTTGATGGGACAAAAAAAGCGATTTCCACGTTAAAGGGGTTATGGTTGAAAAACCGGGAGTCCCGGAGATTCCTTTTGTCATATCTCCTTTACCAGGACGGAGTGAACACTGTGATAGTGTTTTCGAGCATCTTCGCCACTGTCAGTCTTGGTTTCAATCCCATGGAACTCGTTTTGCTTTATCTGGCGGTGCAGGTCACTGCCTTTCTTGGCTCCGTGGCAGCGGCAAAGCCGATCGACTCGTGGGGACCAAAAAAAGTTATAGTGCTTACCCTGTTGTTATGGGTACTGGTGACAGTGGCAGCCTGCGTTATAAGACAGAAGGCCCAGTTCTGGGCAGTGGCCGGCGTTGCAGGCTTGGGGCTTGGCAGCGTACAGGCCGCGTCGAGGGCCCTTTTTTCGAGGTTCGTTCCCGAAGGGAGGGAGGCCGAATATTTTGGTGTCTATGGCATGGTAGGGAAGACCTCGGCGATTGCCGGCCCGCTTATTTTCGGGCTGATATCACACGCAACCGGCTCGCAGAGGCCGGCAATTGCCGCAGTAGGTCTCCTTTTTCTCCTGGGTCTGGCCATTATCGGTCCTTTTAAGGAACCAGGGGCGCAACGGGACGGCTTCAGGACGGAAGGCAGTAAGATTAAAAAATAAGAAATCAAAAAAAACAACGGCCGGTTCGAATATAATAGGTATATGAGACCTGTGATAGACGTGGAAAAATGCATCGGTTGCGGAAACTGCCAGGAAGTTTGCCCCGCTGTGTTTCACCTGAATCAGGACCTGGGTAAGGCGGAGGTCATGGACCCGGAAGGGTGCGAATTTTCCGGCTGCTGCGAAGCGGCCGCTGAAAACTGCCCGGTGGAAGCCATTACCCTGGAAGAAGGCGAATAAGAAAACGCATAAAAATGGATAGCGAGCGCACCCCGAAGGGCCAGCGAGCGAATCCAATCGATTGAAAAATCTCTGCATTCGATGCCCGAAGGGCATAAAAAGCCCGGGGAAATGGGGTTTTCCCCAGGCGGAAAGCCTTAGCGAGTGGGAGGGTTTCATCTCGGTTAAGGCTAAATTTATTATAGCAACTCCTTTATTTATAGTCAAAGTTTTAAAAACTCCCTGGATATTCAGAACAACTCCTACGATTATTACAAAAAAATATGTAAATTTTGTAATATAGAAGGGTATGTTCCTAGACCGGCGAGGGAGGATTATGATCCGTTGAGGAAATTACTTGTTCTTAGCCTCATGATACCGGCCTCTCTTTTATTTGCCTGCCAGAAAAGCGGAACCAGCGGGCAGCAAGGCCAGGCTGGACAATATGGATATGCAGGCTCCCAGGTGGATGCAGATAGCCAACTGCGGGTGCTTAAGGTGGTTGTTAGCCAGGACCCCAAGAATCTCAGGGCTTGGATAGATCTGGGCAATGCGGCGATGGATTCAGGAAGGTACAAGGACGCGATAGACGCATATCATGCCGCACTGAAACTGGACCCTAAAGACCTGGATGTTAGAGTGGACATGGGCACCTGCTACAGGAATATAGGACAGTCTCTTAAAGCAGTAGAGGAGTACAAGAAGGTCCTTGCAGTAAATCCCAATCATGCCATTGCCTTAAGGAACATGGGCGTAGTGCTTGCGTACGACTTGCACCAGAAAAAAGAAGCGGTCAAGATGTTCAAGGCGTATATCAAACAAAGCCCTTCAGCCCCTGATGCGGGCGCAGTCAGGCAGGAGATAGCCAAGATCGAGGGGCCTGCTGTAGCGTCCCGTAAGTAACCTTGCCGTTCTGCAAATAAAATAAAAAAAATTTCCTGAAAAAGAAAAAGTTGTTTGCAGCCATCCCCGGGCAGTTCTAACATGGAATCCACTTTGAAAAATTTGCTAGTTTTAGCGCGCTCGCTATTCATTTTATGCCCTTGAGGCATCGAATGCAGGGATTTTTTGATTAATCGGGATTAGCTCGCTGGCCCTTCGGGGTGCGCTCGCTATTCATTTGCCCTTGAGGGCACGGGTGAGCTTGTCGTATTTTTCCTGCCCTACGCATTGCTTTGCCGCCGGGCACCAGAGGACGCAGTTGTAACTCATCTCCCTTGAAACAGTCTTTCCGCAGCCCTTGCACTCCGTTTCAGGCTCATCAGACCATATCTCTGACGCCGTGCCGCAATGACGGCACCGGATCTCCTCCGGGTAGGGCTCCCTGATCTCGCGGCTGCCTGGGCAACTTTCCTTGGCCATGCTTTAGTTATAACAGTTTTCTTCCGGCGGGTACATGATAAAGGTCATATATAGGATAAAAATTGTTTTGAAAAAGGGCCCGGCTTTTATTGCCGCCATCTTTAACCGTCTCTATTACCCCATCTTTTAAATGTTTCGTTTTCGATCCCGGCGGAATCGAGCAGTTTTCCGGCGAAAAAATCAACCATCTCCTCAAGGTTTTTGGGCCTGTGGTAAAATGCCGCAACGGGCGGGGCGATGGTCACGCCGATCCTGGCCAGTTTAAGCATATTCTCAAGGTGTATGGCGCTGAAGGGCATCTCCCTTGGGCAAAGGACAAGTTTCCGCCCTTCCTTTATCGTCACGTCTGCCGCCCTTTCAAGGAGGTTGGAGGCATATCCCGCGGCCACGGCGGACAGGGTTTTCATGGAGCAGGGAGTGATGAACATGGCTTTTGCTTTAAAAGATCCGCTTGCTATGGGGGCTTCCATCTCTTCCTCCCAGTATTGGAAAAGCCTGCCTTTGCCTGACCCTCCGCGCAAGGTCTTTTCGTCATGGGCCTTGTCCGGGCCCAGCTGCACCCCGGTCTCCTTGGCGATGACCGGAAGCGAGTGTCTCGATATCACGAGATGCACATCAAAATCCCGTTCCAGAAGCTCCCGAAGGAGCTTTAGCCCGATGGCCTGCCCGCTTGCCCCGCTTATGCCAAGAATATAGCGCTCCATTACCCTGACTCATGATAACACAACATCGCGGCGCACGGGTTTTAGACAGCCTGTAGTGATGAAAAAAAGAAAGCCGCCCCCGTCTAAAGTATTTATCAACTGGAGACACTGCCAACTCATACGGCGAATTGCCAACGATGGCAATTGGGCCTATAATTTGTTTAGCGGCATATTCATCCTTTTAAATTAAAAAAATTCAAAGCGCGGAAAGCTTTCTTATTTAAGGGTAGGTTCAGTCTTTTTTCTTTTTTAAAAATTTAATTTTCAAAGGAGGAGCAGATGAGGAAGGGAGTTTTGGTTTCCAGGTTCTTCGTAGTTTTGGCAATGTTCATTTTTCTTACCGGGTGCGCCAGCAAGAGTTTTGTGAATCAGCAGACCCAGCCGCTATCCGACAGGCTCGCCAAGGTCGAAAGCCGTCTTGACGCTCTGGATAAAAAGGTCGCGGGCCTGGAATCCAAGGTGGGCAGCCAGGATGCGGATATTAACGCTTTGAAAAGCGATGTGGCGGACGCAAAAAAGCTTGCGGAAGAGGCCAAGAGCTCTGCCAGCGCCAGTGCGGATAAGGCTGATGCGGCCGCTAAAAAGGCCCAGGACGCCGCCGACCGGGCAGAAGCGGCAGCTCACAAGTGTGAAAAGGCGGCCAATAAGTGCGAGAGGGCATTCAGGCTCGGCCAGCGTAAATAGAATCTTTCGTTTTTAAGGCATATAGCCGGGGACGGGGATGCCCGTGGATATCACGGTCATTCCCGTCTTTTCCCATCACCGTTTTCCGGAAATTTATTGCCTCCTGGAGTTTTTTCCTCTGAACTTAAGTGGGCGGCTTGCGGCCTCCTCACCTTGCGATCAGAAAAGGAACTGGTGGGCCTATGCGTATTAACAAAACAGGACATTTCTACTTTGCCCAAAGTAGGACATTTTTTTGGCGTTGACATTTGAAAAAACTGATTGACATTCTCAAGCTGGTTGTGTTTAACTGAGTCAGTTTTGCACGTTAAAAGTGTAAAACCGCCAAAAAGGCAAGCCGCCGGATAACCGATGAAGCATAGCTGCCTGCTCTAAGGGAATGGACAGAGCGGTTGCCGAAATGGCTGAATCCATTATTGTTGAAAGCCCATCTGGCCATCTGCAGGCTGTTTGGCCATGCTCTAGGTTTCAGACTGCGGAGCCACCGGTAGATTCGGGGTGGCGTACAGGAGTTGAAAAACGGAAAAACGGTTTAATTTGTTTTTTACTCTACAGTTCATATGCCTTGCATTCAGCCTGCAAGGCGGGGTCGCCATATCAAATGCCATCATAAGTGGCACAGGGGTAATCAGCGGCGTTCAAAACCTGACAGGAGGGAGCTTTTACAACGGGACGTTATATCCTTCCGATGTCGTAGCGAAAGGGCCATGGGTGGATATACGAGTCTACGGAAGTATTAATAATGCTGTATCTGCCGGCATTGTTAATTCTGTTTTGGTTGTTACAAAAAGTCCCGCCGCAGCTAAAACGACGTATCCGCTAACCGGAAGCGTTACGATCCCGGCGAGCGATTCCCTGATCATTGAAAACGGCGCGGCGATAAGTAACGGAACTGGCCATTTTACCCTCACTATCAACGGGCCTTTTTCAGCTGGACTTTATCGTGTGTTCAGCGGATTCAATAAAGGAGATGTAACATTTAGCGGCAACGGGACAGTAAAAAGAATAATTCCTCAATGGTGGGGAGCAATAGGGGATGGTTCAACTAATAGTACAGATGCATACTGAACGTCGATGATAAACACAGAAGGAATCTTAATGAGATGAATTTCATTTGCAAATGCTATTTGCAAAAACTTTTTTCCATCCTGCCCAATGGTGAGGTTCACAACTACTATTTTCAGAAATATATAACCAAAAAAATACCGGTCGATGACAGGATTTTTCTTGCCAGATTCAAATTGGCGCAGTACCATTTTGAAAAATTCGCCCAGTATGCAAACCCAAAGACGAACGAATGGAGCTATTATGAGTTTGGAAGCGGATGGGATTTAATGAACCCCATCGGCTTAAGCCTACTGGGAATGAAAAAACTCTATTGTATAGACATAAAGGACCTGATTTTTCCCGATATACTGGCGGATACAATAAAACGGCTGTATCTGCTGAAAGATAAAATGCCTTTTAACTATATCCTTCCGCAAAGGCGCGAATTACACTCGAAATCAAACTGCCGGGAAGCGCTCAAAGATGTTTTCAATATTCATTACAAAGCGCCCATTGACGCAAGGGAAACTGGCCTGGCTGACTCAAGCATAGATTTCATCGGGTCCAATAATACGTTTGAACATATTCCGATCAGCGACATATTGCCGATCCTTCTTGAATGTCACCGTATACTGAAGGCAAACGGCATTTTCTCGATAGCCATCGATTATGGGGACCACTGGTCACATTTTGACAGTAATATATCGCGCTACAATTTTCTGAAATTCTCACCCCGGCAATGGGAAAAATACAACCCCAGTCTTCACTTTCAGAACAGGCTGCGCCATAAGGACTATTTGGAGCTGATGGCAAAAGCCAATTTCCGCATTGTTGAGGAAACAGCGGCCATTCCGGTTGAGAGGGAATTCGACTCCCTTAAAAAAATGAAAATAAATGATTATTTCACGGATAATTACTCATATGAGGAACTTGCAGTCAAGGGTTCAAAGATTGTTTTACAAAAAGAGGCTTAACAAATAGAGACGTTGTACTTAAAGAAACAGAAAAGCGCGGTTCTGTTTTAAAAATCGATAAAATAATTTGAAAAAAAGTGATTGTCCGGTTTTTGATTTGACATTAAATATCAGCGGAATTTAAACTTATTCCCTTATGACAGAGATCATTCGCAAAATCCTTGCTGAAGCCCTGGGCGCCATGGGCATCCCCGTGCCGGAGCGGATGGAGGTGGAGGTCCCGAGGGATGAGGCCCTGGGTGACCTTTCAACCCCAATCGCGATGTCCCTTTCAAAGCTGTTAAGAAAGCAGCCCCAAAAAATAGCGGAAGAGATCATCGCCAACATAAGGGAAAGGGGCGATTTTGAAAAGATAGAGGTGGCGGGCCCCGGCTTCATCAACTTCACGTTCAAAAAAGAAGCCCTCTACAGGTCGCTGTCGGGCATGTTGCGGGAAGGCGAAAACCATATTACCGCAAAAGACATCGGGAAGGGCAGAAAAATACTCCTGGAGTTCGTAAGCGCCAACCCCACCGGGCCTCTTCACCTGGGCCATGGCAGGGGTGCGGCGCTTGGCGCTGCGCTGGCAAACCTGCTTTCCGCCGCCGGCTTTAGGGTGACGAAAGAATATTACATAAATGATGCTGGCAGGCAGATGGCCCTTCTGGGGGAGTCCGTATTCGCAAAATACCAGGAGCTTTTTGGTATCAGCCGCTCCTTACCGGAGGACGGTTACAGGGGCGCCTATGTGGAGGATATCGCAAAAAAAATTGCCGAAAACGTGGCGGACAGATACAGGGGGCTTGAATACGTTCACCCTCAAAGCGATTTCTTCAGCGAATATGCCTGCAAACAGATGCTTGATCTGATAAAGTCTGACCTGGAGGCATTCGGCGTCACGTTCGATACCTGGCAGAGCGAAAAAGAACTTTATGACAAACACGAGGTGGAACAGGCGATCGAATATCTGCGCGGGAGGGGTTTCATTTACGAGCATGAGGGCGCCACATGGTTTAAGGCAACGGAGTTCGGGGACGAAAAAGACAGGGTGATAATAAAAAACGACGGCAAGTACACCTATTTTGCCTCGGACATCGCCTATCACAAGAAAAAGGTGGATGGTGGCTATGATGAGCTGATAGACATCTGGGGGGCCGACCACCACGGTTACATCCCAAGGGTGAAGGCCGCGCTCGAATCCCTGGGGTATGATAAAGAGAAATTGAAGGTGCTGCTGGTGCAGATGGTCTCCCTCCTGAGGGGCGGAAAACCCGTTCAGATGTCCAAGAGGGCAGGGGAGTTCATTACATTAAGGGACGTCATGGAAGAGGTCGGAGCGGACACGACAAAGTTCATGTTCCTTACAAGAAAGGCCGACAGCCACCTGGATTTTGATCTGGAAGTGGCAAAGGCGGCTTCCGCCGAAAACCCGGTATATTATGTGCAGTACGCATACGCAAGGATAAACAGCATCTTGAGGCATGCCGCTGAAAAGAGCCTTTCCATTTCCACTCCTGAAGCTCCGGATGGATCGGTCTCCGCGGATGTCGACCTGTCCCCCCTTGAGGAGCCGGAAGAGCAGAGGCTCATAAAGAAGATACTTTTATACCCTGGGGTATTCGAAGCGGCGGTATATGCACGTGAGCCCCACAGGATAACATTTTATCTCCAGGAGCTTGCGGGCCTGTTCCACCCGTATTACAACAAGCACAGGATAGTCACAGAGGATGGCAGACTTACGCTTGCGAGGCTTGCCCTTTCCATGGCGGCAAGGCGCGTCCTCAAGGACGGGCTCCATGTGCTTGGCGTTGCCGCCCCGGAGCGGATGTGAGACGAATAAGCGGTTTTCCCCGCCCCGCGCTGCTCATTCTTCCCATCACCGCCTGAAACCCGTCTCCTGAAGGCTGAGGGAAAAGGCTGGTGGGTACATTATTCATCGTGTTGAAGAATCGCCATGGATGTTTTACAATAAACGCGCATGCTTGAAAAAACTAAAAAAATCTGGATGGATGGAAAGCTGGTCGATTGGGACGACGCGAATATCCATGTCCTTACACATTCGCTCCATTACGGCCTTGCCATCTTCGAGGGCATCCGCTGCTACAACACAAAAAAGGGCCGGGCTATCTTCAGGCTGGAAGAGCATGTGAACAGGTTTTTTGACTCTGCCCATATCTTTGGCATGAAGATACCCTTCACGCGAAGGGAGATCGCGGAAGCGATAATAAAAACGGTCAAATCCAGCGGGCTCAAGGAATGCTACATAAGGCCGCTGGCATATTATGGCTACGGCGTAATGGGCGTTTCTCCGGGTGGCGCCCCTGTGAATGTTGTCATTGCCGTCTGGCCCTGGGGGGCGTATCTTGGTGAAGACGGTCTTAAGAACGGCATTCGAGCCAAGACATCCTCTTTCATAAGGGGCCATGTAAACTCAAATATGTCCATGGCAAAGGTAAGCGGCTATTATGTGAACGCGCAGCTTGCCAAGCAGGAAGCCCTCCTTCTTGGGTATGATGAGGCGATCCTGCTGGATACGGAAGGATATGTTTCCGAGGCGACGGGGGCCAACATATTTATTGTCCGGGGCGGGGAAATAAAAACAACCCCCCTCACCTCCATACTGGAGGGTATCACACGGGACACGGTAATGGAGCTGGCCAGGGAAATGGGGTTTGTGGTTAGGGAGGAGCGCTTCACCAGAGATGAGATATATATAGCCCAGGAGGCATTCCTTACCGGCACCGCCGCCGAGATCACCCCAATAAAGGAACTGGACGGCAGGACGCTCGGCGCCGGCAAACCGGGCGAGATCACCAAACAACTTCAGAACATCTTCTTCGCTGCCGCAAAAGGCCAGAGCAAGAACAAAAAACACGGGCGCTGGCTCTCTTACATCTAAAAAGGCGGTCTTTTTTCCCTCATGACCGGTCCGCAGTCCATGGCTGAAAAAGAACGTCTTTGTTTTTTGCATTACATGAAGCTTGCCATAGCGGAGGCGAAAAAGGCCGCTGTGGCGGGCGAAATCCCTGTGGGCGCCGTGCTTGTAATGGGTGAGGAAGTCCTGGCCATCGCGCACAACATGCGCGAACATGACAACGACCCGACCGCGCATGCCGAGGTCCTGGCCCTAAGGGAAGGCGCGAAGAAGCTTGGCTCGTGGAGGCTTGAGGGGGCGGCGCTTTTTGTCACAAAGGAACCCTGCCCGATGTGCGCGGGGGCCATGGTGAACGCGAGGCTGGGAAAGCTGGTCTACGGATGCAGGGACTCCAAGGGCGGGGCTGCGGGCAGCCTTTTTAACATACCCGGGGACACAAGGCTCAATCACAGGGTAGAGGTGGTCTCCGGCGTGATGGAGGCGGAGTGCGCGGGGCTGCTGAAGAGCTTTTTTGCGGCGAAAAGACGGTAGGAACTCTGCTATAATTACTGTTGCTTGAATGGAGAGGTGCCGGAGCGGTTGAACGGGACGGTCTCGAAAACCGTTGTGGGGGCGACTCCACCCAGGGTTCGAATCCCTGCCTCTCCGCCATAAATAAAAGAAAAATTTAGGGATACGACATTTATTCAGGAAACGTCCATGCTGGTAATATCAAGCTCTCTTCCCTGGGTGAGCCTGATCCTGCTGTCTCCGCACAGCGGGCAGGAGAATATGAACTTCTCCGGAGTGGAAAAGCTTCCGCCGCAGCCGGCGCATATGCCGCCTACCGGAACCTCTTCAATATGCAGCGCCGCCTCTGCGAGGGGAGTGTCCGGCTTCAGGGCTTCAAAAGCGAACCTGAGAGAGTCCGAGAGTATGCCGGTTGCCCCCCCGATCCTGAGCGTGATGGAATCAATCTTTATGTAGCCGGACTCATCTAACTTCCCGACGGCCACCTCCATAACGCTCTGCATTATGGATACCTCATGCATTGCCCGTCAGACGGCCTCCTCATGCCCCTCGCGCTCTACGCGCTCTTTTTCTCTCTCATAGGCTTCCTTGCCCGCGTCTATTGCGCTCTTGATCATGTTCTTTCTGTCGGCGATGGCCTCTTTTCCTTTTTGAAAGCCCCCTGTCACGCTGTCCTTTACGCTGCCGGCATACTCGCCGGCCTTGTCCAATGCCTCGCCAGTGAAATCCTTTATGCGTTTTCTGGTCTCGCTGCCCGAAGCAGGGGCAAAGAGGATCGCGGCAGCCGCACCAACAAGCGCGCCCAAACCAAATGCCATCAGAACATTGCCGCCACTACGGCCATTTTCATAACTCATTTTCGGAAGCCTCCTTCTTTAAAAATTTAGCTTTCAGAACGTTCACGGCCACCCAAAGTCCGGCCTTCAATCCCGCCACGCTGGCCCTTGTTCTAAGGGTAGTGGAACTCAGGAGATGGGTTATTTTTTCGATCTCGGAGGCCAGCCCGCGGCCGGCGCTTGTCACTGTTTTTATATCATCCGTTATCCGGTTGGCCCCTTCCATCAGCTCTTTTATTTCCTGAGCAGCCTCGGAAAAATTCTTTATCGCGGGCGTAAGGGAAGCTTCGATCCTGAGCAGGGATTCATTAAGAACCCGGACCTCCTTCCTGAGCTCCAGAAAACCGAGGATCAAGGCTGCGATTATTACAAGACCAACCAGCGACGCAACGGCAAATAGCACGTTGAGCACGTTGTTAAGATTCCCTCCCCTTTTTTTGACCAGCCTTACTTCTTACAACCCGATTTTATATCATTTCAGGGAAATAAAAAAGGGGGTGAATTTTCCTCCTTTTCCCTTATGAAGACTATCCTGTCCATGGGAATGGAGACCCATCCCATCCCGGAATCCAGCAGGACCTCGGACTCTCCCGTCTCTATTAGCTTACCCTCGTAAACGAGGCCGACCGTGCCCACCTCCACCATCTTGCCGGTCAGTTCCTTCATCTGTCCTGCCTTTTGCCGGGCGGACCGGTATTGTATGCGATCTCCCCTCCCACAATGAAGATGCAGGAGGAATAAAAGACCCATAAAAGGAAAAACATGAAGGCCGACAGGGGGCCATAGATCTTCCCGGCCCTGAAAATCGATTTTATATAGAAAGCAAAGAAATGTTTGGCTGTCTCTATCATCACTGAGGTGAACAAGGCGCCCCACGCGGCCTGCGGCATCCTTATCTTCCTGGCAGGCAGGACTTTATATATCGCCAGCGAGACGGCAAAAAGCAAACTGCCGGGGACGAGGTATTTTATTATTGCCGAATAGACCACGCCAAGTTTGAGAGTCCTTCCGAAATAAGAGAATATCGGGTCAAATCCCGCCAGGGCGAAGGACAGGAGTATTAATGCCCCTATCACGGACAGGACCATGAATACCAGGAGGAAAGAATGCAGTATGTGGCGGCTCTTTTTGACCTTGAAGACGATGTTCATGGCCTTCTCCAGGTTCAGGAAAAGCCCGTATGAGATCAGTCCGTAAACTGCCAGGGAAAACATGCCCGCCTTCCTGTAATGGACAAGGCCCCTTACGATAGAAGCCATCTTTTCGGTCCCTTGGGGGAAATAATAGATTATCCTTGAGAAGAAAAAGCGGTTGAAGGCCGCCCCTCCCAGGAAATATCCCATCAGGGAAAACAGGAATATAAGAAAGGGCACCATGGTCATCATGGCAAAGTAGGCGATGGCGGCAGCCTGGGTCACCCCGCCGTCCGAATAGAAATCCCGGAGGCTCCTGGCAAGGATGCGGACGGGCCTGCTCATCTTTTGCGCTTGCCTACAACGTGTATAGGCACGCCAGCGAATGAGAACCTCTCCCTGAGTTTCTTCTCCAAAAATTTAAAATTGGCTTCTTTAAGTCCATCAGGCGCATCCGCATACACCGCGAAAACGGGTGGGTTCTTGCCCACCTGGTTCAGGGAAAATATACGGACTTTTTTGCCCTTGTAGACGGGAAGGCGCAGGTTCTTCTGAGCATCAAGCAGAAGGGCTTCAAGGCCGTCCGCGGGAACAGTCTTTGCGCGCTCCTGCAGCACGCCGTCTATCAGCGGGAATATCTTTGTTATCCTTTTTCTTTCAAGCCCGGATGCGGCCAGAACGGGTGCGTGTCCAAAAAACCATAGCCTGCGGGCAAACTCGGACTGCAGTTTCTTGAAGGTCTCCTCCGGGTCCTGAACGATGTCCCATTTATTCAGTACGAAAACGGCCCCTTTTCCGTTTGAATGCACAATGCCCGCGATCTTCTGGTCGTCGGAGACTATCCCCTTGGTGGCGTCGATCATGACAACCGCGACGTCGCACCGCTCTATGCTCTGGTATGCCCTTAACATGGAGAAATGCTCCACCGGGTAGCCTCTAAAGAACTTTCTCCTTATCCCGGCCGTGTCCACGAAGAGATATTTCCTGCCGTAATAGCTGCAGACCACGTCAATGGAATCCCTTGTGGTCCCTGCAACGGGCGTTACTACAAGCCTTTTTTTGTCGAGCAGAGAATTTATGAAGGTGGATTTCCCTACATTGGGCCTGCCCACAACGGCCACCGACGGCATTTGCGCCTCGCCTTCCTCCTGGCCTGCCTCCGGCAGCAGCTCCGCTATTTTTTCCATGAACTCATCGAACATGTACCCCGTTGAGGCCGAGACCGGCAGTATGTCTTCCGCCCCGATGCGGTAGAAATCATAAAGCAGGTCTTCCTTGGTGGGGCCGTCTATCTTGTTGGCCACCCAGAGCACCTTTTTGCCTGAAGAACGGAGCATCTCCGCGATGTCGAGGTCCGGAGGGGTAAGCCCCTGTTTTGCGTCAAGCAGATGGATTATCAGATCGGCTTCCTGCGCGGCGAAAATGGCCTGCTCCTTTACCTCGGAAAAGATCTCTTCCTCAGAGCTAGGACAAAATCCGCCTGTGTCAATAACAATGAATTTTTTCCCCTCCCACTCGGCAGGGGCATAATGTCTGTCCCTCGTCACCCCTTCCAGTTCGTGTGCTATGGCGCTTTCACCGCCCGTAATGCGGTTAAAGAGCGTGGATTTGCCCACATTGGGCCTTCCTATGATGGCGACTAGAGGTTTTTTTGGCATAAAGGTCTTTCTGGATTCCCCGTATTAGAATTGCGTGTATTATAGCAATTATGCGCGAAATCACATACACAAAAGATTTTTTCCATTCAGGTTAATTTTACAATTAATTGATATTAAAAAGAAATTTAAAAGGGCATATTTTTTGCTATTAAAAATTGAGGATTTATGTCATTGAAGACTAAGATCATAAGCATTATCGCGTTGGTCATAATGGCCACTGTTGGGGTCTCGACTGCCCTCGTGCTCAATTTCCAGTCAACTGTGATCTTAAAAAACAACCTGCTCAGCATGAAACTCATGAGCGGGATCATCACCCGGTCCATCGAGCAGGACATGGTCATGGGTGAGACAGGCGGAGTCCAGAAGACGCTTGAGAACATCGGGAAGACCCCGGAGATCATCAATTTAAGAATAGTCTCTCCTGACGGATACATATTAAGTTCCAAAAACCCTTCAGAGATCGGTTACAAATCTCAGGATTTTGTATCTTCCGACGAAAGGGCCGGCCGGCCCGCTATCGTGGACAACGCCATGCTTATGTATGCCCCTATATACAATGAGCCGCGCTGTTACGGATGCCACAGCAGCAAGGTGAAGGTAAACGGACTTGTGGAGATCAAATCCGATTTAACAAGGACGGAAGGTAATATATTGGCCGTGAAACGGTTTCTGGTTTTTGCCAATATGCTGACAGTCATCGTCGTCTCGATGCTTCTGGGTCTGCTTTTTGCCAAAAACATCGCCAGACCCGTTAAGACCCTTCTGGATACCATGAAGAAGGTTGAGGACGGGGACATGGAAGCCAGAGCTGAATTTGGGGGCGAGGGCGAGTTAGGGGCTCTGGCGGAGTCCTTCAACCGCATGGTCGAGCGCATCAGGGAACTTCACGAAAAAAACCTTAACAAGGAAAGGAAGATAAACAGGGCCCGCACGGAGCTTGAGCACAAACGCTCGCTGGAGGAGCTGAATTCCCGGCTGGAGTTCAAGGTAAAGGAGGTTGAGACCGCAAACCACGCCATACTGAGTCTGAGCAGGGAGCTAAAAACAAAAAACATTGAGCTTGAAAAGATGGTCGAGCGTCTGAAAAAGATAAGCGATCTGGGCCGTGCCCTGTCCCACGCGGTGGAAGTGCAGGAGTTGCTGAAGCTTATAATCAGGACGGCGTCGGAGCTCCTCAAGGCTGAAAACGGGTATATCTACATCGAGAAAAACGGGGTGCAAAAACTCCTCTTCCGGTACAGGAAAGGCATGGGCGTGGAAAAGTTCGGAAATGTCATGGACCTGGAGCGCCCGGACTTCAGAAAACTGCTTGAGGGGTCAAATGTCTTTTCCGCCTCTAACGGCGGCGCAGGTGCGGTGTCTGCTATCGGCGTGCCCTTCCTGATAAAGGGAAAGCCCGCCGGAGGGCTGCTTCTTGAAAAAAACAGCGAGTCCTTCTCTGAAGACGAACTGGAGGTGCTGGCTACACTCTCGGGGCAGGCGATGGTGGCTATAGAAAACGCATGGCTTTACGAATCGGTTAAAGCCAATTATTTCGGTACCGTACAGGCGTTGATAAACGTAATAGAGGCAAACGACAGGTATACGAGGGGCCATTCTGAAAGGGTAAGGACGCTCTCGGTGATGATAGGCAGGAAACTGGGGCTTCCAAGCGCGGAAATGGAACTGCTGGAGCATGCGGCCATCCTGCACGATATAGGCAAGATCGGTGTCGACTCCCTTTTGGTCAACAAAAACGGGAGGCTTACAAAGACTGAGTTCAGCCTGGTGAAGGCACATCCCCTGATCGGAAATGAAATACTTGACCCGATAGGGACACTGGAAGGGATCAGGGCAGCTATCCTCCAGCACCATGAGAGATATGATGGGACCGGCTATCCATTCGGCATAGCGGGAGAGGAAATAACCCTGAAGGCGCGCATCCTGAGCGTGGCCGATGCGTTCGACGCCATGATGACCGACAGGCCGTACAGGAGAGCCTTTTCCCTGCAGAGGGTGAAGGAAGAGATACGTGATTCCTCAGGAACGCATTTTGACCCCCTGGTGGTAAGCGCGTTTTTGGATATGCTGGATTCAAATGAAGAGGATATACTTGCCAGGGCGGGGTACACCGTAAAGCCCGAAGGGCTGGCGGTCTGACCTCCCGGTAAGAAAATGCCTTACATAAGATTCTCGGGCTTGCCACGGGAATCTCAATGGCGGGCCGGTTAAAAAACATTCCACCCATTGGACAAAAGGCCCTATAGAGCCTATGCGAGGCAATGGAAACGCCTCGGTTTATTAAGGAAAATTTGCCATTTTTCCAATCAGTTGTCTTTGTAAGAGACCCCGGTCCGACGAGGCGACCGGTGTCGAAGAATGGCGAAAATTCTTTTTTTTTGAAATTTTTCAGTCAATTAGTTAAGAAAATTATTAACTGTCCTAAAGTTTTAATTTTAAATTTCCGAATTAAAGATAAGGAAGAAGCGCACACCCGGCTTTTTTGCGGGCAACGAATGAAAAATTCTTTGCATTGGATTCCTTGCGGTTTTTTTTTTTTTTGCCGCGGGCAGGAGTAAAGGAACAAGGGGCATATGGGTTTTTTTATGCATTGGTGGAAAAACCGTATTAAGAGGGCATCTATTTATGTGAAGCCGCCGTCCCTTACGGGCAAGATACTTGCGGTAAGCCTGCCCGTGATCGTAGCGGTAAGCGTTCTTTTCTGGTGTCCTTCCATTCATTACATGAAGCGGGCTTCCCTGGACCAGGCGATAAAAACCGCCCAGTCACAATCCGGCCTGATAAAAAGCGCTCTCATATTCGGTATGCTTAAGAACCAGAGAGAGGGCATCCAGCAGACGGTGGAATCACTGGCCAGGGCAGACAACTTCACATGGCTGCGCGTAGACAACATGAACTACAGGGTCCGTTATTCATCCAACGTTCGGGAGATAAACAAGGACCTCTGTTCAGGGGCCCCGAAATACGCGTTCACAAAGAAGCCATGGGAGATACAGACCATAGGGGGCCGGCGGGTGCTCTCCATGTTTCGCCCGATACCAAACATGAGGCCATGCTACACGGCTGCCTGCCACTATCATCCGAAATGGCAGAAAACACTTGGTGTAATAGAGCTTGGGTATTCGCTTGAGCCCATGGACCGGCAGGTAACTACCCAGGGCTGGATGATCGCTCTTTTCGGGTTTGTCTTCATATCCGCCCTTTCGGTCCTTCTGTATTTCATTATCCGCAGGTTTGTCCTGAAACCGATCGAGACCCTGACCGGGAGGGTAAGGATGACCAGTTATGAAGAAAAAGACTTAGACCTCTCTCGCGGCCTTGAGATAGGGACAAGAGACGAAATCGGCGTACTGGCGCGAAGCTTCAGTGCGATGACGGAAAAGCTCATGGAGAAGCACGAAGCCGCCCAAAAGGAGCTGGATGAATACAAGGCGTCGCTGCTTCAGGCCCAGAAGATGGAGGCCATCGGCGCCCTTGCCTCCGGCATTGCGCATGACTTCAACAACCTGCTTACAGGCATCATAGGTTACGCGGAGATCGCGAAGCTTCAGAGTTCCCAGGAGAATGTGAAGGAAAACGCGGGGATGGTAGTCAATACCGCCAGAAAGGCCGCGCAGCTTACCAGGCAGATACTTCTTATCGGAAGAAAACTGCCCCCTGAGCAGAAACCCACCGCCATCTCACATTTCATGGACGAGTCCATGAAGATATTGAGACGCATGGTGGAGGAAAACATCGAGCTCCAGGTCTCCATCTCGTCGGGTCTTCCTCCTGTCTATATCGACCCAGCGCAAATAACGCAGGTCCTTATGAACCTGGTGATCAACGCTCGTGACGCCATGCCGCAGGGAGGTACAATAAACATAAACATCCGGGAGTTCCGGTGCAATGAGGAGTACTGCAAGCATAACGCATATGCAAGGCCGGGGCATTTTGTCCTGCTGTCCGTCTCTGATGCCGGCCCGGGAATTCCGAAGAAGGTAAGGCACAGGATATTTGAGCCTTTTTTCACAACGAAGGAGCCCGGGAAGGGGACCGGTCTGGGGCTTGCGGTGACCCATTCTATAGTAACTTCGCACGGAGGCTGGATAAATCTGTACAGCGAAGAGGGCAGGGGGGCCAAGTTCAATATATACCTTCCTGTTTTGGAAACAGCAGCCCCGGACCAGAAGGCGCCGGGCCAGGAAAGCTATACGGGGGGAACTGAGACGATATTGATCGTCGACGACGAACCCCTTGTGAGGGACATCGGGCTTTCGATGTTGACGGAGCTTGGATACAAGGTGGTGACCGCTTCAAACGGGGCAGAGGCCGTAAGCACCTACAGGGCCAGGAGGAAAGAGATAGACCTTGTGATAATTGATAACATAATGCCCGGGATGGATGGAATAAGCGCAGTACGGGCGCTTAAACAGATCGACAATTCCGTCAGCGTGGTTCTGTCGAGCGGCTACGTTGCGGATGCGCAAAATCTGAAGGATGCCGGTTTTAACGGCTTCCTGAGCAAGCCCTACAGCCTGGCCCAAGTGGCGGAAACCGTCAAAAGAGCGCTGGGAGCGCGAAAACAGCCCCAAAAATATTCCAGGCTTTATTAGAAACTGTCTCTTCCGCTCTTTATTGTTCGGAATCGATTTTAAAACAGGTCCTGGTCCTAACAAACCTCGAATATGAACTCTATCTCAAGAGGGCTGTCCATGGGAAGCGCTACCACGCCCACCGCCGCGCGAACATGCCTGCCTGCTTCGCCGAATATCTGTACAAGGAAATCGGAGGCCCCGTTCAGCACCGCGGCCTGCCCTGTAAAGCCCGGGACCCCCGCGACATATCCCGTTACCTTGACGCACCTTTTGATCTTGTCCAGTTCTCCCAGGTAACCTTTTACAACGGCAAGGGCGTTCACCGCCGCTATCCTGGCAAGTCCGGCCCCTTCCTTTTCATCCATATCGGCGCCTAACTTCCCGGCCTTAACCAGCCTGCCTTCCTTTACCGGCAAAAGACCGCTTAGAAAAAGAAGATTGCCGGACCTCAAAACCGGAACATATGCGCCAAGGGGCGTTGGCGGCTCCGGCAGCGCGATGCCCAGGCTGGCCAATTTTTCTTCTGGCGTCATCTGCTACAGTCCGAGTTCTTCCGGCAGGCCAATCCTGCCAAGGACTGCCGATGCCGCCGCCACTGCCGGGCTTGAAAGGTAGACCTCGCTTTCCGGATGCCCCATTCTTCCAACGAAATTCCTGTTGGTGGTGGCAAGGGCCCTTTCCCCCTTTGCCAGTATGCCCATATGGCCGCCAAGGCACGGACCGCAGGTAGGCGTGGAGACGACCGCCTCGGCTTCCACGAAGATCTCGAACAACCCCTCCTTCATGGCCTCCATATATATACGCTGAGTGGCCGGTATTATCAGAAGTCTTAAATTCGGATTTACCTTCCTGCCCCTGAGTATCTGTGCGGCTTCCCGAAGGTCCTCGATGCGTCCGTTCGTGCAGGAACCTATCACCACCTGGTCTATTCCGATGTTTGAGAGCTCCGCAGCGGGTTTGGTGTTGGAAGGAAGGCTGGGGCATGAGACCGTTGGGGGAATCTTCGAAACATCATACTCTTTTATTTCCACGTAGGCAGCCCCCGGGTCCGAGGTGTAGAACTTGAACTCCCTCTTTGCCCTTCCCTTCACATACTGCATGGTTATATCGTCAGGCACGATTATGCCCGACTTGCCGCCGGCCTCTATGGCCATGTTGCACATGGTAAGCCTGGCGTGCATGGGGAGGGCCCTTATCACGTCTCCCTCGAACTCCATGGCCCGGTACAGCGCGCCGTCAACGCCGATGTCTCCAATGGTATGAAGAATAAGGTCCTTTCCCCCCACCCATTTCTGCAATTTTTCCCCATGATAAATGAATTTCATGGATTCGGGCACCTTGAACCAAAGCTCGCCCGTAGCCATTGCGGATGCCACGTCAGTTGAACCCACACCCGTTGCGAAGGCGCCAAGCCCGCCGTACGTGCAGGTGTGGCTGTCCGCCCCGATTACAAGGTCTCCGGGCAGGACAAGGCCTTCTTCCGGCAAAAGGGCATGTTCCACGCCCATCCTTCCGACCTCGAAATAGTATTTGAGGCCATACCCGCTGGAGAATTCCCTGAGCATCTTGCACTGCTCGGCGGCTTTTATGTCCTTCTGCGGTGCAAAATGGTCCGGGACGAACGTCACCCGCTCCCGGTCAAAAACATCGCGGGCCCCGATGCGCTTGAATTCCGATATGGCTATAGGGGCGGTTATATCATTGGCCAGAACGAAATCCACCCTGGCGTTGATAAGCTGTCCGGGATGGACCTCTTTCCCCTCGCCGCCGTCTGCCAGGTGCCCGGCAAGTATCTTCTCTGTTATGGTCATCATGTCTGAAAACGGCCTCCTTTATATAAAAAATCTGATTGCGAAAAACCTTAAATCCCGCTTTCCTAAGTTTTTTATTATATCCCCCTGCCGTTCGCGCTGGCAAGGCTGTTAAATAAAACCTTAGTGCAATCTTCGCCTTCCCTGTTTGAGTATTTTTTATAGTCTGATATAAGATAAACAAATGGGAGATGGTAGCCGCATCAAAATAACTTCCAGGTCCAGTTCTCTGCTTGAAACCAACGTAACCATTAATCTCTCCAGATACCTTGTGCTTACCGAAGTGCTTAGTGAAAGGGCGGGCGGCGGCAACATAATAACCCGTGTGTATCTGGGCGGGGAGCTTATCGACACCAGGACCTCGCGGCATCAAAGGGAAAGCGGGCGGAAGTGCCACGAGCAAATGCAGGAGCAGCACGAATGCGCCGTGGGCCTGCTGAAAAAGGCAAAGATGGCCGGCGGAGGACAGAAGGAAGCTGAGAACTATCTCAAAGAGGCCATGGCCTTTTTAAAAAATAAGCAATACCGCATGGCCCTGGATGTGCTTTCCGAAGGGTCGGGCCGCTATCCCGAAGATGCCCTCCTGCTCTCTTATTACGGCTGCCTTAAGGCCAGGCTTGGAGATGGCATAAAGGATGGGATATCCGGCTGCCTGAAGGCTATCAAACATACTGAGAGGCTGCCCTTTGGAGCGGAGTTTTTTTTCCCTGTCCTGTACCTCAATCTGGGCAGGGCGTATCTGGCCGCCCGGGAAAAAAAAGAGGCCGTCGGCGCTTTTGAAAAAGGGCTTGCCGCGGACCCTGAAAACAGGGAGCTCCGCCAGGAGATGAAAAAACTTGGCGATAGAAAAAACCCCGTATTGCCGTTGCTTGGCAGGTCAAACCCCGTAAACAGGTACGCAGGCAAGCTTCGGCACGCCCTGCAAAAAAGAAGCAAAGACAACCGGTAAGCATTAACACCAGGCCCGTTGATATTTTAATTGAATCGGGAAAAATCGGGACACCGCCTCATATCTGCGGGACATCTTTTTCCCCCGCCTCATCCGCGTGTTCTGCTAAAGCGGTCTTTCTTGGTCAGAAATGGGCGTGTCCCGGTCTGTTATCTCGCAAATATCTTTTTGTTATATCGTTAGTATTATTTCCACGTTTTTTTCTTGCTGCATATGCAGTGCCAAAGTGGCGGCACGTTTGCGGATGTCACGCTTGGTGTGGCGTAGCAGACAAATTGATGATAATGCTCGGCCACCTGGTTGCAGGTGCACTGGGCCTCGAAATGTGATGCCGCCTGAAAGAGCTGGGAATAAGGGCCTGAAAGAAAGGGTATGGCGCCCGGCTTGCAGATCTTTTCCTTTGGGTTGATGCCGTTGTCACCGTTCTGTGCGAAAACCGTTGCGCTTAAGCCCAATACAATAAACAACGACAACAGGCAAATCACGGCTTTTTTCATTTTGCCTCCTTTTTCCCCGGAGAGATTTCTCCGGAAAGCGTTTTGTGGGCTGCGTTTGGAATTAATAATGTGAAACCGTGTAGTCCCTAACAAACTTTTATCAAACCGGGAAGTGGATGTCAAGGGGGAGGCGATTGTGGAATTTCCCAGGCAGTGCGGTGGCACAGGGAGGGAAGGGGGCAAGGCCCGAAGCGGCAATGCTCTGGCTATAGCTCCAGCTTTTTAAATGATCTCTTTTCTGCCCTGTTTGGGCAAAATGGCTATGCCGGAGGAATCTATATGGCAACGGAACATGTCCTTGTGGGGGTCGTAGCCTATGGTCTCGCCCTGCTCGATGAGGTTCTGCTTGTCCACTATGACGTTCTTGAGCCTGGCCCCTTTACGGATGACGCAGTTGTCCATTATGATGCAATTGTCAATGGTAACGCCCTTCTCCACGCGCACCCCGCTGCGGAGGACGGAGTTCCTAATGGCGGCGCCGTCTATCAGGCAGCCGTCCGCGATGGCGCTGTTCACGATCTCCCCGCTTATGATCTTTGTGGCCGCCACTTCTGAAAATGCCGGATGAATGGGCCAAAGGGTGCTCATGGGGTCGAACCCGGGGGTAAGGCCCAACATGTCCATGTTGGCGTCATAGTATGACTTTATGGTGCCCACGTCCCTCCAGTATCCGGTCTCTTCATACGGTTTTATGTCCGGGATCACATTGGTGGAAAAATCATAGGCAAACACCCGGCCTTTATCCAGGGATGCGGGCAGGATGTGCGTGCCGAAATCATGATGCCTTTTTGCCTGCGCCTCCACGAGGGCCCGGGTGAGAAAATCCCTTCCGAATATATAATTGCCCATGGACACGAAGGCCCTCTCCGGGTCCCCCGCCATGGGAATGGGTTCCTTGGGCTTTTCCTGGAAGGTGGCGATCCGGTGGTCGGAATCAGCCACGATAACGCCGAAGCTGGACGCCTCCTTGATGGGTACCGGCCTTGCCGCAACGGTTATATCCGCCTTCTTCTCCAGGTGGAAGTCTATCATCTGCCGTATGTCCATCCGGTAGATGTGGTCCGCCCCGAATATGATGACAAGCTCCGGATTTATCTGGCTTATGAAGTTCAGGTTTTGGAACACGGCGTCCGCGGTGCCCTGGAACCACTCCGGCCCCATCCGCATCTGCGGCGGAACGACCGCCACGAAATGCTCCCTCATGACGGAGGAGAGCACCCAGTTGTGCCTTACATGCTCAATGAGCGACTGGGACTTGTATTGGACCAGGAGATAAATGGAATATATCCTGGAGTTGATCATGTTGCTCAGGGCGAAATCGACGATCCTGTATCTGCCGCCGAAGGGGACCGATGGCTTTGACCGCATTGCCGTAAGCGGAAACAGACGTTCGCCTTTGCCTCCGGCAAGGACAAAGGCCAGTGTTGTAGGATGCGCCATCCTCTGTGCTCCTCCCCAAAATTTCTGATCTTCGCGAAAACCAAAAAACCAAAAAAGCAAAAAAAAAGTCAAAACGGCAAAAAGAAAAAAACGAAAAGGAAAAGCAAAAACCTGTCACAATAAGCACCAGAGGCCAAGTGTCCTATGGGCTAATTATACCACATGGTTTTTTGGCGGGGGACCCACCAGTGGATGAAGTTGTACCATATGCCAAGCGGGGCTTCCCTGACCCCGTGGAACTTCTTGTTGAGGACCTCCAGGGCATCTGGCACATAAAGGAAGGTATAGGGCTGTTCCTGCGCCAGCAGGTAGTGGAGTTTATGATATATCTGCTTCCGTTTTTTCAGGTCGAAAGTGGTCCTGCCTTCTTCTATGAGCCGGTCGGCCTCCTGGTCCTTGAAAGAGACGAAGTTGAACCCTCCGTCTTTCGTCTGGGAGGAATCGAATATCTCGTAAAGGTCCGGGTCCCTGGAAAGAGACCAACCCAGTATGACCGCTTCAAAGCGTTTTTTGTCTATGAAATCATGGAGCAGGGCCTGCCATTCGAGCACCTTTATGTTGGCTATGACGCCTGCTTTTCTCAGGTCTTCCTTGATTATCTCGGCCGCAAGCAGCCGTTCCGTGTTGCCCTGGTTCGTAAGTATCGTGAAACGGAAAGGTTTCCCGTCCTTCTGGAGAACACCCTTTTTAAGCGTCCAGCCGGCTTCCCGGAAGAGCTCCAGAGACCGGGCCGGATCGTATGAGGGGTCCGGCACATCCGGGTTATACGCCCAGGAGCCGGGAAGGAACGGTCCGGTGCATGGAGTGCCGTATCCCATGAGGGCCCCCTTTATTATGGATGCCTTGTCTATCGCGTGTGAAAGGGCCCGCCTTATCCTTACGTCGCTGAACCGGGGGTCCAGCAGGTTCCATCCGACGTATGTAAAACCGAACGACGGGTACTGAAAACGGTTAAAGAACTTGCGGAAAAAAGCGGAGCGGGACACGACCAGCTTGTATTGCGCGGGCGAGACGTCCATGTAATCTATGCCGCCGAACTTAAGCTCCAAAAACATCGTCGACATATCGGGTATGATCCTCATTATGTATCTCTTTATCCCGGGTTTGCCCTCGAAATAGCCATCGAATGCCTCAAGCTCTATCCTCTGCCCCGTTATCCATTGTTTGAGCCTGTACGGGCCCGTGCCGATGGGGTGGCGGTTGAACTGCTCAGCGGACACATCCTTTCCTTCCAGGATGTGCTTTGGTATTATGCCCATCCCCCAGGACTCCAGCGCTGGGGCAAAGGGCTTTTTGTAATAGACCTTGACGGTATAGGGATCGGGGGCCTCCACCTTGTCCACCGGGCCGTAATTGCTTGAGTAAGGAGTGGGGACCTTGGGGTCGGTAACGGTCTTGTACGTAAAAAGCACGTCCGCGGAGGTGAAATCCTTGCCGTCCTGCCATTTGACGCCTTTCCTCAAATGGAAGATTATCTCGAGCCCCCCTTTTTTGATCTCCCAGCTTTTTGCGAGGTCTCCGGTTATTTTCACATTTTTATCATATTTGGTGAGCCCGTTGAAGATGAGCCCGCTTATGTCAGCGGAGGCCGAATCTCCGGCAAAAAGAGGCAGAAGCCTTCTGGCGTCAGCAAGCGAGCCCACGACGACCGTGTCCGGCATGCCTTCGGGCGCCTTGTGGCAGGCGGCCAGAAATGAGGCGGTAATTAAAAGAAGGAAAAACCCGGCGAGGTATCTTCTATTTTTCCTGATATTAAACGGGAAAAACACGCACAGTTTTTTTTACTTTCCCTTTGCAGGGATCTTTTGAGTTGGCGCGGGCATGGCAGGCATCTGCTGCATCGGCGCAGGCCTGGTTGCCGCAGTGGGCCTGACTACAGTGCCTCCACCCCGCAGGGATGAGACTGTCAGCACAAGGGAGGTCAGCATGAAAAGGGCGGCAAAGACCGTGGTAAGTTTACCAAGGAAGGTCGCAGCGCCGCGGCTGCCGAAAAGGGTCTGGCTGGAGCCGCCAAAAACCGCGCCCACTTCAGCGCCCTTTCCGCCCTGGACCAGAACAATAAAGATAAGAAAAAAACATATAAGTACATGAATTATGGTTACAAGTATCGTCATTTCAGATTTTTTATTTATCCTCTCTTGAACATTACAAGTTTTGAAAAAACCTGCGGATCGAGACTGGCCCCTCCAACGAGCGCGCCATCCACATTGGGGCCGGCCATGATTTCTTTTACGTTATCGGGCTTTACGCTGCCGCCATAGAGTATCCTGATGTCATCGGCGGCCCCGCCGTATATCTCCTTGACAATGGAGCGTATGAACCCGTGTGCCTCTTCAGCCTGCGCGGGTGTGGCCGTGACCCCCGTGCCGATGGCCCAGATGGGCTCGTAAGCCAGCACGGTATTTTTAAATTCGGCCTCGCCGAACTCCGCAAGTCCTTCCACGACCTGCCGTTTAATCACGTCAAAGGTCCTGTTTGAGTTTCTTTCCTCAAGGGTTTCGCCCATGCAAAGTATCACGCCAAGGCCTGCCTTTAAAGCTGCTTTGGCTTTTTTGTTCACTATGGCATCGGTCTCATGAAAATACTGTCTGCGCTCCGAGTGGCCGGCGATGACAAAAGCGCCTCCCGCGTCCTTTACCATCAGGGGTGAAATCTCACCGGTGAACGCGCCCTGTTCCTCATAAAATACGTCCTGCGCCGCCACAAGGACATCAGACCCGGCAAGGGCGGACGCCACCGCGTTAAGGGCGGTAAACGGAGGGGCGATGAGCTTGTCCACATCAGAGGTGTCCTTGATGAGGGGCAAAAACTGCGAAACATAATCCACCGCCTCCCGGACAGTCTTGTACATCTTCCAATTTGCGGCTATCAGAGGTTTCCTCATCCTAAAAATTTATAGGCAAAAGGCCCGAAAAGTCAAGTTTTTTGTTCAATTGTGTAAAATATCAAATAAGAAATGGAAGAGCTGGAAAGGGAGTATCTTATTTCCTGTTATGACAAGCGGGTCGGTTTCCTCGGCAAAACCCCCGCCGCTTTGGGGTGGAGTGAAAAAGGGCAGGCGGCCCGTTACGAGGCCGCCCTCGGATTGTTCGGTTTTGAATCCTTGTCCGGTTTTGGATCCGTGGATGAACGGGGGGGCTGCGCCGGTGTATCCTGCCCCGGTGCGGTTTCCCTGGCCGATTACGGCTGCGGCATGGGGGATTTTTACGGTTTTTTGCTCAGGAAGGGTATAAGCGGCATAGATTATTCCGGGTTTGACATAAATCCGGGGCTCATCGGGATAGCAAGGACGCGTTACTTGGGGGGAAAAGATCGTTCGGAGAAAAACGGAGATCAAAAAAATGTTTTCTTTGACGTTCTGGACATAGACAGCGGGGAGCTTCCCGGGTTTTACGACTATTCGCTGATATGCGGGGTTTTCAACCAGAGGGTCGGAGGGGCTTCGGAGGCTGCCAAAAGGTGCATTGAGAAGATGTGGAGAAGGACCAGGAGGGCGCTAGTCTTCGATGCTCTCTCAGACAAAAAGGACATGGAAAAAGACGCCGCGCTGGAATACTATGGCGCCCGGGAAATGCTGGAGTTCGCGGCCCGGAAGATCCCGGCAGCCAAGGCAAGCGTGCATGAGGACCTTGTCGAAGGCAGCCTCATCCTGTGTCTTAGGAGGGAATGATGGCACCTATTTATCCTATCAAGACAGGCCCGATATATCCCCTTAAGATAGGAAGAATATCCTATCTTAATCTATACCCCATATTCCGGGGGCTGGAAAAGACAGTTGAGGAGGAGGGCCGCTACAGGTTTTTTGACGGACATCCGGCCCTGGTCAATTCAAAGCTCCGGAGGGGGTATGTTGACGCAAGCCCCTCTTCCTCGATCGTGTACCTTAAAGCCCCTGCGGATTACAGCCTTATCGAGGGCCATTCGATCAGCTCCGACGGCCCAATAAGAAGCATCTACCTTTTCAGCAGACTGCCAATAGTGGAGCTCAGGGGAAAGACAATAGGGATTACCAACCAGACGGAGACCTCAGCCGCGCTGTTGAAAATAGTATTAAAGAAATTCCTTGGGGTGGATTTTAAGACACGGGTCACCAGGTTTCCCGTGGCCCAATCCCTGCAAAGATATGGGGCCTGCCTCTCGATCGGCGATGATGCTATGCTCGCCCGAAAACAGAGGGGAAAAAAGGGCGGTCCGGATGCCTGTTTCATGTACGACCTTGGTTTACTCTGGAAGGAAAACACCGGACTGCCTTTTGTATATGCGCTCTGGATAGCGAGGAAGAATTCCGTCTCCCGGAACAAAAAGGCCTTCGCGGCGTTCAGGCGGGACCTGGAGCGGGCTAAACTTTATGCCGTTTCTCACCTTGAAGAGGCGGCAAGAGAAAAGCCACTGAACGGGCTGGACCCTTCGGAGGTCCTTCAATATTGGCGGGGCATCTCCTATGGTCTTGACCTGATGGAGAAAAAGGGGCTTGCGCTCTTCCGTAAATACGCGAAAGAACTGGACCTGCTCTAGATATTCGGAATGTATTCTGCATCCGCCGCGCTATCTTAAGCGTTTGTCTTTCCCCCCATATTGACAGCCTCCCTGATTGATGACAGATTTTTATTAGTTTGCCGAAGAGGAAAGGAGCATGCGTGTTGTATCCTTCGGGCAAAAGGGCGGCGTTTGACGGTGCTCTTGCGGGCGCGATGCTTACAGTTGCGCTCATTTCCTGCCTGTATGCGGGCTGGCGGCTGGCGGGTCTGCCGTTTGTCCCGTTTGACTTATTTGACTGGTTTTCGCGGGTGCTTCCAGGCCCTGTAATAGAAAAAAGCATAGGCGCAATGGTGGCGTTCATACGCGCCTTTCATCTTGGGCCCATATACTCGGTGGCCAAGCATATGGAACAGGCGATGGGGATAGGCATCTTTTTTATTTCGGGTGTAATAGGCGGGGCCATCCTTTTCCCCGTCATCCGCGCCCTGCATGGCAGGAAGGCTTACCTTGCCGGGCTCGTCCTGGGCGCGGCCGCCGGCGGACGTGCCCTATTCATAAGCTCCTCCGTTGGCCTGACTGCCACCGTTTCACCACTCGCAAGAGACCTGTGGATAATGGGGGCTTACCTTCTCTGGGGAGCGGCCATGGGCGGGGTTTGCCGGCGGCTCTTGCCAGGACGGGAGGCGGCAGGCGTACCGATAGGCCAACCTGAAGCTGAGCAAGGCATGGCCGGACAAATAGACCGGCGCAGCTTCATGGTCCGGCTCGCAGGGACCGCAGCGGCCATCACTGTAGTGGGCGCGGTGGTGGGCAAGCTCTCCGCCCTCAGTTATTTCAGCACATCCGGAAGGGGCGGCCCAGGCGCGGTGCCATGGTCGGAAGCGCATGCCCTGCCGAATGCGGGCGCCAGGGTGCAGCCCGCCCCCGGTACGAGGCCGGAATTCACCCCTCTGGAGAAGCACTACCGCATAGATATAGATACGGTCCCTCCAACGATAGACGGGCGGACGTGGAGGCTCAAGACAGAGGGGCTTGTCGAGAGCCCCCGGTATCTCACTCTTGATGCCATCCGCCGCATGAAACCCATGTACCAG
The DNA here is from genome assembly GCA_021812785.1 of Nitrospirota bacterium. Next base: position 44,015 of record JAKAMR010000004.1, read on the forward strand.
TTCATTACCCTGGCATGCATATCCAACCCGGTGGGCGGAGACCTGATAAGCACAACCCGATGGACGGGGACCAGCCTGAAAGATATACTTCCTTTCCTGCGGATAAAGCCACAGGCCACACATCTTAAGATCACGTCGGCGGACGGCTTCTGGGAAGTGGTCTCACTGGCTCAGGTCCGGGCCGACGAAAGGATCATGCTCACCTACGCATGGGACGGCCTTCCACTGGAGCGGAAGCACGGCTTCCCCTTAAGGATATATATCCCCGATCTTTACGGGATGAAACAGCCCAAGTGGATAGAGACCATCGAGGCGATGGACCATTGGGAGCCCGGTTATTGGGTGGTGCGGGGATGGGACAAGGTGGCCCGTATGAAGGCCACATCCGTAATAGACACGGTTGCGGTCAGGGCGGCATACAAAAACGCACAAGGGAAAACGCTTATCCCGGTGGGCGGCATCGCGCATGCTGGCGTACGCGGGATATCAAGGGTGGAACTGAAGGTCGATAATGGCCCCTGGCGGCAGGCGGAGCTTCGCACGCCTATTTCGCATACGACATGGGTCATCTGGAGGTACGACTGGGCATATGCGCCGGGGGAGCATACCTTCATTGTGCGCTGCTATGACGGCAACGGCGCGCCCCAGATCGAAACGCCCGAGCCTCCTCCACCAAGCGGTGCTTCAGGTTATTTCAGCGAGACCAAAAATATCCAGGACCCATCTTGAACCCCCCGGGCTTGTCCTGATCTTTTTTCTTTTCTCCCAGGGGCTTTGCTGTTATGGCTGGCGCGGGCCGGACTTAAAGACGGAATCTATATAGTCCGCCATATCCGCGGAGCCCATCAGGGGGAAACCGGCAAGCTCATATTTTATGACCCTGTTTTTATCCAGTATTACGGTCGAGGGCACGGCTATGACGCCGTAATCATGGTACATGACCAAACCGTAATCTATGGAAACGGGAAGGTCCAGCTTCATGCCGCTTATCTCCGATTTGATCTGGGAAAGGGTCTGGTCCGTAGTCTCCTGCCCGTCCACATCTATGGCCATAACCGACAATCCTTTGCTTCTGTACATGTCATACATCTGCTCCATCTGCTTTAGGGCGTCTTGGGAATACGCGCTCCACGTGGACCAGAAGAGAAGGACCGTGAGTTTTTGCCCCTTTATGTCAGCGAACTCCTTTGTCTTCCCGTCCATGCTCTTAAGGGTGAAGTCCGGTGCCTTCATGCCCTTTTGAAGGGTATCCAAGGCATTGGCGGAGGGTGTTGCAAGCAGGCCCCCCATATTGAACGAAAAGGCGAAAAAGAGAAAAAGAATTAAATAAAAAAGTCTTCGGCCCCGGAAAAAGGCCGTTACAATACCTAACGGACATTTCTTCATTTTTAAATCCCCCCTCCAGGATTAAAAAATAAATTTACCGTAATGATATGGAAATATTTAAAAGCGAAACTGAATTAATTAATTGAAAATTCCAAAAGCTGATCGAGATGCTAAAAGAATGTACACCAATGCCGACGCGCAGTCAACTGAAAATGTATGCGAAATTTAAGCGGCAGGGGATCTCTGGCGGCCTTCTTTTTTTAGTTTAAGGATATATAAATTGACACTGAAACTGAACGTCCGGCGGCTTTAATACTGAAAGTTTTTTCTTTTTTTATTTTTTTCTTTTACCTGTTGTATTCCTGGATCGACTTTATGGAGAATACACCGCTCCGGAGACTCTCTATGGCTTCCACCACGGCCCTCGCGCCGGAGATGGTGGTAGTGTAGGGTACGCCGTACTGGAGGGCGTTCCGCCTGATGTAATAAGAGTCCTTGTGCGCCCTGGCATCGCTTATGGTGTTTACTATAAAGCCGAGCCCCCTGTTTTTTATGAGGTCCACGACATTGGGCCTTCCTTCGGAGAGCTTGTTCACGCTTTCCACCTGAAGGCCATGGCTGGCCAGGTGCATTGCAGTCCCCTTGGTGGCAACGATGCCGAAACCCATCTTAATGAGCCTTCTGGCCAATTCCACGGATGCGGGCTTGTCCTTGTCCCTTAGGCTGAAGAAAAACTTGCCAGAGGCGGGCGCCACGTTTCTTGTGGCTGTCTGCGCCTTTGCGTAGGCAAGGCCAAAGTTCCGGTCTATCCCCATCACCTCTCCGGTGGATTTCATCTCGGGCCCCAGGATGGGGTCAACGCCGGGGAAACGGTCAAACGGGAAAACAGCCTCTTTTACCGCCACATGGTCCGCCGTGGCCTCCTGTTCAGCAACGAGCTCTTTAAGGGTTTTTTTGCCCGTCATGACCTTTGCGGCAACCTTGGCCAGGGGCACGCCGGTGGCCTTGCTAACGAAAGGCACCGTCCTTGAGGCGCGGGGGTTTACTTCCAGTATGTAGATATCGCGGCCCTTTATAGCAAACTGCACGTTCATGAGACCTATGACCTCCAGTTCCAGCGCCAGAGCCCGCGTCTGTTTCTTTATCTCCTCCACTATCTCCGCATCGAGGGAGTAGGGGGGAAGCGAGCAGGCCGAATCCCCGGAATGAATACCCGCTTCCTCTATGTGCTCCATCACGCCGCCTATGAAGACACTGCTGCCATCGCATATGGCATCCACATCCACTTCGACGGCGTCCTCCAGGTATTTGTCGATAAGCACCGGCCCAAGCTTCAGGTAATCCGGCGAGGCCTTCGTGGCCTTCTCCATATAGCTTGTGAGTGCCACGTCGTCGTAGACTATCTCCATCGCCCGCCCGCCAAGCACATAGGAGGGCCGCACCATCACAGGGTACCCGATGCTCCCGGCGGCCGCCAGCGCCTCTTCCACTGAAAACGCCGTATCACTTTGAGGCTGCCTCAGGTCCAGTTTTTCAAGCAGTTGCTTGAAGCGTTTCCTGTCCTCGGCCCTGTCGATGGCTTCGGGGCTCGTGCCAAGTATCCTCACTCCCTCGCGCTCAAGCGGGATGGCCAGCTTCAGCGGGGTCTGCCCCCCGAACTGCACTATCACGCCCTCGGGCCTTTCCACCTCGATTATATTGAGCACGTCCTCTATGGTGAGCGGCTCGAAATAAAGCCTGTCGGCCGTGTCGTAATCGGTGCTCACGGTCTCCGGGTTGCAGTTTACCATTATGGTTTCATATCCCAGCTCTTTTAAAGCGAACACGGCATGCACGCAGCAGTAGTCGAACTCTATGCCCTGGCCTATGCGGTTAGGTCCCGAGCCAAGTATCATCACTTTTTTCCTGCCGTCCGGGGCCGCTTCGCACTCCCCAAGGGCCTCCTGGCCCTGTCCGGTAATCTCTTGATTTGCTTCCTGCCCGATAGTATAAAAAGGCTTTTCATAGGTGGAGTAAAGATACGGAGTGAAGGCCTTGAACTCCGCGGCGCAGGTGTCCACCATCTTGTAGACCGCCCTCATGTGTGCTCTTTTCCTTTTCTTCCTTATCTCATCTTCAGGCACTTTCAAAAGCGAACCTATCCGCTTGTCTGAAAACCCCATTCCTTTTAGCTCATGCAGAGTGTCTTTGTCCAGGGAATCCAGTGAGGCCATGCTGGATATTTCTTCTTCGGCTTCCAGTATCTGTCTTATGTTCTCTATGAACCAGGGGTCTATCATGGAAAGCTCGTGTATCTTCTGCGTGCTCCAGCCCTGCCTGAGGGCCTGCCCCACCGCCCACAGGCGCGAGGGGTTAGGCCTTTTAAGGCTGGCCGCGAGTTCCTCTTCGTTCCGGGTCGCCGTCTCAAACCCGTAGCTGCCCGTCTCAAGACTCCTTATGGCCTTCTGAAGAGACTCCTTAAAGGTGCGGCCGATGGCCATTACCGCACCCACGTACTTCATCTGCGTGGTCAGGGTGGAGTCGGCCTCCGGGAACTTCTCGAAGGCGAACCGGGGGATTTTTGTGACCACATAGTCTATGGTTGGTTCGAAAGAGGCCGGCGTCTCCCTGGTTATGCTGTTTGGTATCTCGTTCAGGGACAGGCCCACCGCAAGTTTCGCGGCTATTTTTGCTATGGGGAAGCCTGTGGCCTTGCTGGCCAGGGCGGAGCTCCTTGACACCCTGGGGTTCATCTCTATAACGGTCATCCTTCCCGTTTCCGGGTGAAGGGCGAACTGGATGTTGCTGCCCCCGGTGTCCA
>JAKAMR010000166.1 GCA_021812785.1 Nitrospirota bacterium
CCCTGCGTGGCGTCAACAACAAGCACCGCGCCCTCGCAGGCCTTGAGCGCGCGCGAGACCTCGTAGCCGAAGTCCACGTGACCGGGCGTGTCAATCAGGTTAAGTTCGTATTTTTGGTTGTCTTTCGCGGTGTAATACATGCGGACAGCGGAAGCCTTGATGGTGACGCCCTTCTCGCGTTCGAGGTCCATCGTATCGAGCACCTGCGCGGACATATCGCGCTCCGAGATGGTGCCGGTCAATTGCAACAGGCGGTCGGCGAGCGTGGATTTGCCATGGTCAACATGGGCGATGATGCAGAAGTTACGGATGTGGTCGGTCATATGCGGGGCAAAGTATAACCGAGTTTTTAACCGCGAAGACACGCAGGGCCATGAAAACGTTCGCCGTGTCACGTGACACGGCGAACGCTCCCTTCTCTCCGTCTCTGGCTTTCTCATTGGAATGATTTGACAGCGAAATTCAAGCGCCGCGGGCGCTCGCGGCACAAAACAGGATGTTTATCCTCTTCCATCTCCACCCTCCTGCCAATACAATCAGGCCATGCCGCATGAACGCGAACGCAAAAGCCTGTGGGCCGTGAACCTCGGGCTGGGAATCAACATCATCCTCTCCGCGCTGAAGACCGTGATCGGGGTGATCGGCCACAGCCCGGCCCTGCTGGCGGAGGGCATCAACTCCACCTCCGACGTGGCCTACTATATCATCGCCAGCATCTTCGTCCGCATGGCGAACAAGCCCGCCGACACCGAACACCCCTACGGGCATCGTCAACTCGAAAGCATCGCCTCGTTGACTGTCGGCGCGTTCGTGGTCGCCACCGCCGTGGCCGTTTTTTGGGATGCGGTGGACAAAGTCTGGGACCTGATTGACGGCAAGATGACCTCACAGGGCGCGCACGTGTACGCTCTTTGGGCGGCGCTCGGCACGGTGGCGATCAAGATCTTCCTCTTCTACTATGTCCGCAAATTGGGGCACGCCGCCCGCAACCCCGTGGTGGATGCGCTGGCCTATGACCATCGCAACGATATCTTCTCCGCGGGGGCGGCCTCGCTGGGAATCTTCTTCGGCCAGAATGGGCTTCCGTGGCTGGACCCGCTGGCGGGCGCGCTCGTTGCGCTTTTGATCCTGCGCACCGGCATCTTCATCCTGCGCGAGTCCTCGGTTGAGTTGATGGATGCCGTCCCCAGCCGCGAAATTGCCGAGCAGGTGTCGAAGTTGTTGCAGGGCGTGGAGGGTCTCATCCAACTCGAGGAATTGCAGGCGCATCGCTTCGGTCCGCATGTCGTTGTCAACCTGACCATCGGCATCGAAGGCTTTCTGACGGTCATCGAAGGGGATGCCATTGCCACCCACGTGGAAAAATTGATCTGTGAGTCGGTGCCCAATGTCCTGCGTGTCCACGTCCATTACCACCCCGCAGACAAAGAACGCGAGAACATGACGATCGAACAGATCCTCGACGAAGCCCGCCGCCACCTTTCCCCCTACCAGCCCGAACATTACGAATAATTCATCGCACGTTCACCGTCGCCGCCCACAACGGCTCGAAACGATTGTGCTCAGACATCCTTCCGACGGCGACAATTAATTGCTTGCCCGACGGGAAACCGGTCAGGGGGTTGAATCCCGCCGGGGGGAGGAGCGACGCGGCGAGAATCGTCTGGATGGTCTCCCCGCTTGCCCACGTCCCCGTGAAGGCGTGACCGTCCATGACCACCTGCACCCGGCTGGGTCCATCGGCCACGCCAAAGTCGAATCCCGTGGCGTTGAGCACGAAACCCTCGCCCGCGGGAATCTCGTATGCCATGGCGGGGTTGATCATGTGCTCCACGTCCAACTGAATCACCGGCAGCGGCGCGGATGTGGGGGCGGCGGTTGCGGAGGGGTTGCCGCCCCCGCAGGCGGAAAGCAACAAAGCGAATAGCGCCAAAATAAAAACGAATCGTCTCATGGGTCATCCTTGGAACAGGGATTGAATGTAGGAGGACGGCTCCTCCCCGCCGCTCAACGACAGCCACGCCAGAAATTCCGTGTTGCCCTTCGGTCCCAACAAGGGACTGCGGATCAGACCTCGCAGGCCGAATCCCTCCGCATGGGCGAACGCCAGCACCTCGGTGAGCACCTGCCTGTGAATAGCCGGGTCGCGGATCACGCCCTCGCCGCGCGCCACGTCTTTTTTCCCGGCCTCGAATTGGGGCTTGATGAGGGCAACGAGACCCTCCCTTCCGTCTCCCCGGCCCGCTTCTCCCTCTCTCAATTTCGGGAGAGAGGGGGGCGTCGCAGGCGCGGAGGTTGGGGGCGAGGGCATCAACCACCTCTTCACCACCGGCAGTAAAACTTTGAGTGAAATGAATGAAGCGTCAATGGAAATAAACTCCAGCGGCTCGGGCAACGACTCGACAAATCTTGCGTTGGTCTCCTCCATCACCACCACGCGCGGGTCGTTGCGGATTTTCCAATGGAGGATGCCCTTGCCCACGTCAATGGCGTAGACCTTCGCCGCGCCGCGCTGGAGCAGGCAATCGGTGAAGCCGCCGGTGGATGCGCCCACATCGGCGCAGGT
>JAKAMR010000005.1 GCA_021812785.1 Nitrospirota bacterium
AAAGTAGAGCAGCCAGTCCCTGAATGAAGAGAAAAGGCAGAGATAAAAAAATCAAAGATTTACTGGTCCGGCCAGGCAGGATGTTACTTCTTTATGATAAAGTCTTTCTGAAGATACTCCTTGCTTAAGAAAATGGTCTTGCCCTCAAAAAAAATGTCGCCGTCCTTCTGCGCCTTGTTAAGTATCCTCGTAACGGTTTCTCTGGTGATCCCGGTCATATCTGCTATGTTCTGATGGGTGAGCTTTATGTTCAGCATGGTGCCCTTTTCAGTGACCTGACCGTTCATGTCAGCAAGCATCATTAAAAGCGTTTTTACCCTTTGGGCGGCGTTGTTGAAGCTTAGTATCTGTATCCTCTCATATGCCCCCCTGATGCGCGCGCAAAAGATCCTGAGCAGCTGCACAAGCACCTTGTTCTGGACAAAAAGAAGCGCGTAAAAATCATTTTTCGAGATTATTGCCACTTCGGAGTTCTCGATAGCCGCAACAGACGCCGGGACCGTCTTGCCGTCAATGAGCGACATCTCTCCGAAAAAGTCGCCTGAGCCGTGGAACGCCAGTATCGTTTCCCGCCCCTCCTCGGTCACCTGGAGCACCTTGACCTTGCCCGAAAGGATTATGTACATGTATTCGCTGGTGTCTTCCTCGTGCAGGATGACCTCGTTTTTTTTGAATTTTTTGACGCTGATCTTGCTGCTTATCTCGGCAAGCTCTGCATCAGAAAGCAGGGAAAACAGCTCTATGCTTTTAAGAGGAAGTAAGTTCACATTGCTATTATACATCTTTCTGCCGATCATTTACCGTATTTGCCTCTGTTGTTTTCCTGCCGCCAGCGACAATCCCAGGACCATGAAAAACAAAATGGCATTGGAGGGGATATGCAGGTTGAAATCAACCAGGCTGTGCACGCCGATGGTGGCCAGTGAAGAAGCAAACCCCGCCTGCAGATAAGCACGTTTCCCTTCCCACTGGCGTCTGAAGGCCTCCCGCAGAACGGTAAAAATGAAAAAAATGCCGGTCAGAGTTCCTGCGATGCCTTCATCAAGCAGGAACTCAAGGTAATCGTTATGGGCGTGGTCCCAAAAGTGGTGAAGGCCTGGCGGATGGTAGAGCGTAAATACGTATTGGAATGTGCCAAGACCCGTCCCGAAAACAGGGAAGTCCCTGAAAGCCGCGAGCGTCCCCTTCCATGCCAGGACGCGCTGACTATCCGAGACGCCACCCGCTGAAAATCTTTCCATGAGAGGTGAGATCCCGGCATAAAGGACAAATGAGACAAGCGCTATGGCAAAAGCGGACAATGACACAAATTGCCACTTTGAACGTCTTGTTTTTCTTTTCGAAAGCAGGATGGCTGAGAACATCGCAAGCCCCGCAATGAATGATATGACGCCGCCCCTTGAAAGAGTAAGGAAAACCGAAAAGGACATTATGACAGAGAAAAAGGCAAAGAGCGTTTTTTTCCAAGGCCTTCTTGAAGCCAGAGAGACCGCCAGCGAAAGGGGGACGATCATATTGATATAACCGGCAAAATGGTCCCTGTCCACGAAAGGTCCAAAAGGGGAGCCTCCATGGCTGAGAGCTCTTAACCAGTACAGTTTTCCATTGCCCGCAACGTTCTGGACCATGCCAAACAGGGCAAGCATGAAGCCAAAGCACGAAAGTGCCTTTAAAACGCCGGGCACCGCCCTTCCCTGTCCCGGCAACAGGGTGGCCATAAAAAAAACAGTAAGATAAACGATCAGCCTGGCCAAGGCCATCTCCGTGGGGAAAACGTATAATGAAATGCTGTGAAAAGAGGCCGCTGCGGGTGCAAGCGAAGTCAGACTGACCGTGCGCGGCTGCAAAAGCCCAAGGATGAAGGCAGGCAGAGGCACCATCTGGAACAGGGGATAGGCCAAAAGAGCCGAGGCAGCAAAAAAGACATCCCATGGCGCATCGGCGTTCAGCCCCGCGTTGAAAACGTTGGCCGCAAAAAAGGCGGCAGTCAAAGCGGCCACCAGGGCCATGGCCCAGTATTCTACCGAACCGAAAAGCAGCGCGGAAAATGCCGCTACAATTACCAGCCCGGTGACGGCCGGGCCTGCTGCAACCCCCGCCTCCTTTTTCACTTTATACCAATCATATGAATGGAATCTGCCCATATCTCTCCCCTGATCCTGTTGTCAAGACTGGTGGAGGAGGACCTCCTGATCCCGACGGTAACGGCTCTGCACGCCGGGGGCACCCGGAATTCAACCGATTTTTCCTCCCAGGGGTTCGTGCCCGTAACGGGCTCGGAGCTTTTGTCGAGTCCACGGCACTTGTACCCCTTGATTTCAAAAAAAATGCCGCTGTCTGAGGTTATCCCCGATGTCTTCAGGTATCCGGAAACAGCATAAGCATGTTTCGCTTCAACCGGGACTATCTGCCGCGCCAGGCATATGTCCGGGTTGGAAGTGCCATCGAATGACGCGCCCAGAGAATACCGTCCAGACCTCCTGACATTCCCATCCAGGAATATGCTGACCCCTTTTGCCTTGCCGATCTTCCAGTCGAATCCTCTCTCAAGCGGCGGCAGATCGAACCCTCCATTCCATATCTGGCCTGACTTATGCAGAAATTTCAGTGATCCGAACGACAAAAATTCGTTCCAGACGGCCAGGGCGCGCATGAAGTGTCCCTTGTCTATAAGGAAACCGCAATATCCCAGGTAATCGCCTCGATCAGGTCCTGCCCGCCTCAGTTCAGACCATGCCGGCCCTGTGGCCTCCGTAAGGCCGGAATCCATGAGAAAGCTCAGCCATCGGCGCAGGAAGGGTTTTTCCTCCGGGACAAGGTTTTCCTGCAGGTACCTGGGGGCCAGCCCAAGTGTAACGCATAACGTATATACCTTCCGCTGCTCATCCGGCCTGATGCGTATATATCTTTTCATCTGGGCCACAGCCCTGGATGTGTCGCCCGTCTGGAAGAGCAGCACCCCGGAGTCCCAGACGGCTCTTGGGTCGCCGGAGCTCCTGTGCAGGGCCTTTTCGAGCGCAAAATCCATCCGTAGCTTATCTCCCGCCTCGTCATAAACCCTGGCAAGAGAGAGCCATGTTTGCGCGTCCAGAGGGTTTTTAGACAGGGATTGCCTGTATAAGGCCGCGGCTTTCTGCAGGCCCACAGTCCCTGAAGCGTTCTGGTACAAACAGCCAAGCGCTCTGGAATACCTCGCATCCTCGCGGGTAATGGCCATGGCCGTAAAGATATCCCGGCTGCCATTGTCCTTCAGAAATCTTGACGCATAGAACTCCGAGACCGCGGGTCTTGCGAACGCGGCAAAGGCCATGACCGGAACGAGGGCCAAAAGCACCCTGGGGAGATCAAGCCTCAAGGCCGGTCTTTTTCTTTTTTCTTGTTTTCCGGCTGGCACCATTTTCTTCGCCGTTGTAATAATCGCTGTAATAATACGAGGCATATTTCAAGTCCGTTTGCTTCATGGCGTTCAGCACAACCCCGAATATCCTGGAATTGATGCTTGCGAGGGATTTTCTTGTCTGGTGGAGCGCCTCCCTGGTGGTCCGCCCTGTCCGGGCAACCATTATCACTCCGTCCACTGAGGCGCTCAGTATCAGGCTGTCGGAAAAACCGATGACCGGCGGGGAATCGAAGATTATAAAGGAGTATTCGGGCTCGATCTTTTGCAGCAACTCGCCCAGTCTTGGCGAATTCAGAAGGTCCGAGGCATTGGGCGTCCTCAGCCCTGCCGTTATTATGTCCAGGTTCTCCGTTGCCGTCTTTTGGATAAATCCTTCCTCGATCAGCGCCTGCCCTGTCAGGTAGCCCGAAAGGCCCTTTGAGTTCTCGACATCAAAAATCTTGTGGAGCTGTGGATTTCTCATGTCGGAGTCGATTATTATGCCTCTGCCCTTATAGGTGCGCGCCATCGTGACCGCCAGGTTTGCGCTCGTTGTTGTCTTGCCTTCTCCCTTCTGAGGGGAAGTGACCAGCATGAGCTTGGGGAACCTCCCCCCGGATGAGAACTGGATATACGTATTTATCGAGTTATAGGCTTCCACCAGGGCTATCTGTCCCTCGCCCGGTTCCGGCAGCCGTTTGTCGACGGCGGGCGTTTCAGTGCCAGCTGCGACATCGAATTCCGGGACAAGGCCCAAGCATGGGAGGGCCACGGACCTTTCCACATCTTCGGCATTTTTCACTGTGTTGTCGATGTAATCCACGAAAAAGGCAAGTCCGATACCTCCAAGCGCCCCCACGAGGACCGCGGCGAGCAGGTCCCTGGTCTTCTTTGGTTCGTAAGGCATTTCGGGCGGCTTTGCGGCATCCAGCACCTGTATGTTGCTGGCTGTAAGGGTTGCGGTCACTCCTATTTCCTTCATCCTTTGCAGAAGACCGTTATAAAGCTCCTGGTTCGTCTCTGCCTCCCTCTTCAATATGTTGTACTGCACCATCCTGTCTTTCAGGTCCAGAGCCTCTTTTTTTGCCTGCTCATATGTGGCTGAGAGGACTTTCTCCTTTTCAAGGGCCGCCTCGTAGTTCATATGTATCGAGTCGCCGGCTTTTTTGACCTCATCGTTTATCCTTTTTTTAAACTGGTCCATCTGTCTCTTTATCTGTATCATTCGCGGGTAGTCCGGGGTATAGTCAATCGAGAGCCTGGCGTACTGGGCCTCCAGCCCCGTGTAGTTGCGCATGAGCGACTGGATGAGAGGGTTGTTCATCACTTCGGGAGTGGACCAGGCCCCGCCTTTTTGCATCTGGTAATAAAGCGCTCCCTTGTCTATCCTTTCTGAGGTCGCCTGGATGAGCAGCGCCGAGATCTGTTCCAGCCTGTTGGTTATTATGTCCGAGACTTGCCCTTTTGCTCCGTCCTTTCCCGGGCCGGTCAGGATAATGCCGTTTCGGGCGGCATAAGTGTTCAGGGCCTCCTCGCTTTTTTCCAGCCTGCCTTTTATGTCATCGAGCTGGCCTTCGAGCCAATCGCGGGCAAGGCGGGAAACGGCGAGTTTGCTTTCGGTACTGTATCTTATGTACTGCCGGGCTATCTCGTTTGCGGCGCGGGCTGCCAGTACAGGGTCCGGATCATCGAAGCTGACCGAGATTATGCTGGAGTTCCTGACCGGCCGTATGGTTATCCTGGAGCGGACCTTGTCAATAAGGTCAGGGGATATGTATCCGGGTTTTCCGGAAAGCTCTACCATGGAGCTGCGGATGGGCCCCCCGGCGGCTCCGGCAAACTCCGGTAGCCGGTCCAGCCGCATGGCACGAACCACGCGTTCAGATATCTTTCTGCTTTTAAGTATCTGATACTGCGTTTCGAAATATTCAAGATCGTCCTTCCGCTCTTCGTAAATGTCCTTGAAGGCCAGCACAGAGGGGGTCTCCCGTTCTATCCTGATAGTGGTCTTGGCGCGATATACAGGTTTTGCGAACAGGACCGCCATCAGGACGGTCACCACCACAAGGGTAAAAAAGGTCAGGACTATCCATTTTCTCCTGTGGAGGACGTAGAGGTAATCCCTCAGGTGCTCTTTGTCCTGTGCCTGCACATCCGGGATGAGCGCGGTGGCAAGGCTTTTATGAATCCCGGAATCTTTATCTGCAGCGTGTCCGTTCCCGGCGCTCAAGGCAGGCCCACCCCCTCCGGTCCAAAGTTTATGTATCCGTGCAGGGTATTTAAGATGCCGTAAAAGACCGCTTTGGCGCCGCTTGTCGGAACGAGGATTATGTCGTTGCCGCAGAGCTTCACGTCTTTCTGCTTGCCTTTTATTATGGCGTTATAGTCAACTGTTAGAACCTCCCGTTTAGCCGGCCCACTGCCATTGTCCACGTTGGACCCGCCACGGACCTCCCTGTAAATCTTTATCCGGGACCTGTAGGCGTCCTTACTTAGTCCTTCAGCCATTGCAATGGCCTTTACGAGAGTCGTGTCTTGCCGGAGCTGGTAAGCGCCCGGTTTCCGTACGCTGCCGTCAATGTATACCGTTCCTGCCCTTTGCACGTTTATGATGTCTCCGCTCCGCACGGGGACATCCAGCGCCAGGTCCCCCTTGTCAAGGAGTTCATCGAGGTCTACGATCATAGTTTTTGTTTTTTTGTTCCTTCCCCCTCCAGCTGTCCTCATGATAGTGCAGGTCTGTCCGGCCTGCCCGGTGAGCCCACCGGCCGCCGCAAGCATGTCGACCAGATTTTTTTGTCCTCTTATTACATAGACTCTTGGAAATCTGACTGCTCCCAGTACGCTTACTCTTTGGGACCTGTAGTTCTTTACCATCACGGAGACGAAAGGTCTTTTTATATAAACCAGCAGTTTCTGTGCTATCACCTTTTCCAGCTGGACAGGCGTCATCCCTGCAGCTGATATCTTCCCCGCCAGCGGGAGTTCTATAAGGCCTTGAGAACTTACGCTCACCGCCCCGCCGATGTCTGGCGAATGATAGACCCGGATATCCAGAACGTCGCCAGGGCCGATAACGTAATCCGCTTCACGGCCCGGGGTGTTTTGAATGGCAAGCATGGACAGGGCCTCCTGCAGACGGGCCTGACGGGCGCCTGCTTCATTCTTCGACCGCAGGGCCAGTTGATCACGCCTGACATCTCCGCTTCCGGAACATGCCTGAAGCATGCAGGCAATGACAAAGATAAAAATAATGAAAGGAGTTTTTAGCTTCATGCAACTTTTGCGATGGATTCCTAATTAAAAAGAAACAAGAATGAGAGAAAAATGAAAAAAAGACTGGATGGCATGGCAGCCATCATGTTCATGGTTGGGAAGGGCTAACAGATTGCTGCTGGTCCAAGCTTCCTCCTCCTCCCCCTCCTCCGCCCGCAGAACCAAGCGCCAGGCCTATTCCGGCAGCAGCAGCCACACCGCCGGCAACAAGCAGGATAGTGGAACCACCTCCGGAGACGCCCGGTGCCGGTGCCGGGTTTTTTGAGACTGCCGCCTCAATTTCAGCCTCGTCGAAAGCAGAGGGAGTTGCAAAATACCTGCCGTCCTCATGACTTACGACAATGGTCTGCCCGGTCCTCATGAAGATCAGGTTATGGCCGTCCGGGGCATATACGGCAAGACTGCCCGCTGCCGATCTTATGTACGTCTTTTTCCCCTGGCCCACAAAACCTTTTGAAAGCGGGTCTGCTGTCATTTTTGAATTTGCCGTGTTTACCTGTAGCTGAGCGGACTGGGGAACGTCGTAAGCTATGGAACCCTGCTGTAACATAATCGAATATCCGCCAGCGGCCGACCCGATGGAGACTTCGGAGTGCTCCCCGACTTCTATCCGGGTGCCGTTTCTGGTAGTGATGGTCATTTTGCCCCTGACCGTACGGAGGACGGAACCGCTTGCCAGTGGGTAGGTTTTGTCCGAAACTGCGATCCACTTGCCAGAGAAGGTCTTCATACGGGAGGTCCCGATCCCCCGTACCTGCCCTACCATGTCAAGCGGCGACTGTGCGGAATAGACAGTCTGGACAGCGAGAAAGAAAAACAGCGTTAAAAAAACAACGGCCGCATCGAGGACTTCATAATTTTTTTTCATGTGCCACCTTTTTGTCTTTCGTCTTTTACGCGTTTTAAAATACAAGCTACTCTCCGATATGGAAAAAATCAAAGGAGCCACCATAGGACCATCCCCCTGGTCTGGCGTCTTTATTGGCTTTTTTCCGTTTAAATCTCCCGGAACCCCCCGCAACGGCACAGCCGGAGGGGTAAAAAGATGTCCTGGCCAGGAACTGTGCGGTTTCTTCCGAAATGGCATGAACGAGGCCTGCGGCATGGGGGATAAGATCATCCCTGGCACAGACTGATATGGATATCTGCCCTGGACAAAACGGGCTGTTTTCCTGGCAGGCAATAGGAAGGGAGACCGTGAATGAACTTCCAGAGGTTTGCCCTCCCGAATAAAGGAAGAAAGGTATCTTGCCGGCAAGCGCATGCAGGACTATTTTCAGTTCGCTCAAATGGACCGAGACAGCAAGCTTTCCTATCTCGGACCAGAACGGCTCGAGGGAACTTGCCCTGGATGCATTTCTTCTGAACCTCCGTACGGCAAAATCACAATAACGTCTTTTTCTGCCGTGCCCCATGTTTTTGGCCATCTCTTTCGCGAAGGGTCGAAATTTTATATAGCCGAAGCCGCGCAGCCCAAGGATTGCTGAGGCAAGCAGCACGGCCAGAATACCCACCGGGCCTTCCGTTTTTGACATCAGCAGGCATAACGATATTATCGCCACGTTCAGTGAATAAAGCACAAAAAGAGCTTTTTTCCCGGAAAGCCCCTTTTCCAGAAGTTTGTGGTGGATATGCTCTCTGTCCGCCATGCCCAGGGGAAGCCCCCTGTAATACCTCCTGAGGACGGCATAAAGCATATCCAGTACGGGCACGCTGAGTACCGCTATGGATACCATGCCCGATGCCAGCGTGGCGGCCCTGGAAAAGCGGGAAACGGACAGGCATGCAAGAACAAACCCGGTAAAAAGACTGCCTGAATCACCCATGAACACCGATGCCTGAGGGAAATTGTAGATCAAAAAACCGGCAAGGGCGCCTGCAAGGGTCATGCAGGCAAAGTCTCCATATGCTGTCAGTCCGCCGAAGGCAAAAAAGGCTGCAGATGCAAGAATTCCAGTCCCGGCCGACAGACCATCAAGACCGTCAATAAGGTTCATGGAGTTTGTCACTACCAGTATCCAAAAAATGGTCACAGGCAGGCTTAACCATCGGAAAAAGTAAAAAACCCCATGACAGCTCCACGGTATGGCGACCCTTAGACCCGCGAAATATACGAGCAGCGCGGCCATGCTCTCCACAAGCAGCCTTGCCGCGATGCTCGACCCTTTTGTATCGTCGTAAAGACCGACAGCAAAAACGGCTGCGGAGGCAATGAGAATATACGGAAGCTCTCCTTGATATCCAGTAATTGCCAGCCAAAAAATCGCAGGCAGAAGAAAGGAGCAGAAAATCCCGGCGCCGCCAAGCCTGGGGACTATCCTGCCTGCCTCAGGGTGCCGGTCTGATGCCAAGCCTCTTTGATTGCGGGCTCCCTGTCCGCCCCCCCCTGCTGCCAGGGAAAGTCTGCGGACGACAGGCACCGTCAGGGCTGAAACGGTGAATGATACAAACAAATATGGCAAATAGACGGTCAATCTGCCTGGCATTTTTTACCTGACTTTTCCCGCCTGAGCGGCGGCTTACAGGGCCTCCATCGGGGGGAGGTGCGGTCCTTTGGTTAGGAATTGCCCTATCTTCCTAAGCGGCTTTGCCGCCAGGGTGAACGGATATGGCTTCAGTCCATTGACCTTCCAGGCTTTTCTGTCCATCCTGTTGGCACGCAGCCGGTTTAAAATCGAGGCGTTGCTTTTTCCGCCGGTCCGCATCCTCACGAGCACGTGGGGTATATAGATGGCAGGCACTTTGTGTTTAAGCAGCAGCCTGAGCATCAGCTCGTAGTCAGCCGCGGTCCCGATGCCGGGATTGAAGATGCCGTATTTGCTGTATACCCGGCTTCGCACAAAAAATGATGGATGCGGAGGCATCCAGCCAAGATAAAAGCTGTTTGCGCTGTACTGGCAGGATTTCCAATAACGGAACACTTTGTTCAAGTCGGTTTGATGGACATAGAGGAGGTCTCCATAACACGCATCGTAAGATGGGTCCACAAATGCCTCCCTTACCCGCTTCACCACATCAGGGGCTGCAAATACATCATCCGCGTTAAGAATGCCAATGATATCCCCGGTTGCCATCCCGATTCCCTTGTTCATGGCATCATATATCCCGCCATCGGGCTCGGATACGAACCGGGCTATCTGGGAGAGACGCGAGAGGACGATATCAATGGTGCCATCCGTGGATCCTCCGTCAACAACGATGTGTTCGACGCCGGCCCCCTGGGCCTTAACGCTGTCCAGACAGTCTTTTATCGTGTTTGCCGCATTGAGGGACACCGTGATCAGGGATATCTTCATATTCATTTCCCAAACGGTTTCAAAAAAACGCTATGATGGGAAGGCAAATGCCTGTCAAATTCTAAAAAAGATTTTTTTTGTTTTTTTTGACGTCTGAAAGACTTTGATATTTCCCTTTCGTACCGGCTCATGAAAAGGCACAGATCGAGACCTGCCCGCCCGTCCAGGAACCCCCTTTTAAGGATAGACATATAGATGAGCCTCAAAAGCCACCTCGAAGGAAGATAGGGCCAGATGTGTTCTTTAACGGCCCTGCGCCTCTCAAGCGGATTGCCAAAAAATGCCGGCCTGAATCCTTTTTTCCCCTTTTCAGCTTCTTTGTCCGCCCCGCTCCATATGGCGTTAAGCATTTCCGCTGCTTCAAGCTCGGCATAACGCAGGTGTTTTCTCCAAAGTTGCCTTCTGCCGCGCCTGTCCTCGTGGCGCATCTCTCCTTTAAGGTACCCTGCCTGGCCTTCAAGGAGCATGTGCTCATGCACCGAGCGCTCCTCGTACCGGGCCTTGCCACGCTGGAAGAAGCGGAGGTTCCACGAGGGATAATATCCACAGTGGCGGATCTTTTCCCCTTTCCAGACAAAAAATCTGTTTACATAAAACCCGGCATTCCTCGTGCGGGCTTTGCCCCTCGATATAGAAATAAGTTCGGCGCCGAGCTCTTCCGTGATCTGCTCGTCCGCATCCAGGATAAAGACCCAGTCCGTCCCTATTGGCAGGTTTGCGAGCCCCCAGTTTTTCTGGCTGGCGTATCCCTCCCATGCGTGGTAAAAAAAACGTGCGCCAAAATCCGCTGCAATTTTTCTTGTGCCGTCTCTGGAGCCTGAATCAAGTACGAAGACCTCATCTGCGAACCGGCAGCTTTCAAGGGCAAAGGGCAGGTTCCTCTCCTCGTTCAGTGTCGGTATCAAGACTGATATGCTCACTTTTCTATATTCTCAGGCCCGGAAAGAAGCGGCGGGTGATCCCCCTTGCGGTCTGTTTGGCAATCTCTTTTGCGCCGGAATAGTTTTTATTTCCATGACCGGCAAGCCCCCGGAACCGGGGCTCTATCTGAAACCTGCAGCTGACTTTATCGCTTACCTCAAGCGGTTTAATTACCTTGTAATAATTGACCTCAAGCCCGAAATTCCCGTGCCTGTGATCTGATGCGAGTCCCCTCAGATGCTCCATGAAAAAATCCGGACGGAACACGATAAACCTGGTGTCGCAATAACGCCCGCAAAACGGCAATCCAAGCAGCTCATAAAATGCATGGTCCCTGAGATCACATGAAATATCCACTGAAGGGGCGATCCGGTCCAGCAGCTTGTCCATGTTGATAAGAAATATCCTGCCCGTCATCTTGGCGACGTAACCGGACCCTCTTATGAGGCTTGAATGCTCAAGCGCGGCGGAAATAAGCTTGTGCTCACCGAACCCCTTCCCGAATTCCCGCGGGTAGCTGTTTTCGTCCATGGAAAGGAATTCAAGTTTTTTCCGGTGAGGATTGTCAAGCCCGGCCTCCCTGACCGCGTCAAGCGGCCACCCTGAATTGTCCGCAAAAACGATCTTGCCTATCCGCGGAAAATTCCTTACATAGAACGAGAAGGCTTTAACGTAGTCTGAAAGTCTCCCTGAAGGCGATGAAACGGCCCCGGGCATATTATTTGGGTTGACGGAGGCTGTGAGGAGGAGCACCGTCCGGCCGGCAATGTCTCCATTTTTTGACTGGGAGTTTTTTTCCATCTTCTGGCATGCCTTTTGGAATAACAGCATGGTCCGCTCAGCGCCCAATCCGCGATTGATTGCCTTTTTTCAAAAGTCTTTTTCTTTTTTCAGGCTGCGAGCTTTAATGAACTTTGCGGGATTGCCGGCAACTACGGCCATAGGGCTAACGTCCTTTATCACAACTGACCTCGCGCCCACTATCGCCCCATTGCCGATTCGCACCCCTGGTCCGATGAACGCATCCGTACAGATCCAGGCCTGGTCACCGATGATGATGCGAGGCTTAAGCAGCGGCAGACTGGGGCTGCCATAATCATGTGTGCCTGAGCAGAGGTGGGCTCGATATGAGATCGTAGCCCTGGTGCCGATCGTCACTTTGCCCAGGTTATATATAAAGGCATGTTCGCCGATGGAAGACCAGTCGCCTACCTCGATGTTCCATGGCATGTATATATGTGCCGTATTATATATATGCACCTCCCGCCCGATCCTGGCCCCGAATGCACGAAGCAGGGCCCGGCGCCAGCCAAAAAAGACCCGTGGGCTGAACCTGAAGAGGGGCAAGGCCAAAACTCCCCACAGCACCCGCTTGAACAGCTCGTGCCTTGAATACTTTACGGACCTCCTATTGGCCTCAATGTCCAGCTTTGTGCTTCCCATGAAAAAAAACGAAGTCCGGCCTCTCTCCTTCTCCGCACAGCCACCTGTAGACCTCTGCCATTTGCCTGGCAATTTTATCCCATGAAAAATTTTCTGCCAGTTTTCGACCCCGAAGCCCCATTTCATTCCGCTGACTATCGGACAGGGCGATGGCCTCTCTCAGTGCCGCGGCAAGCGGCACTGCTCCGCTGTCTATCCACCAGCCGCAGCGTTTTTGGGCTATGGTTTCCCATGGGGTCCCCTTTGTGGTAATTACCGGGACGCCGCATGCCAGGGCCTCAGCCACGGAAACTCCGAAATTCTCGGAATAGGAGGGCAGGACGAAAATATCGGCGTTGCTGTAAATACGCCACTTGTCCTCTTCAGGCACCATGCCGGTGAAAGTGAAATGTCCCTCCAGGCCTTCGGCTCTGATGGTACGCAGCACGGCATTCTTATGGTTTTGCTCGTCAGGGCCGGCTATTATGACACGCCAGCCCTGGGGACGAAGAAATGACCAAGCCTTTACAAGGTCCAGCAGCCCTTTTTTGGGATTGATCCGGGACAGGAACAGCACCGTCCTTGCTCCTTCTTTCCTCCGGGGCGCTGAATGCGCCGCAAGAGGAAAGCTCACTCCATTTGGAATGATGGCGATGGGTTGGGTCAGTCCGATTGTCCGCAGGTCCTCGGCCTCCTGCGCCGATGAAGCGTGGAAACAGCTTACGGCCTCAAGATCACGCCGCTGGTAAGCTCGCATGGCCAGCTTCTTTTTCCAGCTCCTGTAGCCGAGCGACCATTTTGTTAGCATCCCCCGGGGACTCAAAACCAGTGTTTTTTTCTGTCTTCTTGTGGTCCTTGCGGCGGCATGGTTTGTGGCCAGCCAAACGCCATTGTCATGGATCAGGCAGGGTCCTTCATGCATGCAGTTTCTTTCAAGTATGCGTCCGAAGGCGCGTGTCTGCAGCCACGGATGACTGCGAGAAATGAAAACGGTCTTAACCTGCCTGTTTGCAGGCATCAGCGGACGGCCAAAAGCCGGTCCTGCATCCAGGGTGACTATTTCCATTTTGTCGCCCATTCCGAGGTCCGCCAGCGAGGAGCTAAGTGCTGAAACCGTCCTTGCAGGCCCACCGCTTTCAGGCGTTAAAGAGGCTACGGTGAATATGATCTTCATTGTGCCCATGACAGGTGCTGGGAGCTCAGAGGGTTTTTATTTTTTCGGGTAAAACGATCTTAAAACCATTTTCCCAAGAAATATTAAGAAAGACTCTAATTCGTCATTCCGGGCTTAACCCGGAATCCAGCGACCTTATTTAATTTTTTTAAAGTCACTGGCGCAGAAGCGGCTTTCGCCGTTATGGCGGACGTTACAGTAAATGCAATTTTGAGATTGGTTCTATTTAAACAGTGGCTCACCGCGCCATGTGCCTGCTTTTAAGAAGGCTGATCAATACTGCGAAAAGGATTATGTCGTAAATGATATTCCCGAACACCAGGGAAAAGTCTGACTCTATGTTAGCCAGTCCTGTGAATATGAGCAGCCCTACCAAAAACCCACCCTCTCCGCCTTCAGGGTGGCAAAGCATTTCGTATATAGACCTGTAGATCATGCCCATGATGAACATCCCGGCAGCAACCCCAAAGGAGCCAAAGTTGGCATACATCTCTATAAGTTGCGGGAAATTGAAGGAAGTGGTGGTGTCCGCGGGGGCCAGCAGGCCGTAACGGTGGCCGAACTGCTGGCCCAGTGTCTTTTCCGGCTTCCAGGGGAAGAGTATCCTTGGCAGAGGCATCCAGAGCAGGGAGAGGTAAGTCCTGCCCATCCAGTAGGGTATCCTCTCCGGCGTCATTTCCACAACATAGGCAAAGGGCACCACAAGGGACGTGCGCGCGGAAATGGCTGCATACTCCTTGCCATATGGTTCCACTCCTGCAAATGCCAGTTTCATAAAAATAAGACTCTTCTCTACCGGATTTTTATGCTCATATTGCCCTCCCCACGTCAGATACCGGTACTCGTTCCTGGCGTTAAAAAAAAATAGGAACAGCACCAGGCCCGCAGTCATTTGCTTCCACGGTATCCTTCTTTTAAAATGCCAGGAAGCAAGTATCAAAAAGACAAATATAAGGAGGATTTGGGCCAGCGAGCCGGTTGACAGCCTGATGAGGAAGATGAGCGGCAGAAAAAGGCCCCAAAGGACAAGCCTTCCTCTGACTCCCAGATTGCCCCGCAACTGAAGTATATACAATATCCCTATCCCGAGCATGGACATCTGGGACATGAAATTTACCGTGGAGGCGTACCGCACTGGGATAAGTCCGTTCGATATGAAATTCACCGCGGCCCCGGCCAGAAAAAAAATGACCGCCCAGGCCTTTGCCTTGTGGGGGGCCCAGGAAATGCCAATCTTGGGCAGATGCCTGCCAATGGCCCGCCCCGGGAACATGTAAAACGAAAGAAGGAGCATGACCAGGCCGGAGGCGGACAGCATCAGGGATTTGTCCATTGCTTCCTTCGATACGGGTAAGTATCCGTCCTTTACGGAATATCCACTTAATAAAAAAAGCGGCAGAGCGTAATAGATACTGTAGATGATGCCGAACAGGGGAAGAAATGGTATCCCCTGCTCAGAGTTTCTGATATATAGAAAAGTGGGCAGGCAACCGGCCACTATGATGAAGGAGGCAATGACCCGCTCGGCAATCGTAGGGCCGGCAGGCGCAAACATGTTCAAGGCTGTTATAAGCATTGGAAGGCCAAGCAAAAGAAGATATGGGCTTTTGTTTTCAGTTGTGCCAGCCAGCTCACCTTGCGCTCTGTCCCCGCCTGCCGCCCGGAGGTGCACGGGCCTCGATAGCACTGCAACCATAAGAGATGGCAGCATGGCTGAGGACACCGCAAAAAAAAGCCTTCCTTCAACAACCAAGATGGCTGATATTAAAGCAAAGGCGGCAACGACCGCAAAGAAAGCCTTTTTTTTAGTGGGTGGCATTAATTAAGTACGGTCCTGTTTTTTCGGGGTTTGTGCCAGTCAATATTTTTTGCGCAGCTTCAAGGACCTGGGCGACAGTGATCATACTTAGACAAAGGCCGCGATGAGTTACGCATTCTTCAAGCATGCAGCCGGCGCACTGGGTGGCATGACGCAATATTATGTGATTGTCTCCATAGGGAGCCCATTTGCCAGGCCGGTCTCTTGCGCTAAACAGCGCCACGCAAGGCGTGCCGACCATGGCTGCCAAATGCATCGTACCCGAATCGTTTCCAATAAACCCGGCGCATCTTTCCAAAGCGGCCGCCGAGCCGTAAATCGAGAGCTTGCCGGCCAAATTACAGGCCCTTTCTCCCCAGGCCTGGCATAATTCGCGGCCTGTTTCCTCGTCCTCACTGGCCCCAAGCACAAGCAGATGAAGCTGCGGGAATTTTCTAAGCAGAAGTTTGCCAAGCTCGCAAAAGTTCTTGACTGGCCACTTCTTTGCCGGCATCCTGGACCCGGGCCCAATAGCCAGGAGTCTTTTCTCCTTCTCCCCGCGGCGGGCCAAAATGCCCTTAACCGCGGCAAGCCTTTGAAATCCTTCCCTTTTGCATTCAGGGACAGCAAGCCTGAAACCGGAGTCGGGTTCCCGGCCGCCCGCAATCCTGAGGAGGGTTTTCCACTCAGGCTCACATCGGTCCGTCCTGCAAGGTTCTCCTTCCGGATGGGGAGCGCTGAATAAGAAGCTCCTCCACGGCGGGCCATAGTAACTAGCCTTGTGGCTGGCAAGGTGTCTGAAGTAAAAAAAATCGCGGAAGGCCTGCCACCGGCTTCTCTTGGGCGACAGGTTGAATATATGCTCCGGCGAAAGCTTTCTGATCGTACGCGCAAGTGACAACCCGTTTTTTGCCATTTCCCGGACCGTCCCGCCTGGCGCATAAACTATCACTTCATCAAACCATCCGATTGGCCCCAGGACATCCCATGACGAGACACGATTTTTGCCATCGTCTGTCTGCCGGTTGGTCAGAAGCACAAACCGGTGGCATTGAAACCTCTTTTTTACCTCCAGGATGGCGGGCATCGAAACGAGCGTATCACCAAGCTGGCCCGTCCTGAAAATAAGCAGGTTTCTGGCTTTTTTGGTTTTTTTACCCTTTCGGGAATTCTTTTTGTTATAAATTTGCGGCCTTCTTTAACATATCCTTGATCCGGTCATGATTATTGTAACCGCTTTTTACGCATCTCTTCCGCCCGCAGGCCGCTATCTTATCCCTCTGCCCGGGATGTGCGAGATAATAACGGACCTTGTCCAGCAATTCCTCATCGGAAGAAAAAAATTCCGCCTCCCTACCCTCCTCAAAAAGGCTTTGATGCTCTTCCGTACGCTCGGCAAGCATAAATCCGCCGCAGGCTGGTATTTCAAAAGTGCGTGTCGTACTAGTGTCAGGGACAAGCTTTGAAAGAAGTCCCAGGCAAATTTTTGCCGAGGAGATGGCCCTGGGATATTCTTCTCCCCAAATGCCGTCACCCTGTACGCGCTGCGAGCACCACCGGGAAATGCGCGAATGCCGCACCCAGCCGGGGCCCCACACTTTTATACTGGTCTTTTTGAGCGCGGAGAGTGCTCTTATCCTGCCTGCATAATGACGTTCATAATGCCCGACAAAGGCGACATCGGAAGAAAGGCCTTGCGCTGGCTTGCGCGGATAAAAACGCGTTTTCTCATACGCCTGGTGCGTCAAATGAATTCTTCTTGCTCCCATGCCCCGATACAGATCGACCTCAAAAGGCTTTGTGGTAAACAGAATATCGTATTTGGGAATGGACCCGGCAAAGTGGCGCGATTTATGAAATACCAGTGCTGCATCGGGTGTATAATGAATGACAGCGGCACCCGAGAGCCCTTTTATCCTGTCAATTGTATCAGGCCATATCCATCTTCCCTTGTCTATCCATATGTGGGATATCTTTCGCATTCCGTCGACGGACCGGCACAAGGCGCGATTAATGCCCGATACCAGCGGCCCGTAATTAAAACGGTTGGCCAGGCTTCTGGCGATCTTAGGCACATATTTCATACTTGAAACGTCAAAGGGGATGACCTCATGCCCCAGGCTTTCAAGGCACCGCATGCGGTCCAGGCAAGTGCCTCCGGTCAGATGGCCAACATAGAATATCTTCATCTGAGCTAGCTCTTGTACTTTTTAAAGGCGAAAAATCTTTTTCCCACTCTGGTTACGTATTGATTGCCGGCATGCAGATGGAAGAAAGCCATGTCATCGGCCCCGGTCCCATTCTTTTTAACTTGAAGAAATCGTCTCCCCTGAGTACAAAGCCTCTCTTTGAGGAAGTTGCGCCAAGAAATCCAGCCTCCCTTACTTCTCTCATGACATCTTTGTTGTAATCGCCGTAGGGATAGCAGAAAAAATCTACAGGGCTGCCGGTCCTGTCTTCGATCTCCAGCTTTGAGTCGAGGATTTCATCTTTCATGCGGGCAGCCGGTATCCTTGTCAGATGGGGATGCGTCATCGTATGCGCGCCAAAGGTAACGCCGCCTGCAGAAAGTTCCTTT
The DNA here is from genome assembly GCA_021812785.1 of Nitrospirota bacterium. Next base: position 17,845 of record JAKAMR010000005.1, read on the forward strand.
GCCTTTTGCCAATCAAGCAGGGGGCGTTTTCCATAACCGTTTTTGTATTTTGCGCTGTCCCACAGGTTCACACGCCCGGCAAGCCCCGAAACCATAAAGACAGTGGAAGGATATCCGTATTTTTTTAAAACAGGGAAAGCATTATCATAAAAATCCATGTAGCCATCATCAAAGGTAAGACAGGCAAACCTTCCCCGTTTTTCTGTTCCGCCTGCAAACTCGAGTATCTCTTTAAGTGATACGACCCTGTACCCCGCAGCCTTCAGGCTCCACATCTGGAAACTGAACATTCGCTGACTTACATTAAGCCTTCGCGTTCGGGCGTCCACAGCAGGCCCTCCGACACTGTGACATACGAGTATGCCCGCCCAGTTCATATATAGGGCCCTTCGGGCTTACATCAAAAAAGGCCTGCGAGAAATGAAAGATCAGCCAGCCCCCTTCAGCGCCTGCCTTGCCATGACGGCAGATACGGCAAGTTGAATCCCGAAATATACCGGCACCGCCATTGAGGCTCCCAGCAGCCCGTAATGGCAGATCATGGGTATTCCTGCTCCAAGACTAGCGGCGGCCCCTGCCGACTGAGCAAAGAAAACGCTCTTGGTCTTTTTGTAGGCGTAGCATATCTTCTCAAAAACATAACTTACAACAAGAAATGCGTATCCGAGGGCGATCCATGGTATCAGATCGGCCCCGGCGCTGTATCTCCTTTCAAGCAGAAGACCTGCTATTTCCCGCCGCATAAGCGTTATAACCGCTACCAGGCAAAGACTGGCCAGTACTGTTGCGGAAAGCAGCGCGAAAAACGTCTTCTTTTCCCGAGCCTTGTCGCCCGCAGAGACAGCTTCAAAATAGAGTGGCCTCAATGTCTGTTCGATCACTCCGCCGGCCATAAGGAAAGGCCTGCTTACAAGACCATATGATGCAGAATATATTCCCACCTGTTCAAGACCAGACAGCGCGCTTATTATATAGCGGTCGCCGAGCGACGCTATCCACCCAACTATGGCCATGGGTATTATCGGGATGGCATACCGCCTGATCTCATCCGGTAAGTTGGCTTTTTTTTCTTCCATTGTTGAGGGGGCGACCGCACGAGCGAGGCCTGATCCCTTCCGGAAATAAAAAAAGGCCAGTAACAAAAGAGAACCCGCAAGATAGCCCGACAGAACGGATCCGGTGGAGCTCCCAAAGACCAGAACCATTATGATCGCTCCCAAAAACCTTGCCCATGTGTCCGTTGCCAGCCAGACAGCCATAGCCTTTTGTCTTCTGCCTGCGTTCAGGAAATTTCGTTCCTTTGCCTTTACCGCGTCTACAACCAGCAGACCGCACAATGATGCCATTGCCATGAGGAAAGCAGTTTTTTCCCTGTACAGGAAAAATAAAAGAAGTCCTGCAGCGCCAACGACAGGAGAAAGCGCTTTGGCAGACCTGATCAAAAAGGAGTTTGTGACCTCCCGCAGCAGCGGGACTTGCCCGTCTCTGGCCGCATCCGGATAGAACCTAAGGGCAGCCTCGATGAATGGGGCGCAAAATGTGGCCGTCAACAGAGTAGCCGTGCCAAGAAGAAGACTGACAGTTCCAAAAACATCGGGTCTTACGTATTGGGTCATAAGGCGCATACCTGCCAAAAACCCAGCTGCAGCAGCAAGCTGGCCAAGCGCAGTCCAGGCCCAGTCGCTCAATACACGGCCTTTTTCTCGGGATATACGGAGAACAAACGTTTTTAAGACTGGAATGGCTAAATCATTTTTTTTTAAAATCATCGTATAGCTCTGAACCGTCAATAGAGATCCATTGGATAAAGAAAACAGGTCATTCTTGAGAGATCTTTTATTTCAGGTCATTTTTTTGTCAAAAAAACATGCCCCGGGCACTGCTCCGCCCCTTCAGTCCCATTTTTCTAAAAAGAAAAATCCGGCCTAAAGGGTTTTAATAAAAAATAAAAAAAACTGTCAGGCCAAATCGTGTCTTTCTAACCGCAGGCATGTGCCTGGCTGCCACGCTAAACATACTTCGAAGCCATTTATTTTTTTTGCCCTTTATTTTTCTCGATAGACTGCAACATATTTTTCAGGGCTTGAGCTGCCATATCCAATATCTTTTTTCTTTCTACGGGGGTAATGTTGCCATCATTTTTTGAACCCGGGCCGCTCATTGCGGTTTTTCCCTGGTAAAGCTGAATTGATTTGAGGACCTGCGGCAAATCGCGGTCTAGCGCCAGGAAAACTGGATCGGAGGAGACCGATGGCAAGATATGCAGTATTTCCCCATCCTGCAAAATTGCAATACCCTCTCCGTTATCAGTTACGCCGAACAGAGTTTTCATATAAGGAGCGATATTGTTCCAGTTTGGAGGCTGCAACGGGATAGAAAATGCATATGCCGAGTTTGCTAGTGAGCCGACAAGCGCAGTATCGCCATATGCACTGAGGGCAACGGAGACGCCAAAATCGCCGTTTGCCGCCGCATCCGAGGCCGAAAGCACTTGCTTTTGCGTCCATATACCATCTTTGCTCGTGAATACATAAACCGCGCCTGCCCTGTCATTTTTACCGTTAGCGCCGACGAGGGCAGTATCGCCATCTCCACTTAAAGCCACTGACGTGCCAAATATTTCCTTGCCGGAAACCGTTAACTCCCGCTGCCATTTCCACGCAGTGCCGTTGCGCTTGAATACATATGCGGCGCCAGCACCCGCGTTTTTGCCTATGGCGCCGATAATGGCTGCGGTACCGTTTGAGTTCAGTGCCACGGACCATCCGAATGCCTCCGGTTCATCGCTGACCGGGGGCGTCAGTTCCTGCTGCTCTTTCCAGGCCGTTTTACTGCGCCGGAACACGTATACCGAGCCGATCTGGCCGTTTTTCTCATATGCTCCGATAAGGGCGGTGCTCCCGTCCGCGCTTATTGCAACCGCAGAGGCAAACTCATCATATGCCGACGAATCGGGGTTGCTTAATTCCTGCTTCTGTATCCACCTTGAGCCGGTGCGCATGAAAACGTATGCCCGGCCATGAAAGGAATCCGCTGCAGGGGCTCCGATAATTACTGTGCCGCCATCGGCGCTTAGCGCCAATGAGAAACCAAAATTGTCACCTGCCGCTCCATCGGAGGCCTTGAGCTTCCGCTGCAGCTTCCACGAAGTCCCGGTGCGAGAAAATACGTATGCCGCACCGGCTTTCATGTCTTTGCCAATGGCCCCGACGATGGCCGTGCCGCCGTTTCCGCTTAACGCCACAGACCATCCGAATGCCTCCTGTTCATTTCCGGACAAAGGCGACAATTCCTGCCGCTCTTTCCAGCCTGTCCCACCGCGCGTAAACACGTATGCCGCTCCGCATTGGTTTTTTTTCTCGTACGCACCTATGATTGAAATCCTGCCGTTTGCACTGACGGCAAGCGAAAAACCAAAATTAGCGCCTGGAGCACCCCCGGAAGCATTCAGTTTGGCCTTTTGCAGAAATTGGCAATTGGCATTTGCGGCGTGCAGGACAGGCAGCGCTAAAAATAAAAAAATAGCTGCCGCTCTGGAAAAGAGACCCCTCCGCATATTGACCCCCATTAAAAATTTCGCGGCCAATAACTCTGTATACTCCAAAATATCTGACTTTTCAACGGCATTTTTCAGGACAGAAAACATGCCGTTCTCCCGGGTACGCATCATCGAGGCAAAAAATATACCGGCATGGGGTGCATGCCTTGGGCAAAAGGAGGGTGCCACTTATCGGGCACCCCCCTTCCGGAACTGGCCTGAAAGAAGGCTAATGTATCATTATGTTATCGCTTGCAGGCACCGAAAGGCCCGGCAATATGCCCGCTGGTGCTCCAAAACCGCTTGAGCTTACCGGGATCACAAGCAGAGCGCCGTTTGTATGGTCGCAAACCACGACATATTTCCCGTCAATAGTAAATCCGAGCGTTGTTATCTGGCCCAATGTCACGCTTGTGTCGCTGATGCTGTAGGACGGAGCGTAGAGCTGTCCCACCTGCGAAAGCGCTCCGGAAGCAACCCCCGAAAACATGAGGAGCCCATTGTCTGTGCCGACCACAGCCAGAGTGCCGTCTGGTGAAACCGCCACGGTATTGACTGTGTAGTCCACGCTTGTGGAATTTGACAGTACCGGGGTGCCGGGCAGTCCGGTCAGTAGATTCACAGTGCCGCTTGTGCTATTTACAATATTAGTGATGACCACGGCACGGCTTGAATCTATGGGGCTGATGGCCATGCCGCCTCTGCCGTCAAACTCAGCACTCGAAGTGCCAAGGCTGGGGATGTTTGCGGTCTGATTAAAGTCGCCGGGCTGAGGAGTACTGGAAGCGATGGAATAGACGGTAAGTCCGTTTGCGCCGCGCGCCAGAAGCACCTTGTCATCATTGGAGATGACGACGGCATTGCGGTAGTCCGGAATTCCGATGCCGCCCACTATCTGAGGGGTTCCGGAAAGAATGCCGGTAACCAGAACAAGATAGGTGTTATTGTCGAGAGAAACGACCGCCTCATCCCCGTTGCTGAGAATGGCTACCGAATCGCCGTCTACGCCATAGTTCGTGTTAAGCGTGTTGGCTGCAGACACCGTGCCGTTTTGTACCGAAAAATAATAAAGCTTATTGTTATAACCATCCATCAGGACACCCTCGGACCCGTCTGGAGTGAGCGCCGCGCCATCAAAATCATTTTCCCCGGAATAGCTTATTGAAGACATTGACGGTGTAGACAGCACATTGCCGTTTGAATCATAAATATGCACGATCTGAAGGATGCTGGGAGAGTTTGTGATGGATTGTGCATCATCAGATGGATCGCTGGGAATAAGGACGAGTCCCTGGTCCCCCACGGAACCGCTGCTTTGCCCGGAAGATGTGGTGCTTCCGGATGTGCCTCCAGATGTGCCTCCAGATGTTTGGGATGTAGGAATAAATGGATTGCTAGGGGTGCTGGTAACAGATCCTGAATTGCTGCTGGATGCTCCCGATGCTCCCGATGCTCCCGATGCTCCCGATGCTCCCGATGCTCCCGATGCTCCCGATGCTCCCGATGCTCCCGATGCTCCGGTTGATCCACTACCGCCCGAGCCCCCACCGCAGCCTGTAAAGCCAATGGCAAAAATCATGCAAAAAGCCGGTATTAATATCTTTTTTAAGACTTTCATAATACCCCTCCTTAGGATGTAGTTATCTTTTGAACTGCTCCGGCACAGCAAAAATTTTATTACGCGCTTTTTTTTGTAACCTTCTTGCATTTGGAACAAAGGTGTGCCATTTCTGATTTAGCAAGCAATATACCTGGCCTGTTTTCGAGAGATGCATTTATCGGAAGGGCACACATAAGTAATTCAATAAAACGGACAGGCATGCATAAGAGTCTGAAAAAATTCATATTTTCAATTAAAGCCTGCCGCCGCATTTTGGCTTTCACTGCCAGGGGAAAAAAAGTTTGTTATAAGGTTTGTCTGTATAGAATGGAAACAATACCTGTTTACTTTTAATACAGGCCTGAATGTTAAATATAGAAAAGGGGCGGCATCAAAAAGGCGCCGCCCCTTTTACAGTTCAACAGGCGTCTAGTTAGTCTGGAAGCTGCCTGTCTGGCTTTGCACGGTATTTCCGGCGTTATCCTGTGCGACCACCTTCCAATAATATGTGGTCTTGCTGGACAACCCGGAGACCGTATAGCTCAATGCACCCGTACTGGGGCTTACGCTTGAAGCAGGGGAAGAAGACGAGGTCTGCGTGCCGGCGCCCCCTCCACCGCATGATGCCAAAAGCCCGGCAGCCATAACGCCGGCCAGAAGGAGCATGAGCAGCCTGCGCCTGCGTCTGATGCCCCCGGGGACGACAAGCCCGAACATAAACAGCGCGGCCGCGCCGCCACCCATCGCGTACATGCTGTTTTGCGCGGATGCCACCTGTATGGGGCTTGCATCCGAGAAGTCCGGTTTTTTACCGACGTAGAGCGTATACGTAACGGGAGCCGAGTCCTTGGAGGGGCTCCATTGGAACGTGACAGTGGTGCTGACTGTCTGCCCTTGCGATGGCGTCAGCAACTGGGGCGCCGTTACCTGCCCGGATGAGGTAGTTGATGCTGGTGCGGTTGTTGCAGTGGAAGCGTTGCTGATTGCAGGTGTCGAACCATATGATGAAGTGGTTGAGGTGGAACCTGTGGTTGTTGAAGTGGAGGCCGTTCCGGAAGTTGACGTTGCCCCCGCTGTCGATGAGGTCCCTGAAATCATCGATGTTGTTCCTGTAGTTGACGTATAAGTTGTTGTCGTGCCGGTTGTCGGAGTGGATGTTGTTGATGTGGTTGTCGAAGTCGAAGTCCCGCCCGAGCCAGATGTGGACGATGTTGAGCCTGAGGTTGAAGTCGATGTAGAGATCGATCCTGATGTTGAAGTTGAGGTTGAAGTTGAGGTTGAAAATTCATATGCCCCGATATCGGGAGGGTTTGCCAGGGGGTTTCCGTTTGCATCATATGTTCTGCCGGACCACGCTGTGCCGGTGCCTATGGCCGGAGATGAAGATTGCAGGTAAAAATCAAGGGCAGCCGCGTCTGCAAATATTGAAGACGGGCTGGCGTTCAATATGTTTCCTGTCCCCGAGGCATCGGCACCCATGGTAGAGGCTGTGGTCAGGTTATAACTTGCAGTAAAGCTTTGGCCCGAGGGATATGAAGCCGCGCCCCCTCCCGGCATATAAAAAATGTTGTCCTCCACCAGCGCGTTTGTCATGGGCATATAAAGACCAAGCTGCCCTGTATTGTTAGGGTTTGTGGAGGCGAAAGTATTGCCTATTATATAAAGTCCTGTAACAGTTGGGTTAGCATGAGAATTATCATATATTTGAATATCCCACCCTCTATCGTTATCATAGGTGACATTGTTTATAACCGTAAGGTTAGAGAATGCACCAGTAGAACCCGCTTGCCCCTCAAAATCTATTCCATGATCGGCAGAATATCCGTCGCTGCCACCACCTGAATCATGCACAACATTACTATCTACAATTATGTTAGATGCAAAATCAAAATCTATACCAGCGCATCCATTATTGCCGGTACCGTTTGCACCTACTGGGCCAATGTTATTGCCATAGATGGTAATATCATGAATTCCGTCCCTTCCAACAATGCCATCATATGCGATATTTTGCATCCTGAAATTCATTATATTTATGTAACTGGCACTAATAGCCACTGCATAGGAACCACCACCTGCATCAATAACAGCACCCCATTTATTTTGTGACTCGAAAGTTATAGGAGCACCGGACGAACCGCTGCGGCTTATGGTAAACGGAGAATAAGTACCGTTCTCTATAATGACCGAATCACCAGGATTCACAATGCTAGCTGCATAAGATGGCGTACGAAAAGGAGAACTCTGAGAACCGTTGTTGTTGTCGCTTCCCGAGGTGGAAACATAGTAGGTGGCGGCATTTGCCTCTCCAATAAAGGAGGAAATGCCTAAAACCACTACTGCCAAAAGGAAAATAGGGAGGAAAAAACTCTTCTTCATCTGTGAACCTCTCTTTGCTATTTGAAGATTTGAAACAAAAAAGGCCTGTTTCCCTCGAAAGGGAAACAGGCCTAATCCATCCATACCGAGATAAAACTCAGGCAGGTAAGCACTGTTTCTTCGGCAGCCCGGCTGGCCTTTTCAAGGCCCCGCGGCTTTGTGCCCCCTGGTCGCCCAAGGTTTACCTTTTCGGAAACGTCGTACAGCGGAGAAAAAACTCAAAGATCTACGCCTTAAGGCACTAATATTTTAAAATTAAAAACTTTTAAAAAAAGTAACAGATATCACATTGATAAGCTTTTCAGGGGAAATCACGGGGAATCAAAGAAATAAAAGGACGTATGGGACTTGGCTCGAAAAATCCAGGAGGGAACGGGTAATGACAAGAGAGCAAAAAATACCGCAAAGGCAGAAATGGCCGCAGTTCAGGCTGCAAGGCACATGTTACGGCCCGGCTTTTTTTAAGAGGTCTTAATGGAAATTAGAAAGGTACGCGCTGAGGTGAGGATAGATGTGCTTGGTGGGACTGTCTTATCTTGTAAGCGGAGCGTCCAGGATCTTTTTCTTTTTATCTTTTTTTAGCAGCACAAAATCAATAATGCCCTTCAAATATCCCAGACCGTAACTGAAATGGATAGTGTTAAAAACAACAAAGAATGGACCCAGGTAAACCATTCCGTGCCTTGACGAAAGCATGAACGAGAATGCCGCACTGCTTGCCTCGTAAGCCGCCAAAATAAAAAGGGACAGATAAATCATTTTTGGCGTTATAAGGCCAAGCGCCGTCCACAAAAAAAGATTTCCAACGAACAGGGCCGGGATCATTTGCCTCCAGGTAAGGAACGCGCCTATTTTTTGCGCAACTTTAACTTTGAAATAACCATATTGGAAATGCTGTCTCCAAAGCTTCTTTAAAGAGGGCCTCAGATGCAAATGAGATTTTATTTCCGGGGAAAAAAATATTTTCCCGCCGCGTTTCAGAAGCCTGTAGTTGAATTCTTCGTCCTGGTCCCGCAGCAATTCTTCATCTATCATTCCAATCTTGTTGAAAACATCTTTTTTGTAGACACAATACGGAAGGGTATCAGACACAAGTCCCGGCTTTTCCCTGTTCCTGTATCTCCTCCCTCCAGCCCCAAAAAATGAATCGGCTGCGATAGGGATGCTCCTGGCAAAGATTTTCTCACCGTCATTGATTGTGTTCAGCCTGCCGCCAACCGCATCAGCGCCTGTTTCCTTCAGTGCCGAAACGCTTTTTGAGAGAAAACCACTATCCAGCACTGCATGCGAGTTTATTATCGTGATAAGTTCTCCGGCGGAATTTTTTATGCCCGTGTTCATTGCTGCCGGAGTGACCCTTTTTTTGTTATCCAGGACCTTGATGAACCCGTATTTTTTCGAATAGTCATTCAGGATGCGTTTGGTTGCGTCAGTGCTCATTCCGTCAACCACCAGGACCTCCATCCTGTCTGTGGGGTACTTATTTGCGATTATCGAGTCCAGACAGTTTGCGATGTGCTTTTCCTCATTTCTGCAAGGTATTATTACTGAGATGAATGGTAATTTTTCCACCGCAGCGCTCCCGGATAATTTTTTATTTTTTTGTTTTTAGCATTTTTTTTAAGAATGCTCAATCAGATTACGTCCATCCATTGCAAGAACTTAAAAGATGGCTCAGGACCCTCAACTGCAAGACAAGCAGCATATCCCCTTCCTACGCTTATGCCGGTAAAAGACCACCGTCCCTTCACGTTTGTTTCCAGCAGGTCGCGGCGCCCGGCAAACCCGGTGCCGATAGCCTTCAGATATGCCTCGTTTCGAGTCCAAGCCCTGAAAAAGGCCTTCTTCCTGATGTAACCCGGGGCCGGTTTAAGGCTCATGCCTTCTTCGGTCATTAAGAATTGTCCTGCAATTTCGGCAATTGAAGGGGCGGAAGAAATGTATTCTATATCTACGCCTACTTTACGGTTCCGGGCAAATGCAAAAACCGCAAGGTCTTTTGAATGGGACACGTTGAAGCTGATCGTTTTTTCATTTGCTAGCTCAGGCTTTCCAAAGAGTCCGTATCTGAACCTCACTTTCCGCGGCTCCTCATTTAAATATCTCCCAATGATGGCCCTGAGTGTCCCGCGGGCGGCAATAAAATTGGCGCTGTCCCGCTGAAAACGGAAGCAGCCTGCTCTTTGCAATTCATCTGATGACAGAGTTTGCCGCAGCATTTCCGTTTGCTCAGCAGGCATTTGCAGGCTGGAGCGCCATACGTGCACTTCATCTTTTTTCCACTCGGGAAAGGAGGAAAAAAAAGACCATACGGGGAAAAGCTCCTTTTCAGAAGCAGGCACTGGCTGCATCAAGGTCATCTGCTGAAGCTCTGTTTGGTCTTCCGGTCCGCTGCTCAGGCCGGCTGCATTTCTTTTCATCTGCGTGGACCATGTCCAGGTAGTGGCCAAGCTCTTTGGTCCATATCCCGACATAGGGTTCATCCATCATGGTATGATGCACTGTCCCTTCAACTTCAGAGACGAATGTCCCCTTACCGCCAAATTTGCTCCAGAATTCTTTTCCACCGCTGTTCTCTCTCAGAAAAATAGCGGTCTTTCCGGGATAAGACCTGGCGGCATACCTTCCTGCCGTATAAAGACGATAAAAATCACGATAACGCCGCGGCACCGAATTGCCCATGGTGATGAGGCTGCGGCAGAAAAAGAAATTGATCTTTCCCATGGCGGATTGAAGGATTACGCCTGATATATATGGAATTTTGCGAATGTTCAATAAAAGGGGGAGTTTCCTTCGCACATATCCGGCTTTGGTTTTTAATGGGGCATTGGGGGCAAGCGCGGCGTCAGCAGGGGGCATGCAATACGGAAGAGGCTCAATGAGGCAAAGCATTGATACCTCCTCCCCCTGCTTTATAAGCTGCTGAGCTATCTCAAGGGCCACCATCCCGCTGAAACAGTAGCCCCCAAGCAAATAGGGCCCCTTTGGCTGGACAGCCCTTATTTCATCCATGTGGTGTGCCGCCAGTTCTTCAACGGTACGGAAAATTATGGGCTTGCCATAATCACCCTGAAGAATGATGCCGTGCACTGGGCGGCCGGGGCCAAGATATGGAGGACGGTAAGTGTTTATACCGATCCAGAAAAAAGGTTGTTTTGAGCCTCCTGACTGGACCATCACCGATGCAAACTCAGAGCGCGGCCCGTCTGCACGGAGGACTTTGGCCAACTGGCCTATCGTTGGCGACTGCAGTATAGCATTTACCGGCAGGGTCCTCCCCGTTTTTTTTCTTATCTCCGCTGCCAGCGCCGCTACAAGTAAGGAATGCCCGCCCAGGTCAAAAAAATTGTCAAACACCCCTGCCCGGTCTATCCTCAAGATTTTTTTCCAGATCCCCTCAAGCAGCTTTTCCTCAGGTGTGCGCGGTGGCAAATAATTCTCTTCTAGTTCGGAAATCCTGTAATCCGGGGGCGGCAGTGCCATGCGGTCCAATTTGCCGCTCAGGGTAAGTGGCAGTGCGTCAAGAAAGACGAACCGTGACGGCACCATGTAATCTGGCAGCCGTTCTTTCAGTGAATTCCGAAGTTCACCTGGTGTTAAGGACTGGCCGTTATGGAGCACAATATATGCGGCCAGCAGCTTGCCTCCGTAAGAGTCATCACGTCCTGCCACGACTGCCTCTTTTACCGCCGGCAGCTCATTGAGCGCTTTCTCAACTTCGCTTATCTCGACCCTGTATCCCCGCACTTTTACCTGCAAGTCCTTGCGGCCCAGATGAACCAGACATCCGTCCTTCTGCATATAACCAAGGTCGCCGGTTTTGTATGTGATCATATCTTCGTCACTGCCGTCACGCAGGAATGGAGATGGGCCCGGACCTTCTATCCTGTAATAGGACGAAGGAAGATACCGGCTTCTGACGGCAATTTCCCCCGCGCAGCCCGAAACAACCTCCCTGCCGTCCTCATCGAGTATCATCACCTGCATGTCTTCCACCTCATAGCCCGCGGGCACGGCCTCGCTGCTCACCAGCGTTTCGTGATCGCAAAAAAACTGCCGTATGATGTTCGTCTCAGTAGAAGCAAGAGACACATGAAAGATACAGCCCTTATGAAAATGCTTCTTGTAGATCTCCAGGTCGCTCTTACGGACGGCCTCGCCGGACAGCTTGATCAGCCGGAGTCTGGAAAAATCCTCGTTGCCTGTCAGTGAGGAAACGAGTTGGCGATATACCGAAGGGGCGAAGTGCAATATGGTTATCCCTTCCCTTGCCAGCCAACCGGCAATATTATCGATCCCATTTCTTTTAATGCTGTAGGGGTGCAGGGCCGCGCCATTGAGCAAGGCAACGAATATATTTGGCACCGACGCCGCGAAGCTGCAGGACCAGAGTAGAGATAGACGGTCATCGGAAGCGCAATGGAGCATATTGGTGCACCTCATGACATTATGAAGCACGTTCCTGTGGGTCTGGAACACCCCTTTTGGCACTCCGGTTGAGCCTGATGTAAAAATCAAATGGGCGGTTGCCGCCGGAGAGATCGGCAGATTCAGGTTTTCAGAAGAAAATTTCCTGCCAATCTCATCGGTGACCATAAGCCGCGAGGCGTCTGCACCCAGTCTGGAAGCGAGGCTTAAATTTTTTTTATCGGTAAGAACGAGCCCGGCCCGTGACTCCTTGATGACGGAAGCGTTTTTTGCAGAAGGGAAGGATGTGTCCAAAACGACATAGGCTTTGCCTGCCTTCAATACCGCAAGCATAGCGGATATCAAGGGGGCACCGTGGTCAAGAAAAATGGCAACAGGCTCGGCGGAGAGCCCTCGCCTGTCAATTATTGCGCGCGCGGTCCGGTTGACCTTTCGATTTAAGGACTCATAGGTAAACTGCGCTTCATACGAACTTATGGCAATGTGCGATGGGTATTTGGCTGCCGTTTGCTCGAAACGGTCTGCAATGGATTGATTGATCTCGGACTTTTTGAATTTGGTGAACGGTTTGTCCGGCTCGACTCTCCGGTAAACTGGACAGGCCCTCTCCAGCTCCATTTCAGCCTCCTTCAGGCTATTTATTTGAAGATCATGCCCGTGTCAATGAACCGCAAAAAAGTCGTTCATACGCGGTAGCACCCATAAGGTGACAGTCCGCATATTGAATGTTATTTAGCTTTTATCAGAGAGACCGTTTTGTATTTTTTGTCCTTAGATAATCGGCCAGTGATTTTGCCGCTTTTTTTGGGGCCCCGATGGACGCTGCACTTTTTCTTGCCTGCGGTATTCCTTTTAGCCTGTAATCATGATTTGCGGGGTCTACGAATTCTGGCTCAACTCCGACTAAATTGCTTTTTATCTCTGAATTTAAGGGCGCTGGCCCGCACAGGAGAGCAATACCTCTTGAAGTTATATTATTTTCAATTGTAATCGGCGCCCCTTTGCCGGGGAAGATGGCACATCTGTTTGGCTTAAAAAAGATATTATTTCTGATCACCACATTCCTCTGTCCGCTCGCTATAAGTATCTGTCCCTGTCTGCCCGGATTTGCGCCTGCAAATGTGTTGTCATAGATATAAACCCTGTCAGCTGGCCCGCCATAAAGATGGACTTGCCAGCCAGCTCTGAAATCGTAAAGAATGTTGTTTCTGATCACTATATCCCGGCCTCTTACATAGATGCCATGGTCCTGGTTATAGTCCTGGTCCGCGCCGCTGGGGAACCTGCCGACCGTATGAAGCACATTTCCGGCAATAACTATCCGCCTTGGCTGCCGCCCTATGAATATTGCGTCCGACCCATCGTCTCCAGGGGGCACTATCCTTCTGCCTATCGAATGTATCAGGTTGTCTCTAAGCTCTATGTCGTGGTCATCGCTGTTTAAAAAAAATCCGACACGGCAAAAACCCCTAAGCTGAAAGCCTTCAACCTTTATATAACCAACATCGTCGAATGACACCCCGTAATTAGTCGTATTACTGCCCCCGTCCAGTATAGCTCCCCATTTCTTCGCGGATTTAAAGGTTATCCATAGGTGAGCGGTCCCGCTCTGCCTTATCCTGACAAGGCTGCTCCTGGTAAGATCCACATAGAGGCCGTTTTCCACAATCACGGTATCACCGGGCCTCACATGGTTTGCGGCCTTTTGGATGGTCCTGAAAGGCTGCTGTCTCGTGCCAGGGCCAAAATCGGAACCTGAAGGCGAAACGTAATATACTGCGGCCCTTACGGCCGGTGTTGTAATCTGAACATAAAAAAGGACGAATGCCAGCACAAAAAGTGACTTTCTCATTGGTGAATAACTCCTTTCATCCAGCCTTATCGTTATCTGATCCCCCGTGAGCCAGGTCAGAGCCTATGGACACTTTCTTTTCCGTATTAGCGCTCACGTTAACAAGAGGTATTCCCCTGTAAAAATTCAGCATCTTCTTTTTTTCGCCCTCCCAGCTGTATTGCTCGGCTATTGCTCTCCTGCCCCTCTGTCCCATCTGGCTTGCCGCTTCCGGATTAGAGGCCAGAAATTCAAGGGCATGGGCAATGTCCATTGGGTCATAGGGATCGACACATATTCCGCACCCGCTTTTTTCAATTATTTGACGCCATAGCGGGAAATTTGAGGCTACAACCGGTAAGCCCGCCGCCATATACTCGAACATCTTTACCGGCAGGGAAGTGAGGAAATTCGGTTTAACGTGGAGACAGACAAGTCCGGCATCGAACCTGCTTAAATTCCCGACTACCTCGTGGTGCTGCTTCCATCCCGCAAACTTGACCTTTTCGCAGCCCTCTGTGGCCTCAATTTTTTTGCGGCAGCTTTCTGACTCAAAACGGCCGTAAACTGTCAGTTTGATTTTCCGGTCAACCGCAGCAAGCGACCGTACCATCTCGAAGATGCCGCGCTCCTTATTGATGCCTCCGATATAAACGGCATTGAACTGGCCGTTTCCGCTTTTCAGTTTTTGCGGTCTGTCATTGAAATACGAAACAACGGGATAATTTTTTATGCAGATTGCACGCTTATGGAAAGAAAAATTTTGCAGTATGTCTTCCGTGGCTGTCATGACCCCGTAAAAAAACCTTGGGACGGTTTTTTCAATCTTCTTGAACAGGAAGGCCGCAGCGCGGGTAAGCCACCAGGGCATATCATCCCTGTAGCGTGTCTGTTTTTCATAATCTTCGTGCACGTCATAAATGACCTTGCCTCCTGTAACCGCGCCTAGTACGAGTGCGGCTATTATGAACTCGGGGTCGTGGAAATGATAGACATCCGCCTTATGCCTGACTGCTTTTACAAGGGCTTCCGCTACAGTTACAGTCAGTTTCCAGAGAAGCCCCCGGCTTTTGGAGATAGCCAAAAGCCGTACTCCGTCTATAGTCCCGCCATTGTCATGCTGGGCGATCAGGGCAACATCGAATTCACCACTGGCGGCCAGGGTCTTGCATTCCTTGTGAAAAATCCTGTTATCGAAGGCTATATGGCCGGTCGTTATATGGCATATCTTTGTTTTCGTTATCATTGCAGTCTTATGACTCTCTTTGAAGCACCGATTCATACATCGAGATCATTTTTTGTGCGTTTGTTTCCCATGTGAACTTCTCTTTAATGGCTTTTTGAGCCAGGGTGGCCATCCTTTTTGCGGTAGCGCCGTTTTTGAGAACAAAATCCATCGCTCCGGTCAACTCCGAAGTGTTTTTTGGCGCTACGAGAAGCCCGGTTTCTCCGGTTGTTATCACTTCCGGGATGCCGCCAACACGTGTAGATATTACCGGCACCCCGCTTGCCATAGCTTCCAGGACCGCGTTTGGCAGACCTTCATGGTACGTAGGCAAAACAAAAAAATCGGCTGCGCCGTACCATTCCGGCATCTGCCGGCTTGGTACGCTGCCCGGCAAGCTTATGGCCCCGTTCAAATGACCGGACCTTGCAAATTTACTGATCGCCGCGTAATCCGGGCCGTCTCCAAGCATAACGAGATGTACGGAGCGATCCCTTTTACGGATATCATTGAAAGAATTTACAAGCTCATAAACCCCTTTAGCCTTCGCTATCAGTCCAACGAAAAGGAAGACTTTGCAGTTGTGAGGGATTTCAAGAGAAGACCTGATCCCGGATGCTCCCGTCCGGCTGTTAAAAAACCTTTCCTCGCAACCGTTATATATCACCTCTATGGGAACAGTCGGCTTTGCCAGCCTTTGTGCCTCTTGCCTTAGTGCCCCACTCACGCTTGTCAGGCCATCGGCATTTAAAAGGACCTTTTTGGTCAATGCATAGGTTATCCTGTCAAAATTCGGATATAAGTTGATATCGCTGCCTCTCAGGCTGCATACAAGCGGCAAACGGTGCCTTTTGCTTATACGAAGACCAAGATATCCTTCGGGCGTAGCCATATGGGCGTGTATGATGTCAGGCCGAAAATCGGAGATGACGTAATCCAGCCGCCCGAGAATATTCGAATATATGCTGTAGCAGGACGGCAAATGGAACCACTGGCCTGGCAAATTGATATAGCGCGGGTAATGGACAGGAATCCCGTCAACCAGTTCAAAAGATGGGACCCGGCCGTAATTTTTCCATTTGGGCCTGAACCACAGGGGCCTGGGCGCATACGGGACCGGGGCTGCAACTGTCACGCTGCATCCCGACTTTTGCAGGTATCTGGCCTGACTATGTATAAAAACCCCGTTATTTGGGTCATATCTGTTTGGATACATCATGGAAATCATCATTACCTTCATCAAAGCAGGTTTTTTCTTGCTTGCAGGGAGCTCAGCGGAACGGGAATAGTTGACATTTTAAATTAAAAAGTCAGCAAATTTTGCGATTTGGATATGACCTTATCGATGAACATGAGGTGCCACAGTTCGAGGCATAAGAGCGCCCACAGCCTGTATGCATGATCCGCCTTTCCCTCCAAATGTTCCGTTACCAGGCGGCGAATAAAACCATGGTCAAAATAGCCCCTGCCGGCAGCCCTTTTGCCAAGCAGGATATCGTTGAGCAAAGCCCTCATTTCTCCTTTTTTGAACCAAAAGCCTATCGGTATTCCGAATCCCCATTTTTTTCTGTAAATGGCGTCATGCGGGATAAAGCGTTGTGCCAGTTTCTTAAGCAGGTATTTCTGCCGTCCGTTTTTCATTTTGATCTCTGAGGGGATCTTCGCGGCAAACTCCATAAGTTCGTAATCCAGAAAAGGCGACCGCGCTTCGACGGAGTTCATCATTGTTGCCACATCAACCTTGGTCAGAAAATCATTTGGAAGAAGAGTTTTAATGTCGATATAGAGCAGCCTTTCAACCTCATCCGTTCCGTCCGCACATTCCAGATGTGTCTCAAAAACCTTCACCGGGTCGTATTCTGCCAATTTCTGTTTAAAACCGGGCGTATACATTTCTTCTCTGAAGCTTCGCCCAAAGATCCCCCCAATGCTCAAACTGTCTTTAAAGCTGCCCCTGCCGTACTCTGTCAGGGTCTTGATCTTTCCCGAAGCAAGGCGCCTGCCAAGGGCAGCGGAGACTCCGCCTGCAAGCGCCGGCAACACACCGTTACGAAAAAATCCAGAAAAAAACTTTCGGTACCGCCACGCGTAATAATATGCCGCCGCCCTGCTGTACCCGCAAAATGACTCATCTCCCCCGTCGCCTGTCATCGCCACCGTTACATGCTCTTTTGTCATCCTGGACACGTAATAAGTTGGGATCTGTGAAGAGTCGGCGAAAGGTTCTCCGTAGGCCCAGACTATCCCAGGCAGGATGCGCAGGGCATCGGGCTCCACTATGAACTCATGATGATCGGTCGAATACCTTTGGGCTACCATCCGAGCGTATTTTAATTCGTTGTAGGATTCCTCCCGGACCCCCATCGAAAAAGTCTTTACGGGTGAGCCTGATATTGTAGCCATCAAGGCGACCACGAGACTTGAATCGACCCCGCCGCTCAAAAAAGAGCCCAGGGGCACATCGCTGATCATTCTGCGCTTCACTGCGGAAAAAAGCCTGTTTGACAGTTCCTCAATATATTCGTCTTCTGTCATTTTTATTTTAGAAGCGAAACTGAGATCCCAGTATTCATGAAAGCTCGTCCCGCCCTTTTTAAAAATCGCATAATTTGCGGGCGGGATTTTTTTGATCTCCGTGAAGATCGATCGCTCCTGCGGTATACAGTAGGAATAAAGAAAATCATCGATTGCATGGAAATCCAGCGTAAGCTCTTTTTCATAGGAAAGAAAGATGGATTTGATGTCGGAGGAGAAGTATACCTTCCCGTTTTTCTCCATGTAGAAAAGAGGCTTTACTCCGACCCGGTCTCTAGCCAGGTAGAGCTCCTTTTTTTTCGAATCCCAGATCGCAAAAGCGTACATGCCGTTTAATTTTTGAAGAAGTCTGTTGATGCCCCATTCTTCATAGCCGTGAACAAGCACCTCGGTGTCGGTGAAAGAGCTGAAAACGTGCCCGCTTCGGACGAGCGCATCGCGCAGATCGGGGAAATTGTATATCTCGCCGTTGAACGTGATCCATACGGTTTTGTCTTCGTTGTGCATCGGCTGATGCCCTGCCGCCGAAATGTCTATAATGCTCAGGCGGCGATGGCCGAGTCCGATGTGCGGGGCAATGTATTTTCCTGCATCATCAGGCCCCCGTGTGACCATAACGTCCCGCATTTTCAGTAAGACGTCTTCGGCAATTTCCGGACGGGTCCTGTCATATATGCCGCATATACCGCACATGATCAACGCCTCTCTGTTTTCTGAAAATTAGAGGAAAGTTTAGAATTTTCTAAAGGAATGGACGGTAATATCAGTGCTTTATCGTGAAATGCCGGTTTAGCAATGGGGAGCCGCTGCCACTCCATAAAAGATGGCCGCTCCGGTTTATTAAAAAAGTGTATTTTTATTTACCTTGAGCCACTCTTCAAAGAGTTCGGCCCTGTTGTATTTGTTCATTGATCCAGGAGCGGCAAATCCGATCTTATCCCTGCGCCAAAGCACCTCATCGGGCAACAGTCCTCTCATGGCCAAACGTAACAGCCATTTGCTCCACCCGTTATGGAATTTATACGAGGCTGGCACCGCAAATACATAATCGACCAGCCTGTAGTCGGTAAATGGCGTCCGCGACTCGATTGAAAAAGCCATGCTGTTTCTGTCCTCATAATGTAGAAGCTGGGGCAGACTATATTTCATCTGATATGAATGGAGAACACCATTTAGATTAGGTACAAAAGAATGCATGAATTCCATTGGCATTCCGCAGTTTTTAGCCTTCAGTAAGTCCAGACTTTCCTTGATGAGTCTTTTTTTCCATGCCATATAAAAAAATGATTTTAAAGGACGCGGGCTCAAAAAGATAGGAAGCGATTTCATTTCCGAGAGCATTTGCTTGAAGGATCCGGCAGTCCTGGATACGCAGGCAGACTCTAAAAGCAGGCTTTTGATTTTCAATTTGCTTGCAAGCTGTGAAATGTAAGCGGCTCTGTAAACCGCGTATCCGCCAAAGACCTCGTCGCCCCCCTGGCCGTCCAGTATTACCCGCACATGATTGCTGGCTTCCTTCATGACCTCCCACTGCGCATAGACCGAAGGGCCTCCAAATGGCTCATCCTGATGCCATATTACCTGCCCGATCTCTTTTTCCAGGCCCTCCGGCGAAGGGAAGACAAAATGGCTTTCCGCTTCAGTAAGAGCGTTAATTAACCCGGCAAAAAAAGTTTCATCAACGGGCTCATTTGGGAACGCGGCGGTAAATGTTTTTTGCCTGCTGCCTATCTGCTCCACCCCGATGCCTTCCTCTTTGAGAATCCTGTTGATTATCACCACAATCGAGGAACTGTCCAGCCCTCCAGAAAGACAGGTGCCTATGGGCGTATCGGCCCTTAATCTTATCCTGACTGAATCGAAGAGCAGTTCCCGTATGTCATCAGCGTAGCTAAGGGCCTGCCGGGCATTGTAATCTCCAACGGAGGCGTTGTGGGCCAATTCATAATATCTGCTGAACTTGAAATCAAAGGTCTTGAGATCGAAAACGAGATTGAAGCCCGGACTTATCTGACAGACATCTTTATACATTGTCTCATGCGAGTGTTCCTGCAGATCGAAGGCCAGGAATTCAAAAATCCTGTCGGCATTTATGTCCCTGCTTAAATGAGGGGCCCTTAACAGTGACTTTACTTCCGAGGCAAAAGCAAACATCTTAAGGTCCGGTTCATAATGATAGTAGAGAGGTTTTATTCCGTACCTGTCCCTTGAGATGAGAACGATTTGCCTTTTCCTGTCATAAAGGGCAAATGCCCAGTCTCCATTGAAGAGCCTTACGCAATTCTCCCCCCATTCCTGGTAGGACGCAAGAATCACCTCGGTGTCGGAATTTGTCCGGAATTGGTGCCCCTTTGCCTTAAGCTCATCTCTCAGTTCCCTGTAATTGTATATCTCCCCGTTGAACACGATCCATATTGACCCGTTCTCATAACTCATCGGTTGATGTCCCGCGGCGGACAGATCGAGTATCGACAACCTTTTGTGCCCAAACAACAGGTTGACACGCTCGCTTGAAAGAGAAACATTTTTCCCTTTTTTGGCCAGGCTCTTTCCCGAATGAAATTCATAAATGGAATTGTTGGCCGTATTTGCGCCCAAATATCCCTCGTCATCAGGCCCCCTGTGGCTTAAAGCGGACAGCATATTGACGACCTGAGCCTGATGGCGCATTTCATCCATTGTCAGTATGCCGGCTATGCCGCACATATCAAAAAATTCTCCTCTGCAACACTTTTTTCTGACTTGCTGCCCCAATCATAAATCTGTAATCCATCCCTCCAGCACAAGATACCATTAATCTAAAAAAATACGCATTCCAACCTGACACTTTAAAAGAACTTTTGCCCCCACTTTTCAAGGATATAAAAACGGAAAAAAATGTCGCTCTGATAAAAGGTTTTCCGGCCCAAATACCGGTCAAAACAATCCTGCAGTCTGTCCATCCGTACATATTGCTGTAGGAAGGTGGCATTCAAAAAAACCTTTTGTATTTCCTTGCTGATGCACTTCCGGAACCAATGGTCCTCTGGAGTAACGAAGCCCAGCTTGCTTTTTCTGAGGCGGATCTTTTCAGGCAGAATACTTACCATCGCATTTCTGAGAACGTATTTTGTCCAGCCATTGCTCATTTTTTGAGAGAGCGGGAAAGAGGCAAGTCTCTCCACCAGTCTGTAGTCCAGATAAGGCAGTCTCGTTTCAACTGAAAATGCCATGGAATTTTTATCGCTATACCTGAGCAAGGCTGGCAGGCTGAACCTGAAAAGATCTTCCTTCATCCGGTTTCCGATATTCCCTCGGAAAACGAAATCTTCATCCTTATGTTTAAAGTTCCTGGTTACCGAATCCCTCATTAATGAATTCAGATTCAGGAAATTATTTCCGAGGCGCGAGTATTTCAGACCCTTTGTCAGGTTAAGCGTTTTCAGGACCTCAAGGGAAAGGAGGAATTGAAATATCTCCAGTGACTTTAAATATTTTCTTTTTTTAAGGAGGTCCAAAAAATAAAAAATGTAAAATTTCCTGTAGCCTGCCAATTGCTCGTCAGCGCCCTGGCCGTCCAACACGACTTTTACCCCTTTTTCATGTATCCGCCTCATTACACACCATTGGGCAAAAATGCTGCTTCCGCCAAAAGGCTCTTCCTGCTGCCATAATATACGGTCAACTTCGTCAATAAACGCGTTGTAGTCGGGAAAGACATAATTCCGCTCGACGCCGGTGTGTTCGACGACTGTTTCGATATAATCTCTCTCATCATAGGCCTTGTCCTCGAAACATGACGAAAAAGTCTGCAGCCTCGCAGGGTTCTGGCTTGCAAAATCGGAGGATAGCAGCCCACTTGCGGCGCAGACTATTGCCGAGGAATCCAGCCCCCCGCTAAGGCATGATCCTACCGGGACATCACTTCTGAGCCTCAGCCTCACTGAATCCTTGAAAATGTCCAGGAATTCTTCAGCATAGACGGAATTTTCTGCGTTGCTGCCCTCTTCGTTTGTTATCTCAACGTCCCAGTATTGCCTCAAAACGGTCTGGCCTCGCACATTAATTTTCAAGTAACAGGCCTGCGGCAGCTTGCGGATACCGGAAAAAAATGTTTTATTTGTATGGTCCAGGTAGCCGTACTTCAGGTAATCATAGATCAGAGCGTCATTTGGCGCTTGCCGGCCTATTATATCCGGATGCAGCAGCGACTTCATCTCTGAAGAAAAAGCAAATATCTGCGAGTCTAGATAATAATAGAAAGGCTTGACCCCAAGCCTGTCACGAGCACAAAAAAGCTCTTTCCTTTTTACGTCCCATATGCAAAAAGCCCACATCCCGTTGAATCTCTGCAGGCAGTCCTTTCCCCATTGTTCATAAGATTTTAAAATGACTTCCGTGTCAGAATCCGAATGAAAAAAGTGCCCCTTCCGCTCCAGTTCAATCCGGATCTCTTTATAATTGTAGACCTCGCCGTTAAAAACGATCCAAAGCGATTTGCTGCCATTGGACATCGGCTGGTGCCCAGCCGGTGAAAGGTCAAGTATCGACAGCCTTCTGTTTGCGAGGGCAAGACTGCTATACCCGTTTTTAATGCCGGTCAGATCTTTTCCCGGAGTATAATCAATGGCAGATTCATAGACGATGTCTGGAGTGTCGCTGTCTCCGGCTATCTCGTAATGGCCGGAATTCATATTGCCGAACAAATAGCCCTCATCATCCGGCCCGCGGCGGGAAATGGCCTTGTTCATGAGCTTGAAAGTATCTTTGTTAATGGCCCCCTTGAATTTAAGGACGCCCGTTATTCCGCACATGATATTTACTCCTGTTTTTCAGGCATTTTTAGAAATCGGAATCATGGAACCGGGAAAATTCTAACAAGACTGATACATTACTATCGGCCTTCGGCAAAAAACCATGCTCAGAACTGCCTTTTACGCAATCCCGCGCCTGCGTACTTCCCCGGAGAAATGTCCTCTCGCTCTGCAACTGCACTGGTTTTACCAAGGTTGTTATTGATCAGGACCATCATCCAGAAGAGCCAGAACGTCTTTTCCCAGAAAAAATCATCGAAAAAAGCCATAACGAGAAGGGCCCAAAATGCTGCCGTTAGCATGGTTCTGTCTTTCATGTCATACTGCCAGTTTGAACGGATAAGCGAGTAATGCCGCTTCAGACCCCAGAAAAAAAGAGCAATGCCGGCTATGCCGAGTTCTACGGCGAACTCCAGGTATATATTATGAGAAGCCCTGTAAAAACCCTCGAACCCTGGTACATAATTGACAAATTTTGTATATGCGACCGGGAAATTGTCCAATCCCGCCCCCGTGAGCCAATATTTCTCCAGAGATTTTATTCCTACCCGCCAGATAGTGACCCGTCCGGCGCCACCGGTTGGAACGGCTTCCTGCCATCTTTCCATAAAAAAACGCATCATGAACATGACCATAGGCAAAGAGACCGCGGTAAAAAGAAGGCCGAGTGTAAATTTCCTCTTCGAAGAAAAGAGGAATATGGCAAAGATTATTCCTATCCCCAGCATAGCAGCCCTTGAACCGGCCACTATTACACCAAATAGCATTGTAGCGAATGCAATGATCATAAAAATTTTTTTCCAGTCTAATTTTTTTCCGGTAAAGAGCATTTCTATGCAGATTGCTATCGGAATGAGCATGCAAAAACTGAGATTATTCGGATTTGTTTCCCGGTTTCCAAACATGAGGGTTGCGCGCTGGGTGTCCATGCCGTAGAAATTGCCTTGGTAATAGGAATAAATGCAGAATATGGAGGCAAAAAAACCTCCAAGCAGAACAGCAACTTTAAGTGTGTCCCACTCCTTCCTCTCCGTGCCATAAAAAGAGACTATAAGATAAAAGGCCAAAAGGCCTAAGGCTGTAGGTATCCTTCTAAGAGTCAGTCCACGGTCGATTGCCCATACAAAAGTGGAGCTTGCATATAGCACCAGAACAGTCCAAAAAAAAACCACCTTGTTTGGACGGACGAAACGGTTCTCAAATGATCCTTTCAGCAAAAGGCTTAGCATGGACAGAATTCCCACGGCCTTTGTCAGAGTGGTCCCAGTGCTGTGGCCCGTAAGGGACAAAACCGCATCAAAAGGGATCAGGAACGCGTACGCTCCAAAAGGAAAGATGAAGGGTCTCCTTACCGCCAGATACACAAGGAGGGGCATGGCGGGCAGTGCCGCCCAAAAAAATTTTCCGTCCACGATTATTTCCACGGCAGAGAAACAAAGCAGACACGCTAGCGCCACCCAAAGTGATTTTTCAAATTCATTCTTTCTAATGGCAAATGACATCTGCATTCTCTCCCGTGTGTGCTATTTACAGAGATTTTAGTTATCAGAAGCCTCTCTCTAGCCTGGAATGTCCGGCACAAGCCCCGCCAGTCTCAGGAATGGATTCTGCTTTTGCGCATCCAGGCGCAATCATTACCGTCCGCTTTTTTGCTTGGCCGGCTGAAATGATGCCACCTTATTCAATAATTTTGAATATTCCCCGGCTATAGCAAAATATGAATAGTCCCCGATCCTGTCGTTCGCATTGTAGCTGACTTCACCCTTGCTTATGAACTCGCGGTAATGCCTCATCAGGACCATTTCCAGCTGCATCTTGTCCGAGACGAAACAGCCAGCGCCCGTGTCCTCAAGCAGGTCCTTTACTATGCTGTTGGAGCGGCCAATTGCAATGATTGGCCGCATGGAGCCAAGATATTCAAACAGTTTGCCGGTATAGACGCCTTTTTCCCTTTCATCGTTCCATAATAAAAGCAGCAGCATCTGCGATTCCTTCTGTCTCCTAATGGCCTCCTCCCTGGGAACCGGTCCGGCCACTTTCACAACGTCACGCAAGTGATATTTATTGACGTCCCCGGTAAGCCATCCTTCATTCGGGCCGTAAAACACCACTTCTATCACGGACCTGTCTATTTTGTTTTTCTCTATCAGCCTGGCTATGGTTTCAAGCAGCATTGCCGGGTCTCTCTTGCCGTCGTAAAGAGTCCCTGTATAGGTTATGCTGAATTTTTTACTTAGAACGGACGTGACTTTTCTGAAATCGTCCGGATCAAATCCATTTGTGATGCACTGAACATCCTTGCCTCTGTGAAGGGACTCAAGGGTATCGGCCAGCGGACGGGAAACGGTGACCAGCGCGTCCGCATATGACAAGGTCTTCATCTCAAGATGGCGCTCCCAAAAACGTATTGCCGCGTACTTGCTGTAATAATGGTTTTGTGTCCAAAGGTCGCGAAGGTCCGCTATCCAGGGCACCCCGTACTCCTGCTTCAGTTTTCTGGCTATCAGATGTGCCGTTACAGGATATGACGTGCTTACGATTGCGTCGACCCTCGCTTTGCTCAAGAGACGGGACGCGGATTCGATTGCATACCCGTACCATCCGGCCTCCTGATCCGGATAGGCTATGAGCTCTCTAAAAATTTTGATTGCGCGGCTCTTCCATGAATGGTAGCTGAAATTCTTCGTTAATTGTATCCCGATCTGCTGGTGCACACCTGCTCCAGGACTAAAACCAAACAATTTTTTTATCCGCGCAATCCTGTCAGAATAATCTGTAGCTATCACATTAACGCCCTGTGGAGATGCGCCCGGGCGCTTTATGGTAAGCACTATGGGCTCCCATCCAAAATGGTGAAGATACTTGGCCAGCCCGCCAGACCGCTGCGAACCGGATATCTGCGCAGGAGGAAAATAAAACGCCATTATAAGGACTTTTTTCGCCTTTTTGACCGGATTGAGTGCTATCACCTGTTATTCAGCGTCCTCTCGAAACGGCCTTCATCAACATGCCCGTCAGATTCGATGGCAGCCAACTGGCTGCCCATACCTTTAACCATCTCCTGTCGCGTGCGAATGGAAACTCATGCAACAGGAACCGCCTGGCCTCTTCCCCCTTGCCTTCTTGCACCTGGGAAGCGGCATAAGAAATTAGGTAATCGCGGCTGCTTCTATCAAGAAAGTCAGCATATCGCGGATATTTTTCAGAAAGGCCGTGGAGGGTCTTTCCCATTTGTCGCGAACTGTCATTTTTTTTTGTGACTTTTGCGGTGCTGTCCGGCACATCTATCAGGCGATACAATGGAATGCCGCAAATGCCCACCCTGGGCTGCACGACAGCGCATCTCAGTATGAGTTCGGATATCTCTCCATACCTCATATTTTCATTGAATCCTGACAAGCTCTCAAACAGTGATCTTTTCATGAACAGGCCATCGCTTGGCCAGCCTGAAACCGTCAACTGCCTGATCGCATCGTCAAACACCCTGCATCCTCTCACGATCATGGTGCCGTTTATGTCCTTCAGGTAATGCCGCGTGGTTTTCCCCTCCCTGTAATGATCGTATGCCGACATCATCCATTCGGCATTTTGTCCGCTCCATAAAAATTTGATTTCATTTTCAAGCTTGAATGGATAATAGCAGTCATCGGCGTCGATAAATGCCAGGTACTCCCCTGCTGCCGCATGTGCGGCCTTGTTTCGCGCTGCTGACGGGCCATGGTTTGATTGACTTATTAACCTGATCCTTTTGTCATCAAGCGTAATGGCATCCGCGGACCCGTCGGTGGACCCGTCATCCACAACAATCAGTTCCCAGTTCTCGTACGTCTGGTTCACTATGCTCCTGATGGAGCGGGCGACATAAGGCCGTTTGTTATAGAGCGGCATTATAATGCTGACCAGAGGTCCGTTTTTCATTTGCATTTAATCCCGCATTACGAGGTCATACAACTGGCTTTCTCGGGGATCGATAAACCTGGTATTGTGCCAGAGGATCACGAAATCTCCCTTAAAACGCCTGCATGTGTCCTTGATCTGCTTTATAAAGGAATACGCCTTGATGCCGGAGCCTAGTCCCATATAGCGCTCATCAATTACCGTGCATTCCATGATGATCAAAGGACGTTCCCTTAAATTGAGTGTCCTGCGTGAAAGGATATCGAACACAGGGTATTCAAAACATACACCGCATCTGAACCCAGAATAATCAGCATAGGACAATGTGGTGTCGTAATCCATACCCGCGCTTTCCAGACAGCTTGAGGTACCGGGAGTGTTCCAGCGCAGAAAATGCTGGCGGCTCATCCACCGCTCCTGCTCAACGCCTTCCTCGGCGCAAACCGCTTTCAGGATGTCCAGTTCCCTTTTCATCTGGCGCGGGTTGTCAAATGATCCATAACTGGAATGGAGACCGACATTATGTCCCCTCGCACGGATTTTTCCCATAAGCCTTCTTACCAGTCTGTGTCCGATATCATAGTCTCCGTCATACTCAGGCCGGCTGCGGTCCGTAATGAAGAGGAACGTGCCCTGAAGCCCGAATTTTTCATCCTCATCCATGATGTAGTCAAAAGTATTGTACACATCCAGACTCTCGCGGCCGTTTGCCGTTTTCAGCCACGAATTAAAATTCTTTAATGATGCGCTTGGATTCCTTCTCTTGATCAGATCCGCGCCAAATTGCCTGACAGCAACATACGGATTGTTGAGCGCATGCAGGAAAGGCGCGTCGACATCATGGGTGGCAAAAGTCCTGAATGTCCGTTCCTTCCTTCCCTGTCCGCATTTGAGGTGCTTTAGCAGGTTCCAGAGCATCTCGACGTACTCGTTTACAACCGGACGATGGAGAAAGCCCTGCTTGCAGGCCAGAGACGCGCAAGCCGGAAACCGGTCATGGCTGTCCCTGCTTTTGTTCACATATTCCTCCCACCTGGTCAGCATGAAAAAAGACGAGGCAAAAATGTCTACGCCACATATGATCCTGTCCCGCTCAACGCGCAGCTCACCATCCCCAAAAATGACAGGTATGTCTTTTTGGGGATGGAATTCGCGCTCTAAAAAGGCCGTTTTTGCAGGAATAGCCCCCTCGACCAGATAGGTTGCATCCTTCACGAAATTCACGAAAAAATTGTCTCTGACCAAAAGGCATTTTCCGTTTTCCAGCTTTATTTCATAATCCGGCGCTCCGCCTGTTATTATCCGGTACTCAAGCCCTAAAAACTCCGAAAACAGGATATTGATGCTGTATGCCCTTTCGGGTACAAAATTGTCCGGTATACGAATAGTTATCATTGGCTCCAGTCGCCTCCGGGTTCTCCTTGAGGACTGATGGTCAGCGTTTTTTGCCACATCAAAGGACAACCTTCAGCCCTTTTAAACAAATCCATTCAAATTAAAAAAAATTATTTACCTCTTCAGGAGGAGTCGCATCAATTCCGTGGCTTGCCTGCGCAGCTTCAGGCTGCGGCTGTTCGTCTTCGATATCTCGAAATAAGGCTTCTGGGCCCCTCCGAAACTGCGGAAGAACTCCTCGATCGGTTCGATCATCGAGCCTTCGAAATCATAAGTTTTGGTTACTTTCGAGGCGAATTTTATCGATTCCCACATGGCAAACGCATTTGCTCCGCTGCCCCTCAGCGCCGGATCGCCGCCCTGAAGCAGATTGTACATAGTGTGCGCATCATAGACACAAAAAAGACCGGTTTGCGGCCGCCCGTCCGGGCCAAATGTTATAAAGATCTTCCTTGCCTTTTTATTGACGCAGGCTGAATTGAGCCTGCGAACAAAATATCTCGAAAAAGGCATGGACATTCCCTGCCTTACAAACGTCATCTCGGTTAAGTCGAGGAAAGTCTCGATATCATCGGTATCGACTACCTTGACGCCTGCTTTTTTCGCCTTTCGTATCTTGTTCCTTATGTTGGACTTCATACCGTCCCAAACCGCCGCAAGGTCGGTGAGGTCTTCAATAACGTAGGTATAACGTGTCGTCTGTGTGAATCCGTTCCAGTAAAAGGGAAGCCAGTTCGTGATCGAATGATGAAACCGCTGATAAAAACTGTCATAGGCTGGCAGCTTCCGGATCAGCTCTTTCATCAGCTCCTTTTGGAGAGACATCTGGCTGGACCGCTTTCCAAAAGCGGGTTTTATCCAGGGTCCAAGGGTCTGTGTTACCGCGGGCATGACCAGAGAGGTAAAACCTTTGTTTTCCTCGACTACATACGGGAACCTGAGGAGCACTTCGTCTCCTCTCTTTATTGTGATCTCATTCCACCTGCCAGGCGCAACCGCATCAAGCCACCACGGCTGTTGGAACAGGGAATTGGCAAAAGGGACGCTGTCTGCGCCTGGATGCTTTTCCATATTCTTTTAAATGGCGAGACCGTTCAGGAATCCGGTTATTTTTTTCAGCTCTTGCTCACCCAGGTACGGATGCACCGGAAGACTGAGCAGTCTACCGCCCAAAAGCTCGCTGTTTCGTAATCTGGAACGGTCGTAACGTAGCAGCCTGTCATACGTATAGCAACGGTGTATGGGGTCGCTCCAGTTAAATATGCCGATTTCAAATCCTTTTTCCCTTGCCGAGGAGGAGATGAAAGAATTCGCATATCTGGTCCTGTTTAAAACGGCGTACCTTATAAAGGCAGGTTTTTTCTCCTTGCTTATCAATGGTTGTCCGAATGCAACCGGGTCCAGGTTTCCGGCATAATATTGCACATTCCTGTCCCGGGCGGCCTTGCATTCACCGTAGTCCTTCAGGCATTCTGCGCCCACTGTGCTCCTCATTGAATTCATCAGCAGGTGGGGAGCATCTATTTTCTCCGGGCTGACCGGTCCAAAAACTGAGCGCGCACGGCCTGAAATACGGGAAACAAACCGTTTTATCGCGGACTCGGGCTTTTTTCCCGACAAATGTTTTTGCCGCAGATAAGGCAGCACACGATCATGGAATTCGCCTTTGGACCCGGCAGATGCGCTTTCGACAAGCGAAAGCAGGCGCGGATCGTCCATTACGGCCCTTTTGCCGAAGTCGACCGGCAAAAAAACTTTTTCCGGATAAATATCATCGCCAGTCACGAAATGGTGCAGGATCAGTCCATAAACGAGCGGCTTTTCTCTTTCTAGAGGAACGCGTCTGTAATGGTCGAGGACTCCATGGGCCTTTTCAAGGAGGGTTTTATTGTTTATCACAAGCATTCCTCCGTCACCAGTCGAGAGCGGCTTGTCCACATCAAAACTGAAAAATGACATATCGCCAAAATTGCCTGTTTTTGTCCCGGCAAACTCTGCGCCAAGTGTGTGGGCGCAGTTTTCTATCAGGTAACAACCGTGCCTCCGGACAATGCCTGTGATCTCTTCCATATCGCACGGGACGCCCAGATGGGTTACGATGATAGCCTTCGTCCTTCTGGTGATCGCTTTTTCGATTTCAGGAGTGGAAATATTGAAGTCTTCCAGTCCGCTGTCAACAAGCACCGGCCGGGCACCCATTTCCAGTATTGCATCAATGACCACATGGAAGATGTACGACTGCACTATTACCTCATCTCCCTCCCCTATGCCCAATATTTTCAGAGCCAACAGTAAAGCCGACCTGCCCCTGTCCACGGCGATGGCATTTGAGGCCCCAAGCCATGAGGCAAAGGCAGCCTCAAATTCCTTTATCGCCTGTCCGCCGGCAGCCGCCGAACAAGCCATGGCTTTCGATATTTTCTGAATGTCCAGATACGGCCTGATCCTGACTACCATTCCATATCTCCGCTCATTCCTTAACAGGGCCGAA
>JAKAMR010000167.1 GCA_021812785.1 Nitrospirota bacterium
ACATCGTGAGCCTATCGCTGGCCGATGGCCTGAGCTTTACCAGAATTCTTTGATTTTTCTTCGTCTCCGGGGATAATCCCCGAACGGCGATGAAAAGTCGCGGGAATGGAGAATTGAACATGAACGCACGAGTGCAAGCCCTCATCGACCAAGCCAGAATCATGACCGCTGAAGAGCGCCTCGCGGCGCTCGACGCCTTGCAGGAACTCGTAGCTCCACCCAATCAGGCGTGGGAGCAGGCTTGGGCTCGGGAAAGCGAGGATCGCGTGAACGCCTTTCAGCGCGGCGAAATCCAGGCCGAGGATTTCGATAAGGTGATGGAAAAGATGCGGCGGGAATATCTGAACAAATAATGAAGGTTCGGCAGCTTTCGGTAGCCAGCGCCGAATTGCGGGAAGCCATGGCATGGTATCGCGAGCGCAGCCCGCGTGCCGCCGAAAATCTCTGGTTGCGCGTCCAGGATGCGCGGCGCTCGATACTCTTGTTTCCGCACGCCGCGCCACTGATCGGCCAGCGAGCGAGGCGGTTTATTTTGTCCGGCTTTCCTTACGATTTGATTTACTGTGAGCTCTTGGACGATATCCTGATCGTCGCATTCGCCCATCACAGCCGTCGCCCAGGCTACTGGAAAGATCGTCTGCGCGATATCGGTTGATGATCAGTCTGCCATGTTGGAAAAAAAGCCGGCGCTGGCGAAACGACACCTACGCTATGGCCAAATATCGTCTGTCCCCCGTTATCACTACGCTTGCATCCACGGGGCGAACTTGGGGTTGACCCAGCGGGCTTGTTTTCCCATCCCGCCAAATTCGCCCGCGGCGCGAAGCGTATCCGAAGCGCATTGTCGAACGTAGTATCCAGAGGTCGATTCACCAGTGCGCAATCGACAATGACCGATGATGCTGAACATCCCTTCACGCGCGACGGCGGCGATCGTTCGCCGCGGGAGAGCGTTTTCGACACTGGCATCGCAAACGGTAGCCATGCCAGTCGCCAACTACCTGTAGCTGAGCTGTTTTTCGTGCCTGTCGAAGCTGCGGCCCGGCAGGCCGTCGTAAGCGCGTTTTCGACTCTCAAGCATGCGGAGGCGATGACTAGAATAGACGAAGATTGTTCTAATTGAAGTAGCCTGCGGGAATATTTTTGTCTGTCGGCAGCAGGGTTTACATTTACATAATGGCCGATATTCACTGGGGCAAAAAAACGACGCAGCTGAAGCTGCGTCGTCTGTCCTGCCGGGGTGCTACTCCCCCCGTTTGAACTCCGTCAATTCCATTTCGTCGGGGTCGCGCGGGCGGCCCCAGTCGAACATGGTGTACTTGACCCACCTCCCGATCGAGGGAACGTACCAGAAGACCTCGTCGAGCCGGTTTGCATACCCCGTGGTCAGCTTGTACTGAGTTTCCACCGCGATTTTCAAAGCCTCGAATGTTCCGGCTTTCACCGGAACCTTTTCGGCCGTTACCGACTTGACCATCGCCGTTTCCGTCAGGGTTACTCCGGGTTTCCGCGGACGCGGAAGACTGAACGTCGTCCCCGAATACGGCAGCTGCCCCGCCTGAAGCGGAAAATGGAAGATGTCACGCTTTTGCGGAGAACTGCTCCCGCAACAAGGCGAGAGCAGTTCATTCCACCCCGGGTCGTACTCCCGGGTCCTCTCGCCTTGCAGCGAGTCGTTGAACTTCACTGTGAATCCGCCGTCGGGGTGTACCCCGACGACCGTGAAGGTTGTGGTGTTGCTCGGGTTGTTGGTGTGGGCATAAGCCCACGTGTCGCCGACATGGATTGCCGGCAACGCCGCCGTCGCGGTGCCCTCCGCCTGAACCGGCAGAGCGAATACGGCAAACAGCAGGGCAAGTACCGCAAACACCAGCTTCAGTTTCATGATGAAGCCCCCTCTTTCGATGATCAAGTTTACATTTACATAATGGCCGATATTCACTGGAGCCTGTAATTACTACTGTGGACAAGTATTCTTGTTTTGCTCCAGGGTATCTCTTGATTTTCGAGTCTAGCTTGCCATCTACCCGATTGACCATGAATCGCCGCTATCACCACTCAATCATGAATGCGCACTTGGCCGAGCTCAACAATCCACAGGCGACTTTGCGTCTGTTCGGTCTTGAGGGCGCCCAGCGCACCCCTCAGCAAAGTGAGCGTGTTGCCGATGCTCTGCGTGCGCGGACGCAACACCCAGATACCATTGTGGCTCGCCGGGGGGTAGAGGCGGATATCGGAAAAATCGAGATCGAGAGTAACGAGTATTCGTCTCTCGCTCCGGCAGGCATTGAGAATTTCGGGATCTGCACTTCCCCCGAGTTGTTCTTCAAGCACCGTTTGCACATCGTGGCCGGCGTCGCGAAGCAATACCTCGGCGTCGCGAGGCAGGTTCTCGTCCAGCTTGAAGCGAACGGCCATCCCCTGTGTTATGCAGGGATGGGAACAATTCGCTCACGCGCCAGTTCGGCTGCGTAGCCGATTGCGGCGGGAATATGCTCAAGCTTTAGAGAAGGATACTGCTCGAGGATTCGTTCGGGAGTCTCGCCGGCAG
>JAKAMR010000168.1 GCA_021812785.1 Nitrospirota bacterium
ACCTTGCGCAAAAGCCATGAGCGTGGCCATGCCAATCATGGCTGGCTTGATACCTATCATAGTTTTTCCTTTTCCAGCTATTACGACCCGGCACAGATGGGTTTTTCCAGTCTGCGTGTGATTAATGATGACCGCGTTGCCCCGGCCAGCGGTTTTCCCACCCACGGTCATCGGGACATGGAGATTATCACCTATGTGCTGGAAGGCACGCTGGAACACAAAGACAGTATGGGCAATGGTTCTGTGATTTACCCCGGTGATGTGCAGCGCATGAGTGCCGGTACCGGCATTACGCATAGCGAGTATAATCCTTCCCGGAGCGAACCCCTGCATTTGCTGCAGATCTGGATTGTGCCTGACCAGGCCAATGTTACACCCAGTTATGAGCAGATACATTTTACGGCTGACCAAAAGCGTCATCGGTTACAATTGATAGCGTCCCCGGATGGACGCGACGGTTCGGTGAGTATTCATCAGAATGCCTTGATATATGCCGCGGTGCTGGCGCCGGATCGTATCGTGACTCATAAGCTGGCCGCGTCGCGTTGTGCCTATGTGCATGTGGCACGCGGTGCTGCGACATTGAATGGACAGTGCTTAAGCGCGGGCGATGGTGCGCGCATCGTGAATGAATCAGAATTGACTCTGGCAGCGCACAACAGCGCGGAAGTATTGTTGTTTGACCTTGATATAGATAGGGAAAATAGAGATAAGGAATGAAAACAGATGATCAATAAACCCGCCATTACACACGTACCGGTTCACGAGATTATCGCGCAGCGCTGGAGCGGACGTGCTTTTGACGAGCGTAAACCAGTGAGCCGCACACAGATCCTGGCCCTGCTTGAAGCGGCGCGCTGGGCGCCCTCATGCTTTGGCGATGAGCCGTGGCGTTTTATCGTGTGGGATAAAAACACCGACGCGGGCGTGTGGCAGAAAGCATTTGCGTGCCTGGGTGAATTTAATCAGCAATGGGTGAAAAATGCCCCGGTATTACTGTTGTCCGCCGCCAGCGCAGTCTTTAAAAACGGCAAGCCTAATCGCTGGAGTCAATACGACACGGGCGCTGCGGCTGAGAACCTGAGCCTGCAGGCGGTGGCGTTGGGGTTAATGGCGCATCAGATGGGTGGATTTGACGTTGACAAAACCCGCCAGGCATTTAATATTCCAGCGCAGTATGAATGCATGGCCATGATTGCAGTGGGCTATGCGGCGGTGCCCGACATCCTGAGTGACGATCTCAGGCAGCGCGAACGGGCGCCGCGTGCGCGTCGTCCCCTGCGGGAATGTTTTTTTGAAGGTGCATGGGAAGCGCCAGTCAATGATCTATAAGGGCGTGGCATGAATAAAAAACATATAATATTTGCGGGTGGCCTGTGGTGCGCGGTGACCGCAGCAAGTGCCGCACCTGCCACCCTCATGCTGGGACATTTTACAGCCGGTGATAAAACCGACTGGGAAGAGCGGGTGTTTGAAGGCAAAACGGAGTACACATTTACCTCTGGAAAACCGGGTGAGCGCGCCTTGCTGGTGCGCAGCACGGCCGCCGCGTCCGGGCTGTACAGGAAAATGACCATCGACCTGACCAAAACACCCTATCTGAATTGGGCGTGGAAGATTGATAACACCTTGAAAGGGCTGGATGAAACCACCAAAAAGGGCGACGATTACCCGGCGCGGCTGTATGTGGTTGTCTCAGGCGGGCTAAAGTTCTGGAAATCCGAGGCGATAAATTATGTATGGTCAAGCACCGAACGCCCGGCCAATGCCTCGTGGCCCAATGCTTACACAGAAAGTGTTGTGATGGTGGCCGTGAACTCGGGTGCCGGCAAGCTGGGCACCTGGGTTACCCATAAACGCAACCTGCGTGATGATTTAAAGCGTTATTTTGGCAGGGATATCGACCATATAGATGCCGTGGCCCTGATGGTGGATACGGATAATTCCGGGCAGCAAGCAATCAGTTATTATGGTAATATATACATGAGCAGCGAATAGTCAACGCCTGCTTCACTCGTCATAGCAAAGGGAGATACTATGAAACACATGACATTAAGGAGGCTGGCCATAGCGGCTGCCATGACAGTTGCGGCATGCACCACCGCATATGCAGAGCATGTAGACGGCAATGCGGTGCTGGGCGGTGCTGTGGGCGGTGGTCTGGGTGCAGCTATTGGTTCCGCGACAGGAGATCGTAATGGGGCGATTGTGGGCAGTGCGATTGGTGCCGCTGCGGGCACAGCCATTGCCACCCAGAAACCCTCGCATACGCATAAAGAAGTGGTGGTTCATGATGACGATCATCATGACCATGGGTTGCATCGTGGCCATCACAAGCACAAGCACAAGCACAAGCATAAACACGAGCATCGTGGCCATGGCCGCGGCCACAGCGACGATTAATATAGAAGCCCCTGAGCAATCCTCTCATTTTTTACTGTAGAGAGCCATACTTCAAGCAGCCGGGAAACTGGCAGGCTGTTTGTGTTCATGGCTGTAGGAGTTGTCGAACTCCGTGCCGTCAATCTGGACAACCTGGGATAA
>JAKAMR010000169.1 GCA_021812785.1 Nitrospirota bacterium
TGATTATCGGCAATCGGCATTTCCCCCTGAATATTCCCTTTCAGAATGGTCCTAATTGTGGCAGGGATGTTTTCATTCCGGTGGACTGGATTATTGGCGGGCCCAAGCGTGCTGGCCAGGGTTGGCGCATGCTGATGGAATGCCTGGCGGCAGGGCGCTCAATTTCATTACCCGCGCTGGCGACGGGCGCCGGCAAGATGGGGTGCCGTGTCACTGGCGCGTATGCGCGTGTCCGCAAACAATTCAAGACCTCCATCAGCCGCTTTGAGGGCGTAGAAGAAGTGCTGGCGCGCATGGCGGGTCATACTTATATGATGGATGCGGCGCGTACCATGACGGCTGGCGCGATAGATCTGGGTGAAAAACCGTCCGTGGTGTCAGCGATTGTCAAATATCATCTTACCGAGCGCATGAGAAAGGTCGTCAATGATGCCATGGATATACAGGGTGGCAGCGGTATCTGCATGGGGCCGCGCAATTTGCTGGGACGCATCTACCAGTCCATTCCGATTGGCATTACAGTCGAAGGCGCGAATATCCTGACGCGCAGCCTGATTATTTTTGGCCAGGGCGCCATACGCTGTCATCCTTATGTTATCAAGGAAATGCAGGCGGCGGCAGATCCTGATGCCTATCAGGCATTACTGAAGTTTGATGAGGCATTGTTCAGCCACATCGGCTTTGCCATGAGCAATGCCGCCGGGGCATTCTGGCTGGGTATCAGTGGCGCACGCTTTGTATTTGTACCGGTGTCCGGGCCTGAGGAACGCTACTATAAACAACTGACCCGTATGAGTGCGGCGTTTGCGCTGATGACGGATGCGGCCATGCTGATGGCGGGTGGTTCTTTGAAGCGTCGGGAAAAGATTTCAGGGCGGCTGGCGGATGTGTTGAGCCATATGTATCTTGCTTCCGCCGTGTTGAAGCGTTTTGTCAGTCAGGGGCGCCCCGACAGTGATCTGCCGATGGTGCAATGGGCGTGTCAGGAGGCTCTGTATAATATCCAGAATGCATTGGATGGAATATTGCAGAATCTGCCGGTCCGCTCGGTAGCGTGGGTGTTGCGCAGGCTGGTATTCCCGCTGGGCAAGCCATATGCTCCACCCTCCGATGCATTAGGCCACAAAGTTGCCAGTGTATTGTTGCAACCTTCCGCCACGCGCGATCGTTTGACGGCAGGGTTGTATGTTCCCGCCGAACTCACCGAGCCGCTGGGACGCCTGGAGGATGCGTTAAGTAAAGCGATTGCCGCAGAGGTCACAGAAAAAAAATTACGCATAGGATTAGGTCCTGGCGGATACAGCGGCAATGATGAAACGCCGCGCGTGCGGGCGGGTATCAAGCTGGGTGTCATTACGGAAGAAGAAGCACGGTTGATGTATGATGCCATTGCCGCGCGCAGGGAAGTAATTAAAGTAGATGATTTCACGCCAGCCTACTGGCGAAGGGAGAAAATCGAATGGCCAATGGAACAAATAGCCGAACGGACGGCCCCGGCCGATCCGGTCAGATCGGCGAAACGGTATATGTAATTGACGGTAGCCGCACGCCGCAATTGAAGGCAAAAGGCAAGCCGGGACCGTTTCCGGCGGCTGATCTCGCCATCGGGGCGGGGCGTCCATTATTGGCGCGCCAGCCTTTTCAGGCCAGTGACTTTGATGAAGTGATTTTCGGTTGCGTCATGCCTGGGCCGGATGAGGCCAATATCGCGCGCGTAGTGGCGCTGCGCCTGGGGTGTGGCAAGCATGTTCCGGCATGGACTGTGCAGCGCAATTGCGCATCGGGCATGCAGGCGCTGGATTGTGCTGCGCGCAATATTGCCGCAGGACGTTCCCATT
Organism: Nitrospirota bacterium; assembly: GCA_021812785.1. Next base: position 1,839 of record JAKAMR010000169.1, read on the forward strand.
TGATCCTGGCGGGCGGTGTGGAGGCGATGAGCCATGCGCCAGTGCTGTTCAATAACGACATGGCAGGCTGGCTCAGTGACTGGAACGCGGCGCGTAATTTCGGCGCGCGGCTTGCTGTATTAAGTAAATTGCGCGCTGGACATTTCAAACCCATCATCGGTTTATTGCGCGGTCTGACGGATCCTGTCGTGGGCTTGTCCATGGGCCAGACGGCGGAAAATCTCGCCCATCGCTTTGCTATCAGCCGTGAGCGTATGGATGCCTTTGCGCTGGAAAGCCACCGCCGGCTCGCCAGGGCGCAGGATGACAAGCAGCTTGGGGAAATTGAGGTCCTCTATGATGCTAAAGGCAATGTCTATGCGCATGATGACGGGCTGCGTCGTGATGGGGATATGGCCAGAATGGCCAAACTCAAGCCAGTGTTTGATCGTGAATTTGGTAATGTCACCGCAGGTAACAGTGCCCAGATTACCGATGGCGCTGCGTTGCTGATTCTGGCCAGTGCCGAGGCGGTCGAAAAATATAAACTGCCGGTACTGGGGCGGATTATCGATAGTCAATGGGCAGGTCTGGAGCCTGCGCAAATGGGCCTGGGTCCGGTGCATGCCATGGCGCCGATCATGCAGCGTCACGGTTTGAAAATCCAGGATATCGACTACTGGGAAATCAATGAAGCATTTGCCGCGCGAGTGCTGGCGT
>JAKAMR010000170.1 GCA_021812785.1 Nitrospirota bacterium
CGCAGGCGCCGACCGTCTGTTGCAGGCGGTGCGCGAGCGCGAGCTGGACGTGGTCTGGATTCTGGAGACCCATGCCCACGCCGATCACCTGACCGCCGCTGCGTATCTGGCGACGCAGCTGGCGGCGCCGTTGGCGGTGGGCGCCGGCATCTGCACGGTGCAGCAGACCTTTGCGCGCATCTTCAATCTGGGGGCCGGGTTCGCGGTCGACGGCTCGCAGTTCGATCGCCTGCTGCAGGATGGCGAAAGCCTGCCGCTGGGCGCGCTCAACCAGCTCGTCAACCACGTCCAGGGCGTCTTTAAGGAAGAAGGCACAACCGAGGTGGCGATGTCCACCGCCGCAGGCGACGGCGTGCGAGTCCACCTAATCGCGTCCGCCCCGCAAAAGACGCGCTTTGACGCCTACGACCCGCTTGGCATCATTGCAGACGAACTAGACTGGGAAGAGCCCGACTCTGCCCCCGAGATCGAGCTTGCCATCCCTGTGCTGGAATAGCCGGCCACGCCTTGGGAATGGTTATTATAGCATTTTGCAAAACCAGATGCGTTGGAAATAACCTGCGGCTGCCGGTGCATGGTGTGCAAGAGCACCCGCCTCGAGGGCAAGAGCTTTACCGCGCCTGACGGCTATCTCGATATACACCACACCTGCAAGTCGTGCGGGGCGCACTTTGACCACCTTGACGGCACGGTATTTGAAAAGTGCGAGATCTGCAATTACAACAAAAAACTGTAAAAATCTGCGTGAACGGGCTTACAGACGCCCTAAATACGAAAAGGGTCGCCTACAGCCAATGGGACGAAACATTACAATCAGGGCGACGGCAATACTCGTCGCCGCTGCTCTGGCTTTATCTCTGGCAGCTTTTTCACCTTCAGAGAGCCTGGCGGCCACATCAAAGGCGCAGACCTGGAGAGGCTCGATAGCAAGCCTCCAACTTGACGACGAAGGAAGGCCGGAATGGATCCAGGCCGGGTCGTGGCGCGTAAAGGTGGTCCCGGCGTCGTCGGACGGAGGCAAACCCGACCTGAGATTCACGGCGCAGATGACGATGGTCCAGCCGGACGGGACTGCCGCCCACAAGCACCGCATATCAAACCTCGTTCTTTCAAACTATACTGCCGACAGGACGACACTTTCGGTGGCGGGCAACGCGACCGTGACCATGCGGGATGGTCCAGTGGACAACGTCCCGGTCAAGCTCAGCGTGACCGGCAGGTCGGTTGCGATATGGGTCGGGCCTGGAATGATAGACGGCCACTTTGGCAAATCGCCGATCTATGGGACGGTGGCCCGCGTCCCTGCCAACATAGCGGCGCAATCGTACAGCGCCCCTGAAAGCCTCGAGCCGGCGCCTACTGCCCCAACTTCATCTGCTTCCAATTCTACGAGCACGACAAACTCGACTTCGACAACGGGCAACACCGCCCCGCCTTCATCTAACAATACGTCAACGTCCACCGGCAACCAGTCCGCTTCGAGCAACTCTACCTCCTCCAACTCTACCAGCACTTCATCATCTTCCAATTCGACCCAGTCTTCCAGCCCTCAGCCCACAAGTTCCACCGGCTCCAACTCTACCGCTCCTGCTTCGCAGGGCACAACCAACTCTATCTCGCTTGCCGCAAGGTCTGCCACCGACCTCTACAGCTGGTTCTCTGGCGAAGACGAGAACCCGACGCTCAGGGTGGCGGCCAACGCTGACACGACGATAGCGATAAGCAACGAGACTGAAAGAAAGCACAAGCTCATAATACAGTCGCAGGACGGCACGCAGCTTGCGGCAAGCCAGGACGTGCTGGTGGGCCAGTCGGGCCAGCTGGTGTTCAAGCCAACTAGCGCGGGGACGCTCCAGTACATGTGCGACTATCATTCGCCCATGCGGGGGACCATTGAAGTGAGCTAGGACTTGAAACTGTCAGTCAGTTTCTTGTGATACATCGACTTGCACGGCTGGTCCGGCGCAAGCCTGACCTCCTTCATCTTTTTCTTGTCGTATATCGTCTGCAAAAACTTGAAGCAGGCGGGGCAGACGTCTATTGCCATGGCGTAAATCCCGCTGGCTATAATATATTCCCCGCGAACGACTGTTGAATTTTCTGCAAAAAAAGCCGGGCGCCATAAAAGTACATTTTTGTGTAATCAGATTCCATTCACCTTAATAGTTACAGCACATCTTGTGTGGGCTAGATGGAGATCCATACGTCGATTGTGATTGACGCTCCAGCTTTCAGCGTGTGGAACATGCTCACCGACCTTGCCAGCTATCCGCGGTGGAACCCCTTCATAACCCGGATAAAGGGGGAGCTAAAGCAGGGCAGCCGGCTCGACATGGAAATGAAATTTGCAAGCGAAAAGGGCGTTGCAATCGGCCCCGTGGTCGTGGACGTGCAGCTAGAGCGGCACATATCGTGGCTTGACAGGTCCACCGGCGGCCTTTTCGTGGCCGAGCACAAGCTAGAGATCCAGACCCTTGCGCACGACCGCGTCACATTCTTCCAGATCGCAAGTTTCACCGGCCCGATAGTGTCT
>JAKAMR010000171.1 GCA_021812785.1 Nitrospirota bacterium
CGCCGCCAGCAGCGGCTTCCCGCTGGCCATGGCCTCCAGGCTGGCGATGCTGAGCAGTTCGGCTTCGCTTGGCATGGCAAACACATCGATGCAGTTCAATAGCAACGGCAGGTCGTTATCGACCACGAAGCCGGGGAAAAAGACCTGGGCCGAGGTGCAGATGGTGCAGGCGCCCCAGCTGCCGGCGCTGCAGGTCTCGATGCCCGGCTTGCAGACGCCGTAGGGCAGGCCGGTGGTGAAAGCCACCTCCCCATCGGGCGCCGCCACCGACATTCCGCCGGAGGCGATGGTCGTGGCGAAGATCGCGCCCAGCGAAATGAACGCGCCAGCCAACACAGCCAGCATGAACATTTTCAGGGCGGGCATCTCGGCTTTGCGCACGCCCAAATATTCTGCGCGCGTCGCCATTTCGGCCGGTAAAAGCGCATCAAAATTTACTTCGCTCATTCGTTTCTCCGTTTATTTGTGAATTTTTACACAATATGATTATAGCCGAAAGTAACACGCAGTTCGTAACGCTTTGCAACGAGAGATGTCATAACTTTGAGGTTACCGGGATTTTCGGGTTCGCGCACTGCCGGCAGTGAGCACCCCGGCCAGCACCAACGCAGCCACCACAATGACGCCGACGATCACTCCGCCGCCCTGCCCGGAAAGAGGCGCCGAGGGAAGCGGCGTGGGCGATTGAGTTGGCGAGGCTGTCACGGTCCAGAAGATGAACGGCGTGAAAGTAGCCGCCGTTGTTGGAGTTTCAGTTGGGCCGGCTGTGGCCGTGGCCCCCGCCGCTTTGATGAGCAAGATGTCACCTGGGTAGATAAGATTATTGGCAAGTTTGTTCAGGCGCTTGATCTCATCCACGCTGACATTGTATGCGGAGGCGATTGTCCACAGCACCTCCCCTTCCTGCACAACGTGATGGATCGAGCCGTCCGCGGCGGGTGTGCTTGGAAATACGACTCCACGCGTCGGGATAGGGGATCCCGCTCCGCCGGTCGTCCCCCCGCTGGATGGCGTGTACGACACCGACGAGCCGCTGGGTGTGGAGGCGTCGAGGGTGAAATAGCAGAAGTCGCCCGAACAGGATACACCCGCACCCACCTCCGTAAGATTTGCGGAGAGCATCGTGTTTTGGTGCGGGGCATCGCCCATCCAGGCATTGACAACCTCCTGCGCGGTATACCCGCTGCCGCCCATGATATTTTCGGAGTAGAACCCGCCCAGCGACAAGTCGCCCGCTACGGGGTAGCCTGCCGCGAGCGCCCGTTCGTAGGGACGAGTCCCGCCGGGCCCGTAGTGAGTCACCGAACCGATGGAGGCTTGATAGTCAGAATGAGATTGCGCCACGCTCATCAGGATCGAGTTGATCGAATATGTCGGGAGGCCGTTCCTGGCGCGCAGGTTATTGACCGCCGTGATCAAATCGTACCCGCTGGCCGTTGAAGGGCGCGCCTCTGCGCGGGAGGGAAATCCACCAATCAGCCCAACAATGAGGAGGGCGACCAAAATCATGAGGAACGCTCCGCGAGACAAACGAGACATGCCAAAATTATACTTCGGGATGGGATGCGACAAGGTCTTGTCTCGACAAGCATTAATCTAAAATTGCCCCGGTGTGGGCAGGCTTTTGAGGAAAAACACGCCGCATACATTAATCCCCATTTCCTGTGACAATACTCACATATTGACCTTCGAGACTCCCGGCGGTGCTAGAATTATAGAAGAGAAGCGCTTCTTCCCTTAGTGGTGTCAGCAAGGCTCATCACCTACACGGAGGAAGACATGGAGAAAATTCTATTCGAAGCGCCCGCGCTGTACGGAGATCATCACGTCAGCGAGGTACGGCGGCTATTGCTCGAGATTGCGGGGATCAGCGACGTATATGCAAGCAGCGCGTTCCAGACCATTGAAGTTACATTCGACCCTGAACAGACTCAAGCCGAACTAATCGAAGCGCGGTTACGTGATGCCGGCTATCTTGGCGAAATTCCCCTGCTTATCGAGGCAGGCACCGCGGTCAAGAAAAAGGAGGGCGAAGGAACCTTCCGTCATACCGTGATGTACGAGACAGTAAAGGGCACGGTTTCGTTTGCTCAAAAGGTGGAATCCAGCGGACGCGCGCTCTGGCCCTGCCCGGGGTTGGGCGTGGTGAAGATGGACGGAGAATAATCGAACCGCAAAGAGCGCGAAGTGATTTTTTTCTTTGCGTTCTTTGCGTAATTTGCGGTAAAGGAGATTTATCATGCCCAAGAAACGTGACATCAAAGAGTATTCGACCGACCCGGCCGCGCAGGAGATGTTGATTCGGGCGGAGGAACTGGGAATCGGCACAGCGTTTACGCGCGCCGACGCGATGGTCCCATGCAACATCGGCGGCGCAGGGATGTGCTGTAAGCAGTGCGGGATGGGTCCGTGCCGCTTGACGAAGAACGGCGACGTGGGCGTGTGCGGCGCGACGCTGGATACCATTCAAGCGCGCAACCTGACGCGCGCCATCGCGGCGGGCGCGGCGGCGCACTCCGATCACGGGCGCGAC
>JAKAMR010000172.1 GCA_021812785.1 Nitrospirota bacterium
GCACTGGATCACGCCCATCGGATCCCCAGTTTCACGGTAAATCCGGATATCTATTCCGCCATCAGCGCCAAGCCTGGTGGTCTGGGTGCGCATACCTTTTGTCTTGGAATATTCGTCGCACAAATCTTCGAATCGCTTCCACTCAAGTGACCGCAGCAGCTCAAGGCTCCATTCCACTCTGCTTGAATTGGGCTGGTGGGGCACTATATGACCTTTCTGCTGGGGGTAGGTTGTATCTGGCTTGACGCGGCTTGCGTAGGGGGGCGCTGTGGCTGGTATCTGCGATTTTTCTGATTGCAGACAATTGCCGATGATCAATGGACAGCTTCCGACTCTTTTCAGTCCTCCGCTATTCAGCGTTATCACGGCTGAATTTCGTCGTATTGCAGTCCTTCCATACCTGCCTATGGGTTAATGAACCGTCGCTCATCAACTCGACGCTGCTGCGTGAGGGGCCGGTGGTTTCGCCCTACATAGGAAGGATGACTTCCGGGTTTGTGCGTGGAGGCGACCGCTTGACGCATGACTTGACTTACGCTTTACTCGTTTCATGTCCTATCAACCACATTTTACCATCTCGTCACGCCTGCTTTCGCGGGTGGAAGCCATAGCCGCGTTGCGGGAGCGGATTTTGGGGGCTGCAGTCGAATTAATATGGATTCCAGCTCTGCAAAAAGACACCCGTGCGCGGAATGTCCACGCTTCCACCGCTATCGAGGGCAATCCCCTCACGCTGGAGCAGGTGCGGGCACTGGAGGAAGGACGCGAATTGGCCACCTCCGGCGTGCGGGCCAAACGCGAGGTGGTCAATTATTTCGCCGGCCTTCGCTATGTGGAAAAACGCGCTTCGATAGAGCGTATCCGCCACGACGACATCTTTGAGTTGCACCGCATCCTTGCTGGCGAGGTGATGAATCAGGGCGAGGCGGGGCGTTACCGGACGATTGCTGTGCAGGTGGGCCGCTATATACCGCCACCACCGTTGGAGGTATCCGGTCTGATGTCCGAATGGCTCGAATGGTGGAACAAGGAGTCGGTGAAACTCTCGCCGGTCTTGAGCTCTGCCATACTGCATTACGGATTTGAGGCGATCCACCCATTTGCGGACGGCAACGGACGAACGGGCCGAGCGCTGGCCCTGTGGGAGTTGTATCGGCGCGGCTTCGACACACACCACATTTTTTCCGTAGACGAATACTACTGGGAAGATCGACCGCGCTATTACAAAGAGTTGGAGGCGGTTCGGAAGGCGGGTGAGGATTTGTCGGGCTGGCTGGAGTATTGCGCCGAGGGTCTCCAGCAGACGCTGGAGCGGATGTGGTTGCGGGTGCAGACATTTAGCGTGAACGCGCCGGCAAAACTGGTGTTACGGCCCAAACAAGAACAGTTACTTAATCTCCTGCGCGACCACCACAGCCTGGCCCCGGCAGAAATCTGGGCCGCGCTCGGTGTCTCGCGCCAGGGGGCGATGGATCTGCTCCGTCCACTGCTGGAAGTCGGTCTGGTCGAGAAGGTAGGCGGCAAGAAGACCGGACGCTACACGCTCAAGAAGCCATGAGCACCCTCAACGAACCCATCGTCGAAGACGCCGCAATACGGTGCTGTCCCAGGCGGAGTTGCTGTCGGCGATCTGTGGTGGCGGCGTGACGCTTCGCCGGACCGGCAGTGACGGCATAAACGTCAGCGAACTCTGGGGCCATGCCGTAGCCAATATCACGCCGTCGGCCATGCCGGCCGTCACGATTTCTCTGGTGGCCATACACGGCGGCGCCTTTACCTGGCTGGCCTATGCCCTCATCGGCGTACTGATGACCCTGGTGGCCTTGCAGGTGGGCATTCTGGCCAGACATTTCCCCTCCCCCGGCTCGCTGTTCTTTTATCTGAGCAAGGCCCTGCATCCGATTTCCGGCATGGTGGCGGGCTTCACCATGATTACCGGCTATTTGGGTGCTTTGGCGGCGGCCCCGCTGCTGGGTGGGCTTTTTATCGAGCAGGCACTGCGGTTCTTCTGGCCGGTTTCCGGGGCGGGCTGGATTGCGGGGATTGGGGTGCTTTATCTGCTGGTGGCGTGGCGCCTGGCCCTGCGCGGCATCGAAATCTCCGCGCGTTGGGGGCTCTGGGTAGAGATCTTCTCCATCCTCTGCATCGTCTTCATTGCCGCGGCGACGCTCTGGCATTTTGGCTGGCGCGATCCGGTCCAGTGGAATTTCCAGCGCTTGCACACAGCGCCACTGGCGCAGGCGTTGATTCTTTCGTTGCTGGCTTACGGCGGCTTTGAGACGGCAGGAAATCTGGCAGGTGAAACCAGCGCGGCGCGCACCGCCATCCCGCGCGTCATGGTGCTTTCCGTGCTGATGGTCGGTGGTTTTTTCGTCGCCATGGCCTATATCGAGGTGCTGGCTTTTGCCCACCTCCCTACCTCTCTGGGCCACAGTGCGGCCCCGCTCAATGCCATTGCGAAGGCCATCGGGCATCCGTGGCTCGGCATTTTCTCCGATCTCGCCATGGCGACGGCGGCATTTTCCG
>JAKAMR010000173.1 GCA_021812785.1 Nitrospirota bacterium
TTGTTCCATGCATAGTGCCGTCAACTTGCAACCCTGTGCAAAATGCCGAGGCGAGCGACCCCCTGGGAGGCATGCCTACTTGAAAGCCCGCCGCCGAAGTCACTACGGTGCTTTGCCCCGACTGGGCGCAGCACGGGTCACCGGCTCCGGCAGTGAGAAAGACGGTGGCACAAACGCCAAAGAGAAACCTGGGCCGCGTAAATTGAACTCCTACCCTGTCGAAAAGGTTCAACCGGACGGGGGCGGGCTCTGAGATGAGATGTGCCGCAGCATGCCTTTTCAGGTTACGCCGCGTACCCAAGCCCGGAATTCAAAATTGCCGCTCTTCCTCACAATGTGACAAGAGGTCTCATGACGCGGCTGATTTCTCCGGGATTCATTTAAGCCCCCCTGGCGTAGGCGTGAATTGTTTTTGCGTCGGGTGGCGGGAACGTCCGCGTCCGGCGGAGTGCAAAGGGTCGCGTCATCACGCACCTGCCAGCGTGATTTATGAGTTGCGCCTTAGTCCACTGGGAGGAGCACATAGGGGCTGGAGCTTGCGGTGTTGGAGCAGAGACCGCTGCCGTCCGGACAAGAGCCGGCGTTGAAGAACAGCGCCCAGTTACCCGGTTTCTGGTTCGATGGAACCTCGAACTTGATTTGCTCAACGCCGACCGCGCCCGCAGCGAGGGCCGTCGAATCAACCTTGAGGGCGGGAGTGTTCGTGACCGAGCCAGGACACGGCGGCGGGCTCGGCGAGCAGACCGTAATCGGCGTGGGGTACGTCTGGAGGTAAAGGTTGGCAGTTCCTCCTGAGATCGGAACGTCCCCGATTGGGTAGGTCCCCTGCAAGGGGACTGGCACCGCTATTGGCGGCGGTGGCCAGGCGAGGAAGAAGCCGTCCGCGTAAGCGATGATCGACTCGCCGGGGCGGGCTGGGTTCTGGGCCGTGACCGGGCTTGAGTCCGACGCGTGGATGGCGATGGCGTAGCCGCTCGCGTCAGAAAAGAATCCTCCCCAATCAGGCATAGCCGGAGCTGGACTTTGGGCTGCCCGATCGGTTCCGAGGCCGATGCTGATATACCCGGCGTATCCGTCCTGGGGGATACCGTACGGTATCCAGAAGTGACCGGAGAGCTGCGAAGCGTTCGCGGACAGGGGAACCTGGAAGTTAACCTGGACGTTGGCCGAGGGGTCCGATGGCACAATCACGGCAAGAAGCGGGGCGTAGTCGTTGTTCACGATCGCGGTGACTCCGGCGAGGGTGTAGGGTAGCGGCTGCGACGGCGGCGCCACGTAGGTTCCGGGCGTCAGACCTGGCAGTCCGGAGACAAACGCCGTAGCCAGCGCTCCCCCGGCCGGAAGGCCACTCTGCCATGAGGCCGAGTTGACAACCGCGACGATTTTGGGCTGCGCCGATAGCGCGCCGGGAAAAACCCAAGGTAGGGTGAGTAATATGGCCCAGTGGAATGCAGAAAGTCGTCTCATAATGCGCCTCCCGGCGTGAAAATTCATTTAAGCCCGGTGGCGTAAACGTGGATGATTTTCGCGTCGGGCGGGGGGAACATCCGCGTAGTAGGGGACAATGGCGCGCCGGTGACTTCGATGTCGGCGGGTAAGACCTGGAATGGCGTAGGCGAGGTGCCGAAGGCCGAGCCGCTGCTGCCAGCGAGCGCGACGGTCCGGCTGGAAACCGTCACGCTCATGGGGATGTTGATCGGGACCACCGTGCCGTAGTCGCGGATCTTGCCATCGCGATAGACCACCGGGAGGGGAAACTGCGGCACGGAAGCGGTGGAGAGAAACGCGGAAACGGCGGTTCCCGTCACGCTCTCCGCCTGCGGCAGGGTATGAACACACAGGGCGTGCTGGCCCGGCAGCGCGGGGAATTGGCAGGTGCTCGATTCCGAGGAGGAGAGATTTGGCTTCGTCGAAAGGGCGAGGTCCTGATCCCAGAGGTACAGGTGAATGAGGTTTATGCCATTAGCGGCCAGCGTCGTCAGATCGTTTTGCACCGCCTGATAGACGTATTGGCCCGAAACGCAGTCGCTTTGCGGAAGCGTGGTGGTGGAGCAGTCAAGCGTGTACCAGTCGTACAGCATGTTCCACCAGGCGTGTCCGCGCGGGAAATAATTGACGCCCTTGAGGTTGCTGGGCAGCGTCAGCGGGGGGGTTGGGCGGAGATGGCGCCGGGCAGCGCCGTCAACAGCAGCAAAGGCGCCAGGACAGGCAAATTGACACGGAATTTCGGCACACGAATACCCACAACGCCACTTCCTTTGAAATCGGGTAATCCACCTTCGAGGATTTCCGGCGTGCGTGCCGAATCCTCGGTGGGAACGCGGTAGCCTTTTTTACCATTAACTGCGGGTATTGTCAACCAGTTTTTCTGATACGGTTTTTTTGAAATCTATACTTAAAAGCTTAAAAAATCGGGGAGGAAATCCCCGATTCCCGCGGTTGCGGCGCTCACTTTGACGGCGCGCGGGGTCACGGGGTCACCAGATCCCGCTCGACGCGGCGGC
>JAKAMR010000174.1 GCA_021812785.1 Nitrospirota bacterium
GCAGGACGGAGTCGGCCGGGGCTGCCGCAGATGAAATTTCCGACTATAAATCTGATGAGGAGACCGCGATGGAAGAACGTAATCTTTTCGAAGAAGGCGATGAAAGAAAAGACGATGCCATAAAAAAATCGTTCGGGGACGAGTTTGAGGAGACCCGGAAGAAAGAGTCCCTGGCGCATGACTCTGCGGATGACACCGAAGTGTTTGACGACGAGATGCCCGAAGAAGAGAAGATGGGGACCACCAAGAAGATCCTGATGGCTTCAGGCGGGGTCGTGCTTGTCGCGGCGCTTGCCTTCGGGGCGCTGCAGGCCAAGAAGATGTTTTTCAAGGACGAGACGGTCAAGGTCCCCGCGCAGAAACAGGTGGTGAAAGATACGCTGCCGCCCGCGGGCGCCCCGGTCGTTTCCGGGACATCCGCATCTTCTCCTGACGCGAAGGTGCTTCCGCCTGCGTCGGAGACCGCAAAGACCGAACCGGCGCAGCCGCCTGCACAGCCCGCTCCGCCGGCGGCGGACGCGACCACGGGGCAGGAGAAGCCGAATGCCGCCACCTCCGCCCCTGCTGTGCAGAAGGCTGCGGCGAAGGAGCCTGAAAAGCCGAAGCCGGCTGAGCCGAAGGCCGTGACAAAGAAAGAGGCCGAACCGAAGGCTGCCGCGGCAAAAAAGTCCAAGGCCCCTGCGGCAGCAGCGAAGAAGGCGGCGCAGGAGAAGGGTTCCGGCAAATTCGCGCTTCAGGCCGGATATTTCAGCAGTGAAAAGAATGCCATATCCCTTGCGGCAAAACTCAAGGAAAAAGGGTACGAGGCCTACGTGGTAAAGAATGAGGCCGCAGGGAAGGGCGAGGCAAAGACCTTCTACCGTGTCCTGATCGGAAAATTCGATTCCGCGAAAAAGGCGGCTGCCCAGGCCAACGAGATAAAGAAGAAAGAGAATCTTGCGGTCGTCGTTCATCACGACTGATCGGCTGAAGATATTTTTCTCAGGGATCGGCGGTAGCGGTGTTTCCGCTATCGCCGGTTTCATGTCGGATCGCGGCAATCAGGTATCGGGCTCGGACCGTCTCTTTGACGGGAATCCAGGTCATCCCCTCAGGGAGCTCTTCCTCCGCAAAGGCATTCACATCGCGCCCCAGGACGGGACCGGCCTCGACAGATTCTTCGACCTTGCGGTATTCAGCACCGCCGTCGAAGACGGCAACCCCGATCTTGTCGCCGCGGCGAAACTCGGCATTCCGATTAAGACCAGGCCGGAGTATCTCGCAGACATCGTTGCAGGGTTCAGGACGATTGCGGTCGCCGGCACGAGCGGCAAGTCCACGACAGCGGGTATGCTGGCGTTCCTGATGGAGAGGCTCGGTATGGACCCGAACTTTATCGGCGGCGGAAGGGTCAAGCAGTTCAGGACCCCTGACAACAGCGGCAACTACCTTGCCGGGAAGTCCGACCTCCTGGTCATCGAGGCCTGCGAGTCCGACGGCAGCATCGTCAACTATATGCCGGCCTGGTCGATTATCGCCAACCTCGCCCTGGACCACCACGGGGTGGATGAGACCTCTGCGATGTTCGAGGCGCTCGCGGGCCATACCTCCGGCGCGGTTATCGCCGGCGCGGACGATGAGAACCTCGGAAGGTGCCGTCTCGGAAATGCCGTCGGATTTTCTATCGGCCGAAGGTCCGACTACCAGGCGACCGAGATCTCGTATGCCGCTTTTTCGACCTCCTTCAGGGTGCGGGGGCAGGAATATACGCTCAATCTGCCAGGCAGGCATAACCTTTACAATGCGCTCGCCTGCATCGCGCTGCTCTCGGAGATGCGGGTACGGCCGGAAGATATCGCCTCTGTCCTTCCTTTGTTTGAAGGCATCGAGCGGAGGTTCGACGTCCATCTCAGGGATGCCCGTCACCTGGTCATCGACGACTACGCGCATAACCCCCACAAGATAGAAAGCCTGATGCAGACGATGCAGGGGATCAGCCGCTCGGTCTGCTATCTCTTCCAGCCGCACGGGTTCGGCCCGACCCGGATGATGAGGCAGGGGTATATCGACGTCTTTACTCATAATCTGCGCGAGGCGGACCGCCTCGTCATGCTGCCGATCTTCTATGCTGGCGGAACGGCCGCAAAGGATATTTCGAGCGCAGACATCGCCGGTCCCGTGAAGGCGGCAGGGAAGGACGCGGAGGTGCTCGGCCGGGAAGACATATTCGGCAGCCTCGGAGGACACGAGGCCTACGTGGTGCTCGGTGCGCGCGACGATTCCCTTGCCATACTTGCGGAGAGGATCGCAGTGGCGCTGAAAAAGGGAACCGGAGGTCAATGAAACCGGGGAGGGGGGTATTATCGGAAGCAGTTCGTTGAGATTCCCCGACAATTTTCCCATGTATTACCCCCATTACATTTCGTCCATATTACCACAAAATACCATTTGCAGCAATTTCCGTACCCTTGTTTTTAAACGATTATTCTATTTTCAAAAAGCTCTGAATATGCTATCATCA
>JAKAMR010000006.1 GCA_021812785.1 Nitrospirota bacterium
GAGGAAAGTGCCGCGACCATGCGCAAGGCCCAACTCGCCCGGGGAGGCGAAGGGCTGCCCTGGCATCAACGGGCCAGGGACATAGGAATGGTTGCCGGGAATCTGCTGATAAAAGCTCTTGACCGCAGTGTCAGGATTTATAAAGCCATGCTGGCCCGGGGATATGACGAAGACGCCAAAACACCTCCCTATTATACCGGTCCCGTTCCGGCAAAGGACCTCCTGGCCGGTGTCCTGGCAGGCTTGAGCCTGTTCGCCTTGCTCGTTTGTAACTTTGCGGCTGCCTGGAAAGGCTGGTCATAAAACGTGGATCTGATAGAACTGTCTGACGTAAGTTTTATATATCCGGATGGGACCCAGGCCCTGACCGATATAGATCTCTCCGTCAGGGCTGGTGAAAGGGTGGCCGTGCTCGGGGCCAACGGTGCAGGCAAGTCTACCCTTTTCCAACTGTTTAACGGTCTTTTGCATCCCGAAAGGGGGATCGTGACGGTCAAAGGCCGGGTTGTCGAAAAAGCTTACTTGAAAGAGGTGCGCCGCATGATCGGCATGGTCTTCCAGGACCCGGACGACCAGCTTTTCTCCAGCACGGTACGTCAGGAGATAGCTTATGGTTTACTCAACCTCCGTTTGGCCGGAAATCAACTGGAACAGACCATTAGCGGGGCTTTGCAAGTAGTGGGACTTCCCGGCTATGAAAACAAAAGCCCTTTCAATCTAAGCGGGGGCGAAAAAAAGCGAGTGGCTCTGGCCAGCGTTTTGGCCATGCGGCCGGAGGTCCTTGTCCTTGACGAGCCGACTGCCGCCCTCGACCCTCTTGGCGCAGCTAAAATCATAAAATTGCTAAACGGCATCAACCGGGAACTAGGCATCACCCTTGTTTTCGCTACCCATGACGTTGATGTCGTCCCTCTCCTGGCTGGCCGGGTTTACGTGATGGACAAGGGCGAGATTAAGCTTTCCGGTTCCACGGCGGAAGTATTCGCCAGGAAGGACTTGATCCGCGCTCATAATTTGAGGTTGCCGCGTGTAACCCATCTGGCTGAATTATTGGAACGCGATGGGCAATGCCGGTTCCCTGCTCTTCCTCTGACCATAGGCCAGGCCAGAAAAGCTCTCTTGAAGCACATTGTGGAAAAGGAAGCCAACACTCAAATGAATTTCTCCCCGGACGGCAAAGAATGAACTACAGGTATTTCGTGCATCGGGACTGCAGTTTTTTTCCATGCCATGACCTTGAGGAATGGAGATCGTGCCTTTTTTGCTGGTGCCCGCTTTATCTGCTTGACTGTGGCGGGAATTTTACTTTTAAAAACGGCATAAAAGACTGCTCCAACTGCGCTATCCCCCATACCGAAGAAGGGTACGATTACGTTCTTCAGATTATAAACGGCATGAGGCAGGAAATAATGGAAATTCTCGCCTTGAAAGGAGGTAATACTATTTAAGAAATTTTAATTGGCAAAAAATCAAACAGAGTTGATTAGTGCCTGCTGGGGATTTTCCTCAAGCAGGCTCAGATGGATGTATGGAAGGGGGTGAGAATCCCCCGCTGCCCCGCAGCCGTGATGGGAACGAAAGCCCGATAAGCCACTGTCAAGCGTAAGACCTTGATGGGAAGACGGGTTAGTAGATGGGCATTTGCTGTTTGCCCCTGCCCTTAGCCGGAAGACCTGTCCGTCTGAAAAAATACCTCGCGGGAGGATCTCAATGAAGACGTTTGTCTGCCTGTTTTGTTTCATTCTTCTTTCTTTGCCAGCTTTTGGTTTAGCACAGGAAACAAGTGCAACTCTGCCGGACGTTGTCGTCTCCGCAACAAAAGTCGAGGAACCAGTACAAGATGTCGCTCAGGATGTTACGGTCTTAACGGGGCAGGAAATCAAGAAGCGTGGCTACAGCACAATCAAGGATGCAATTGCCAGCGTGATGGGCGTGCAGGTGAATGAATACGGGAATCGAGGCTCCATCGCTACCGTTTCCATAAGGGGATCTTCAGCGGAACAGGTCCTGATCCTCATAGATGGCAAAAGGCTGAATCTCCCCTCGACAGGCCAATTTGATCTCAATGACTTGCCTGTCACGCTTGGCGATGTCGAACGTATAGAGGTATTAAGAGGGGCGTCTTCTGCGCTTTATGGAGCCGATGCGATGGGGGGAGTAATCAATATAATTACAAAAAACCCGGACAAACCCGTGACATCTCTTTCAACCTCTTACGGCAGTTTTGATACACGGCGCTTTAGCGCCACTACCAGTCGTCGCGTAGGTGTTTTCGGCTATGTCCTTTCTGCAGAGAACGAAATATCAAACGGCTTCAGGACCAATACCGATTATGACCTATGGAACTTGGATGGCAAGGTCACGCTGGAGTTGTCCAATGATGCTGACGTGGTATTTAATGCAAACTACGGACACAAAGAAGAAGGTGTGCCCGGTTCAGTGGATATGCCCACGCCCGAGGCAAGGCAGCATGATGAAAATGCGCTGTTTGGCATTGCTTTGAACATTGAGAAAATGCATCTTAATCTCTATTCCCATGATTCCAGACTTCACTATCTGGACCCGCCATTTGAAGATAGCTATTATCGGACCGGCATTCGTGGGGCGGACATACAGGACAGCTTCCTTCTTGGCAGTTCGAATCTTATTACCGCCGGGGGAGAAATCGTCTCGGAAAGACTAAACAGCACCGATGTCGGCATAAAAAACAGAACAAGGGAAGGTGTCTTTGCACAGGATGAACTGATTTTTACTGAAAACCTGATTGCGACCGCTGGCATCAGGTATGATAATTTTGATTCAGGTTCGCAGATTACCCCGAGGCTGTCCGCTCTGTACAGGGTCTTTGCTAAAACGACATTTCGGATTTCGGCTGGCACGGGCTACAGAATACCAACCTTCGAAGATTTGTACTGGCCTAATACGGGCTATGCCGTGGGAAATCCTAATTTAAGACCGGAGAAATCGAAGGAATACGAAATATCCGTTGAACAGATGTTCGGAAAAAGCCTGACGGCAAAGGCCCTGGCTTTCCATAAAGATGTGGAAGATCTTATCCAGTGGCAGGAGTTCCCCACCGGGATGTGGATGCCGGTGAATATAGAGCAGGCCAGAATCAACGGCATAGAATTTGATGCGAACTATGCCTTTAAAAATATTGCCCTATCGTTAAGTTATTACTATCAGGACCTAAAGGATGAAAACACGGGGCAGAAGATACCATATCTGCCGAGGCACAATGTAAAGGGAAACGTCTCCTATGAAACCAAAACCGGTCTCACTGCCTCACTTGAAGGCAATTATGTGAGCAACTATGTGATGCCGGGCAGCCAATCTTGGTGCTATTTTTACCTTAACGGCAAAATAAGTCAGAGGGTGGCCCTTTTTGAAGGCAGGGCAAACGGGGAGATTTTCCTGGAAGGTAAAAACATCCTCGACAGGAAATTTGAGGTAGTGCAGGGCTATCCCATGCCGCCCGCCGCGTTATCCGGCGGTGTCAGGATTGCATTTTGATGATGAAACGGTTCTTGTATGCCCTGATATTTTGTATTGCCTTCTACGGAAGAGCTTTTGCCTCACCGCCGGAAAGGATTGTCTCTCTAGCGCCAAGTGTGACCGAGATGCTCTACGCGCTTGGCCTTGGAAACAGAATCGCGGCCGTAACGAATTTCTGTGACTATCCTCCGGAGGCAAGGCTGAAACCCAAAATCGGGGGGATGTTAAACCCGTCACTAGAGGCCATTTTAACCATTAAGCCGGATGTAGCAGTGATGGCCGCTGACGGCAACCCAGCAGAACTTGAAGGAAGGCTTGAGAAACTGGGGATTAAAGTCATTGTTTTCCGTGCGAAGCGGATAGCCGAATTGCCGCAGGCGATCAGGGAATTGGGTGCGGCCCTTGATGTAAGAGAAAAGGCGGATAAAATTGCGCAAAGGATTGAAACGGGCATTCGCAGGATTAAATCAAATGCGGAAAAGTCTTTTCTTTATTCACATGGTGGAAAGGTAGTTTTCATCATATGGCCCGAGCCATTGATTGTGGCCGGGCCGGGAACTCCTATCAACGATGCCATAAACCTTCTTGGGTGGAAGAATATAGCCTCAGACGCCAAAACGAGTTATCCCAAATATTCGCTTGAGGACATTATCTTACGCTCTCCAGACGTCATATTAATTGGTACAGGACATGTGAATATGATAGATGCCTCGAAGAGGCTTCTTAAAAGATTGTCTATGCTCGATGCTGTAAAAAAAGGAAGAGTTTATTACATGAGCGATGCACTTTACAGGCTGGGGCCAAGGACGATCAAGGGAATAGAAGAACTGTCAAGCCGCTTGAATGAGGAGCAAAAGGTACAAAAAAGGAATTGACATGAACAAAAAAGGAATCGTGGCTCTCGTCTTTTTATCTATTTTGATATTCACTTTGTCGGTGTTTATAGGACCAAGGTTAATAGTCCCGTTTAAACTGGATGAGACCGCAAAGGAAATTATCATTTCCATAAGGTTGCCGAGGATAATCGTTTCAATATTGGTTGGTGCGGCGTTAGGCAGTACGGGCGCGATACTTCAAGGGATTCTTAGAAATCCCCTGGCTGACCCTTATATTCTGGGCTTATCGAGCGGCGCGGCCCTTACGGCTGCCCTGGGCCTGTTATTTAACAACATGTTTTTAGGCATTTTCACCTTGCCTGCGTTTGCTTTTTTAGGGGCCATTGCCGCCGGTATAGCGGTTGGTACATTAGGGCAAAAAAAAGGAAATCTCCTGCCGGAGAGGCTACTTCTGGCGGGTGTCGGGCTGGGTTTTCTGTTTTCAGCCGTTCTCATGCTTGCCATGATCTTATCTACGGACGAAGGACTTCGGAGGGCGACACTCTGGCTGTTTGGAGACTTATCAATGGCGGACTGGCCGCTAATCCCATACGGACTTGCCTTTATCCTTCTTGGCTTTGGGCTTTCTCTCTGGAGGGCGAAAGGATTGAACGCGCTCATGCTCGGTGATGAAGTTGCATACAGTCTTGGCTTTTCACCTTCTAAAGAGAGGTGGATTCTGTTTATCGCATCGGGACTAATGACTGCCGCCTCCGTGTCTCTCGGCGGCGTAGTGGGCTTTATAGGCCTTTTAATACCTCATATAATCAGGTCTTTTGTCGGCTCTGACAACAGGGTCCTAATACCAATGTCGGCCTTGGCGGGCGGGGCGCTTCTATGCGCGGCAGATACAATTGGAAGGACGGTGGCTGCTCCAATGGAGCTCCCATCCGGAATCATCACTGCAATTATCGGTGCTCCTTATTTTCTTTATCTGCTTAAAAAGAAGGACCTTCTGGGAGCTTCTTGAATGAAAGCGCTCGATTTAAAAAATATCTGTTTTTCATATGGCAAGAGCGACTTTATCCACGGCATGACCATGACTGTCAGCGAAGGGGATTTCATTGGTCTTATAGGAGTAAATGGTTCAGGGAAGTCCACTATGCTTAAACTCGCTGCCGGGATGTTCAAGCCGCATTCGGGTCACATCAACCTCCGGGGACGGCCGATTGGCTGTTATAAAGGGAAAGAAAGAGCAAGACTTATAAGTTATCTGCCTCAGACACTGAGTTTTAATATTCCTCTCAGGGTAAAGGAATTTATCGCCATGGGGCTTTATCCTCATGACCTTCCGCCACGCCTCTCCTTGAAGGACGCCCTGGAAACAGCAGGGCTCTACGGCAAAGCGAATTCGTATATGACAGAGCTCAGCGGAGGAGAAAGAAGAAGGGCGTACATTGCAATGACGCTCCTTCAGGGAGCGAGTATCCTTTTGATGGACGAGCCGCTTGCAAATCTGGATATCAAATATCAGATAGAGTTGATAAAGCTGCTCGGGACTTTGAGAGACGAAAAGGGAATAACTGTTATCATGGCATTGCACGACATAAACATGATGTTTCAGTTTGATGTTTTGCATGTGATCAACGGCGGACAACTGGTTGCTTCCGGTGCCCCCAGTGAAATAGTAACAGGCGAATTGCTTGAAAAAACCTTTGATATCGATATTAAGACGTTCAGAGAAATGTATTCCTTTGCTCCACTGAATCAGATTGACCGGAGAGGCAAAGATTTTTTCCTATGAATCGTCTTTGTCCTTTCTTAGGCTATAGGGGAATGAGAGCGTCCTTTTCATTTTCTTTATTGTTTCATGTTGCTGTGATAATGGCCGTGTTCTTCATTCGAGCTGTTTCTTGGCAGAATGAAAACAAACCGATTTTTTTCGTTACCCTGTCCAGGCCGGGTTACCGTATTGGAAAAGCCATGCCTTCTGCTGAGATAGAAAAAAAAGGCAAATCGGGAACGATAAAACCAGAGTCCATGGTAAAGACTGCACCTCCCGAAGCAAGGCGTGAAAACCAATCGGTTCAGGAAACCGGGCTGACAGACAGGCCGGTTTTTCCCATTTCACGAAAAAAAGCATTTTTGGACAGTATTCCATCTGGTACCGGAATTCAAAAAAAAGAAGGGCTTACAGACAGAAATGCCCAAGATCACGCATCTTCGCTGTCGAATAAGAACGCCGCCGGGGCTGCCGATTCCAAAAAGATTAACAGCCAGGGCCGGGCCGGTTCAGGTGGTTTGCCTACACAAGTCTTGAAAGATGGCTATGTCAATGAACATCTCGATTACATCATGGAGTTGATTGGGAAAAATCTGAAGTACCCGCTTGCCGCAAGAAAAATGGGCTGGACAGGCAAGGTTGTAATAGCATTTATCATATCTGTGGATGGTCATGTCTGCAATGTGAGAATAATAAAAACTTCGGGATATTCTATGCTGGATGACAACGCTGTGAACACCATTAAGAAGATATCGTTATTCCCCAAGCCGCGCGTCAACGTTGAACTGACAATACCAATTACATACAGACTTGAGTGACCTCAGCTTATTCGATCTGATTCTTGGACGATATAGCAAATCGCATACGAATATTTTGCTTAAGCTTGACTTCGTCCTATTGACAATTTTTTTTAATCTAATTTATGATAACACGAAATTAAAAAACATAACACTATGACAATTACCAGATTTGGAATATCACTAGACAGTGCGTTGCTTGAACGGTTCGATGCCCGTATAAAGGAAAAAGCTTATGCTAACCGGAGCGAGGCGATAAGAGATCTGATACGAGGCAGCCTTGTGTCGGGTGAATGGGAATCTTCGAAGGTGGAAACAGTTGGGACCATCACGATTGTATATTCCCATGATACAAGGGAGCTTACGGATACGCTGACGGACCTGCAACACCACTACTATAACTCAATAGTTTCGAGCATGCATATTCATATTGATGAACATAATTGTCTTGAGGTCATTGTCGTGAGAGGCAAAAGCGGAGAGATAAAGGCAATAGCCGACAAGCTGATAGGCACAAAAGGCGTAAAGCACGGCAAGCTCTCGCTCACAACAACTGGCAAACATTTACAATAAATTTTTTTTGGCTTATGGTAGCACGAATATTAAATTTATAGCACAAATAAGCAGAGGGGCAAATAGAAAAAATGATCAATCGAAGATTATAAGAACCAGATGCTTGTAAGAGTGTAAATATTTATCGATTAAGGAGGATAATGCGTTTCAGGGTCTTTCTTGTTCTTTGCCTTATGGCTAGCCTGATCGGCTCGGTGCCGGCCTTTGCATCTGGCAGTGACCGGCAAATTCCGGAACAGGTAACCATCAAGTGCTGGGCCTGCCGGGAAATAGCGGAACTGGGGGAAAAATACAAGGCGGAAAGGAAACTTCCTGACGCGGTTGTAGTGGATGGGAAGCCCATATCCAGGAGCGAACTGGCCCGGTACCTCCTCTCAATACTGGACAAGGTAGTGGCAAAGTGTGATTGTGATAAAGACGGGGCCGGGGCGATTCCCCGGGAGGACCGGGACCGTCTTTCGGCCCTCCACGAGGCGTTGAAGGCGGATTTGGTCAAATATGAAGGGTACATTACGATCAGGAAAACGATCGAAAATATCCTGGCCGGGCCCGAACTGCCCCCTTTTGAGTACAGGGTAGGCGTTAACGGGTTTATCAGGGGAGACGGGGTGGGCAACTTCAGGCTCCCGAATCTAAGCTACGCCCCGGACCACAGTGAAGGACGGTTCCTATACCGGATACAGCCTTACGCTTACTGGCATCCGAACGGCTACCTGGACATCCACCTGGAGGGACAGGGTTACGGCTTTTACGGCGGCAGCCAGCACAAGGGCGAGTATTCCATATACCAGGGGTTTGTGGAAGCGAAGCTGCCCGGACAGGATGTGCTGGCGCTGAAGGCGGGCCGGCAGGAATTCGTATATGGCAGCGCTTTCATTCTTGGGGCGGACTCATTTTTTGACGGCCTGTCGTTCGATGCGGTGAGACTAAGAGTGCGGCCGGCTGGGCCGCTGACGGTTGATCTGCTGGGCGGCAGGTATGCCGCTCCATTTTCAGGCGGTGTTGAAGGGTATCTGGAAGGCGGGTATGCTGCTTATATCTTTTCCGAGGGCAACACTGCCAGCGCCTATGTGTTACGTGACAACGGGTCGTCCGGCCATCATGCGGGGGAGCACCTCAGCATCTGGGGGCTCCGTGGCACTTGCACGCTCGGCCCGGTCTCCCTCGAAGTTGAGCCCGTCTACGAGTCGGGACTGACCTTCAACCCGGCTGACGGAAGCAATGACGTCATAGACGCATATGGAGGACACGTTGACCTGACAGCACCGGCTGTGCTGGGAGGTTACAACAACAGGTTTTTCCTGAGCTATGCTATTGGTTCGGGCAGCAAAGAAGCGGCAAACGGCGTGAATTTCAGCAGGGAATTCCGAAACCCCGACAATGATTCCCCGCTGATGGGCGACATGCACGTCATAGGCGATCTCTCGGGCGTTAATGTCGCCGGCCACCATGCCAGCGGTCTGCAGATTTACGCCCTGGGTTGGGCGATAGATATCACAAGAGAGCTGAATTTCTCCGCAACCGGCCACTACGTTGTCGCCGGCGACGTGGAAGGCGGCTTCAGCCGCAACGTGGGCATCGAGACCGATTACAGCCTCACTTACGCAATAAATGAAAATTTCTCTGCCATCCTGGCTTACGACCATTTCTTCACCGGCCAATTTTTCCGCGATGCCTCCGGGAAGAGCGGCGGCATAGATTACGGATACGCCATGCTCCAGTTCAATTTTGCAAAGGCAAAGCTGAAGACTTCTGAAATATGACAAGAGGAATCGAGACGTGACCACAATAATCAATTTAATAAAGATTTTGGAATTAAGGGTGGATGGTCAAGCCTTTGGCGGATCATATCATTTTTTACAAACATTTCATTGGAGGTTTTAAATTAAATGCATATCCCGGATGGATACCTGGGTCCTCAAACGTACGTGCCCCTCTACGGGGTGTCCCTCGCATTCTGGTCCGTCGCCCTTAAGAAGATGAAAAAAGAGCTTTCGGCCAAGCATATTCCCTATCTGGCCATGGCGTCGGCCTTTTCTTTCCTCATCATGATGTTCAATGTCCCTATTCCAAGCGGCACCACGGGCCATGCGGTCGGCGGAGGAATAATCGCCATTCTCCTGGGGCCTTGGACGGCGGTGATAGCTGTGTCTGTCTGTTTGATAATTCAGGCGCTCGTCTTTGGCGACGGCGGAATAACCGCCCTGGGCGCCAACAGCTTCAATATGGCGATTGTGCTGCCCTTTGTATCCTATTGGGTTTTTAATCTCATAAGGGGGCGTTCCGTCTCCGGCGCGAGGCTGTATATCGCCGCCTTTCTTTCGGGATATGTCGGGCTTTCCGTGGCCGCTGCAGCTGCCGGGATTGAGTTTGGAATCCAGCCTCTGATCGCCAGCGGGCCGGGTGGAAGACCCCTTTATTCGCCTTATCCCCTGTCGGTGGCCGTTCCCGCCATGGTATTGGGACATATGCTTGCATTCAGCATTGTGGAGGGCGCGGTCACCGTTTTGCTGCTCAGGTATTTTCTCAAACACGAGCCTGACATGGTTTATGCCTTGTCAGTGAAGGAGGCTTGAAATGACGAAATCCCAGAAGAGGCTCTGGATTGGCCTTGTTATTCTTGCGCTTCTTACACCCCTTGGGATCGTCATCCCGGATAAATTCAAAGCAGGGGGGGCATGGGGAGAGTGGGGGCCGGCAGAACTTGGGAAACTTGTAGGGTATGTGCCGGAGGGGTTCAAGAGATTGGCCGGTCTGTGGAAGGCCCCGGCACAAGACTATAATTTTGGCGGCGAAGGGGCTTCCATGGCCGTCCAAGTGATATCATATATCGCCTCTGGAATCATCGGTCTGCTGGCGGCTGGCCTATTGATATATTTAATCGCAAGGTTAATTGTCCGGCATGGAAAATAAGATACCCGCATTTCTGCTCGAAAGGCCGTCATCGGTCACGATCAAGGGAACGATTAAAATGCCCTTTATCGAGAAGGGCATCCATCATGTGGCGAGTGTAATCAAAACGGGTTACATCCAGTGGGAAACCGCTTCAAAGGACAACTTTTTTCAGAAAATTGACCCCAGGATAAAAGTCCTTTTCCTCCTTTTTTTTGTTTTAATTGTCAGCTTGAAAAAAGACATTATGCCGGAAGTTATGATAGGGGCCTTCGTTTTTATTCTGACGCTGGTGGCCCGCCTGAATATCCTCAGTCTCTACAAGCGGGTCCTCTTTTTTGGTTTTATCTTCGGTTTTCTCATCGCCCTTCCATCAGCTTTCAACACCATAACAAAGGGAGAAATCATTTTCCCGATACTTCACCTTTCAAAAACATATAGCTTCTGGATCTACCGGATTCCAAAAGAGATCGGCCTCACCGGGGAAGGGGTTTATGGCGTCGTGATGCTTACCTCAAGGGTCATGAACTCATTGGCCATATCTCTTTTCGTTTTGTATACCACCCCTTTCCCCGATATCATAAAAGCGCTGAAAGTGCTGAGGGTCCCCGACGGCTTTCTCATGATCATAACCCTTACCTACAAGTACATCTTTATATTTGCAAAGACGGTCGAAGATATGCACCTTGCAATAAAAGGCAGGCTGGCTGGGCAAGTGAGCAATTCCAATGCAAGAAGGTGGATTGCCGGGAGGATAGCGTTTATATTCATGAAGACCAGGCTGCGGTGCGAAGAGATTTTCAAGGCAATGCTTGGCAGGGGCTTTTCAGGCAGCATAAGAATTTACGGGGGAAAGAAACTTAATGCAAGGGATTGGATTACGGGTGCCATTCTTTTGCTGAGCGGTTTTATATTTTTATTGATCTGAGGAGATTTTTTGTGGATAACATGATAAGTCTTGAAGGGATAAATTACAGCTATTACGGCAGGATTCCAGCTCTCTGCGACATAAGTCTCGACATCAGAGAAGGAGAGAGATTTGCCATTATTGGCGCAAACGGGAGCGGCAAATCCACGCTCTTGCAAATCATGAGCGGCCTGATACAGCAATCGCAAGGGAAATATTTTTTCAGGGGCAAGGAGGTATCGAAACAGACCTTAAGGGATAAGGGTTTTTTGCGTTTCTTCAGGGAGCGGGCCGGCTATGTGTTTCAGGATTCCGATATCCAGTTGTTCTGCCCGACTGTTCTGGATGAGCTTCTTTACGGCCCCCTCCAGTTGGAGATCAAAGAGAGCGAGGCCCTGGACAGGGCCTTTGAGGTAATGCGTATACTGAACATAGAGAATCTGAAGGATAGACCCTCCTATATGTTATCCGGGGGCGAGAAAAAAAGGGTCGCTATCGGCTCGGTCCTGACCATGAATCCGGAGGTGTTGCTCCTCGACGAGCCTACAAACGGCCTCGACCCAAGGACCCAGTGCTTCCTTGTCGAGTTGATGCTTGCTTTAAGCGAGGCAGGCAAGACAATCGTAATAGCGACGCATGATTTGTCCCTGGTAGATGAACTTGGTGCAAGGGTCGCTGTGCTTTCAGAGGATCATCGCGTTGTAACAACTGGCAGCGCTAATGACATCCTGCAAGACGAGCGCCTCCTCCTGGATGTGAATCTGATCCATGAGCATATCCATTTTCACGGCAAATCATCCCATAGCCACTTGCATTCTCATTATCTATTCCACCGGCACAAAAATGGGGAGTGAGCAAACGGTAATGCTTTAATCAGTAATTTTCACAAGTACCGGGCCTATACCAGCGCGCGATATCGGCCGAAACTTGCACCGAATTTAATCGATTGAAAAGTGTCAGTTTTCTGGATGGACTGTTGCTTGTCCCAAATTCGTGGAAGATACCATGTTTCTACCCGGAGCCCTCGCGTATAAGGATACCGAGCGATGCGGATCAAGTTAACGCAGTGAAAGCAAATTCTCTGGGTCGGCACTTTACGAACCAATCAATCTTTCCCGCAACAAAGTATACCTTTTTTGGGGTTTGTTGTTCCTGATCGCGATTGCGACGGCCTTTTTTGCTCCGACCAGCACCACCAGCCGCTTGCCCCGCGTGATGCCCGTATAGAGCAGGTTCCGCTGTAGCAGGATATAATGCTGCGTGAGGACGGGCATGACCACGACCGGGTATTCGCTCCCCTGCGATTTGTGGACCGATACGGCGTAGGCAAGGACAATCTCGTCAAGCTCCGGGTACTCGTAGCGGACAACCTTTCCGTCATAATCGACCATGACCTCCTGCTCCTCCCTGTCTATTTTTACAATCCTGCCGATGTCGCCGTTAAAGACTTCCTTATCGTAGTTGTTCCTGATCTGCATGACCTTGTCCCCGGCCTTTAGGCTCATGCCGCCCCTCACGAGATCGTCGGTTGAGGGGTTCAGGTGCTTCTGCAACTCGGTGTTCAGGTTGGACGCGCCGATAACCCCCCGGTGCATGGGGGTAAGGACCTGGATATCGTCCACGGGTTTATAGCCGAATTTCCTGGGGATCTTCTCCTTGCAAAGCTCTACGATCTTCTGCAAAGCCAGCTCGGGCTCCTCCACCTGGAAAAAATAGAAGTCCTGGATGGATGCGCCGGCTTTGTCCGTTACAGGCATATGGCCGTTATTGACCCTATGGGCGTTGACAACGATCAGGCTCTCTTTGGCCTGCCTGAAAATCTCGGTCAGCCTCACCGTGGGGATGCGTTCTGAATCAATGATGTCCTTTAGGACGTTGCCGGCGCCGACGGAGGGCAACTGGTCCACGTCGCCCATGAGCACTAGCGTGGCTTCCCGGGGGACCGCCTTCAGGAACTGGTACATGAGGACGGTGTCCATCATTGAGGTCTCGTCGATGACGATGAGGTCTGCTCCGAGCGGGTTATTTTCATCCTTCTTGAACCTTCCCTCCTTCGGGCTGAACTCAAGCAGACGGTGGACCGTCCCGGCCTCATGCCCCGCGGCCTCGGACATCCTTTTTGCCGCCCTGCCGGTGGGCGCGGCAAGGAGCACCTTCTGGCCAAGTCTCCTGTATATCCGTATGATCGAATTGATGATCGTGGTTTTTCCGGTTCCTGGGCCGCCCGTGACCACCATGACTTTCTTGTCGATTGCCTCCCTGACCGCCTGTTTCTGGTTTTCCGCGAGGTCAATTTTCAGTTCCTTCTGGACCCATTCGAGTGCCTTGTCCCTGTCGAAGGCCCGGAGCTTCTTTGGAAACTGCATGAGGCCCTTCAGCCTGGCGGCCACGCCAACTTCGCAGACGTGGAATTTTGCGAGATAGACGGCCTTGTTGTTCTCCTTGAACTCCCCGGCGTTAAGGTCTTCGATGATTATCTTGCGGTCCTCGGCGATCTTGCCGAAGGACTTGACTATTACATCCCGTTCGAGGCACAGGACCTTCCTGCATTCCTCAATCAGGGGCTCATTTGGATAATAGACGTGGCCCTCGTCGGAGAGCTGATGGAGGACATAGAGAATGCCCGCCTCGGCCCTGATCTGGGAGTCTTTGGCTATGCCCAGCTTTTCGGCTATCTTGTCGGCCGTAATGAAACCGATGCCGAAAATGTCTGTGGCGAGCCTGTAAGGGTTTTCCTGGACGACCTTTATGGATTCTTTCGCATACTGCTTGTAAATCTTGGCTGCGTAGGCGGGGCTCACGCCATTGCCTTGAAGGAAGACCATGACGTCCCGTATCTCCTTCTGGTCGTCCCACGCCTTTTTGATCATTCCGATTCTCTTCTCGCCGATGCCGTCGACTTCGCTTAGTCTGGCAGAATCGGCCTCAATGACGTTCAGGGTCTCCAGGCCGAATTTGGCGGCAAGCCTCCTGGCCATGACGGGCCCGATACCCTTGATCAGCCCGGAGCCAAGATATTTCTCAATGCCCTTGACCGTGGCCGGGACCACGGATTCATAGGAGATGACCTCGAACTGCTCGCCGAACTTGAGGTGGTTCCGCCACTGCCCCTTGAGCTTCAAGACCTCACCTGCGCTTACCGAAAGGAGGTTGCCGACCACGGTGATCAGGTCATGCCTGCCGCCGGCCTTCATTTTTGCGATGGTGTAGCCGTTTTCTTCGTTGTAGAAGGTGATTCTTTCGATCTGCCCTTTGATCTCGGTGAACATTTTATTTTCCCGCCCCCTTATTTTATACTATCGGGGCCGCACCACTAATGACCATATGAGGAGGGCATTATGGCAATGACGAAGACTCAGATTGCAGAGTATTTGGCAAAGAAGGCGGAGATCAAGAAGTCCCAGGCGGTGACGGTCCTTAACGAGATCGCGGCGCTTGCGTACAAAGAGGCAAAGAACACCTTTACGCTGCCCGGTATCGGTAAGATCGCGCTCGTAAAGCGCAAGGCCCGCACGGGAAGAAACCCCCGGACCGGAGAGGCGATAAAGATACCGGCTAGGAAGGCCGTAAAATTCCGCGTGGCGAAAGCTGCGAAGGACGCCATCCTCGGAAAGAAATAAATAGCCTATCGAAACATAGAGCGACAAGAGAAAACCCAAGTTTGTTGGTTTTTCTCGTTTATTACATAATGCCGTTTGTTGCCTTGAGGCCTGTTAGTTTGTTTGTCCGCAAGTTTATCGTTTGTTAGCTTCGAGATACGACGCGCCGACTACGACAGCAGAGAAATGACTTCTTCACGGAAATGTTTGTCGTCTTCGCCGCAGAAGCTCACGACAAGCCCGATATTGGCGTGATTGTAGATGTCGATCCAGTCTTCTTTTTGGCGTATCGAAAGCCAGGGATTGAGGATATAATGGCCCCTGTTTTTCCTTATGAAAAGTTTTTTGCCGTAGGGGTTGGCGCTGTCCAGTTCATTTTTTGAAAGGAGCGCCGAAATATAAGTGCGCTTCTTACGGTAATCGGGGATGATGCTGCCAGGCAACGACTCCACAATGTCCGATATGGCAACGGCGGGAAGCGGTACGATATCGGCGCATCCGTCGAAGACATCGGTATATCCGCTGCTGATGAGGGATCGGAGGACGGCGAAGAAGATGTGAAACAGAAAGAATTCCCCCTGCCTGCGGTCGATTTTGACCAGCCTGCCGTCCACCTTCAGGCCCACCATCGATGGCGCCAGAAGCTCATGCACCGCCAGGAAGCCGGCTTGGGCGAATTTCTTGTCCTCGATGATGCGCTGCAGGGCCCACTGCCAGGCGGTAAGGCCGTAATTATCGGTAAGTTCCATATCCGCGCCTGCCCCGAGCAGTTCCCGGACAAGCGCCGCATTGCCCGCCCGCGCTGCCATCATGAGCGGCGTCTTGTTGAAGACATTCCGATGGTCCACACCGTAAAGCTCGCATTCCCTGATGACGTCCCTGAAGAAACTGCCGGAATACTGCTGCAGATATTGTCCGGAGAATTGCATCTTCTGTTGTTTATAGAGGGAATGGTTTAGCAGCAAGTGTCCGTCTTTTAAATAATAGATTCGTCCGGCCTTGTCGAAGCCCTGAGCGCTCAATGTCCGGATGAGCATGGGTTCGTCATGGAAGAGGCCGTATTCAAAGAGCGCCTTTCGGGGCTTTTGCGAGGTCTCCTTTTTGTTGGCTGCTTGGCCAAGAAGCTCGATGACCTTCTCCGGCGTGCAGACCTCCCAGGGGACCGGCTGGGTTTTAAGTATTTCTCGCCTGATCTGGTCCGCCTGCTCCTGCTTGCCCTGAAGCTCAAGCCTTCTAGCCTCGGCCTGCCAGTCCCCGATGCTGGACTGTTTCATCCCGATCGCCGCTATGTCCCTCAGGTCCTTTATGCCCAGCATTTTGATCAGGGGATGGCCCGTATCGCTTTCGATCAGATAGAGCCGCCGGACCGCCCGGGTTATGGCGACATAAAGGGAGTTTACGAAGAATTTGTAGGCTTCAAGGGTCTTGTCCGTTTTGTCTCGGGCCCTCCGGTATTCAAGGTCGCCCTCAAGATCGTCGAGATCGACCCCTTTGATTATATCGCTGAAGTTGGCACGCTCATTGGAAATAAAATTCAGGAGGATCACGTTTTCATACTCAAGCCCCTTGGCCTCCTGGATGCTGAAAAGAAGAGGGGTATCGAAGAACCTGCGCGCGGCGGCTTTGTCCTTGTCGCGCATCACCAGGACGGCAAAACTTGTGGACTTGCGGGTCTTCTGGTTGAGGTCCCTCTTGGCCCTGTCGGTGTCCCTCAGGAAGACAATCTCGCCGGCATCGGAGGAGACGCTCTTCATGAGATAATTGCTCTCCTTGTCGATGGAGCCGAAGCGTTTTTGCTTGATCCTCAGAAGGGCGTTGGCGAGGCCGGTCAGGGCGACGGAGTTTCTGAAATTGGACTGCAGTATCCGCCCTTTTGAGTCTCGACGGAACCGTGGCCGTAAAACATGGATTTCAGGTTGCCCCAGCGAAAGAAATTTGGGTGGACTATCTGGTTGGAATCCCCGGTCAGGATAAAATTTCCGGGCCGCTTCAGGCCCCGGAGAATGAGCTGGAGCTGGATGTTCGTGATGTCCTGCACCTCATCGACCACCACGAAGTCATAGGCCGGCCTGACATGCCCAAGATATTCGTGTGCCAGGATATTGGGATCGTACAGGCCGTTTTCCCCGAGGAACTGGAGGTATTTTTCGAAAAGGTTGTACACAAGCCCGCGCTCGGCTTCGAGGTAGATGGACTGGCGCACTCCGAGGTTCAGGTATTCGTCGCGGCCGAGCCACGGTTTGTCGATTACGGAGCCGGTGATTACGCCCCGGAACTCCTCGTACAGGCGATGGGCATCGTGGACCCTCTGCTGTTTCGGAAACCGCATAAGCCACCTTGCAAAGGCGCTGTAAGTGACCTCCCTGCCTTCAGGCACGCGCATCGTCTCCAGAAATTCCCTGAAGGACAGAAATGAAATCTCCTGGGTTTCATTTTCGTAACGGTTGCTGTAGTAAATATTTCTGGAGTTGTCGGCCAGGTAACGGGAAAGGGTCACGTAGAGGACTTCGCCGGCCGCTGCCTTCATCTTTTCAAGGGTTAGGGCCGTCTTTCCGCTTCCGGCGGGCCCGATGATGATAAGCGGCGCGGGCAGGCGGTATATCTCATCCTGCCCGGGGTCGAAGGATATTATCTTGTCCAGGAGATGAAACCGCCTGTTTGAGGGGTTGACGTATACGAGATTGGGCAGACCCTCCGTTTCGGGCCGCGAGGGATGGGCGGGAATCTTCGATTCATCTATCCTGGCGCCGTTCAGGAATTTCGACTTCTCGTAGGCGTGATTGAGCACCGCCTCCAGGATGAGGGCATAGCGCTCGCCCTCGTATGTCATTATCTTGAAGATCAGCCGGTTAGCGTCATCTAGCTTCGCCCGGTAAAGGCCCCCAGATCCATTATCGGAGAGCTTTTTTACCTGGGCGGAATGGAAATCGTCCTTCTCCAGAAAGCCGGTCAGCTTCCGGTACTGGCGCTCCACCTTCGATATGTCAAGGTCTGAATATTCCAGAATTCGCACGGGTTATAAATTGCCTACGTTGTCGTTAATGCTTCCAAAGCAAGGAATGACATTATCGTAACAAAAAGAAGGGCGGATTGAAAACATCGGACAGGGCAAGGGGTCGAGGGCGCAGGCCTGTTAAAACTATTTTCTTTTGTATAGCTCTCTTCGATGCCCGATTCTCAAGACAACGATTTGATTCCCTGAAATATCGAAAATGACCCTATGGTCTCCTATGCGAAAACGATATGTCCCCAAGCTGCTGTCTGTTAATTTTTCCGCAAATTTTAGAGGATCTTTGCTGAAACGAAGCAGGGTTTTCCCGACCTGTCTTTTGTTACCGGCTCAAGCTTAACGATGTCCTTTTCGGCTCTCCTGGTATAAACGAGCTCATATTTCACTTACCGAAGACCGCGGCGTGTGATTTCACGCGTCTGGCTTTGTAATCGGCCCTGGCCTCTTTAATGCTCTCCAGATATTCCGGCGAGGTTGAGGCAATCAGGTCCTCAAGGAACGTCTCCCGCTCATTTTTTTTCATGCTCTTAACGGCTTTTATTATGGTTTCAGGCGCTATATCAAGCTTTACAGTCATAAGAGACACCTCCTGATGAAGACTGTTTAATTATACCTTAGCAAATGATCAGAATTCCAAATCGGGGATAAAGACGACTGTAGCAAAATTGTAGCAGAAAATATCCGAAAAGGCAGAAAATATAGGAACAACTATAAAAAATAGAACCGATTTTTACCCTTAAAAATCGAGAGCTTGGCTAATTATCCAGACCAGAGGCCAAGTTATGAAATTGGCGCCGGAGCCATTTTGAGTCCGGCGCGTCTGCCAGTTCCACCACACCGGCTGGTATGGATTTTTTGCTCTCCGTTTGGCCTGAATCCGCCAGCAAATAGTGTAACAGAATTTCAGAAGCGAATCCAAAACTCTCATCTTTAATATTTCGGTCCGTTCCGGACAAACGGACGGACGGAATTGACCGTGATAGGCGGAAACGGGCGTGATAGAATTGGGTAAAGGTAAAAAGTCAATTCCAACAGGGAGTCCAGCCCCATGCCAAGCCGCCCATTTATATCGAAGCGCAGCTATTCTTTTAAATCAAAAGGAAGCCGTCCATTGAGATCGATAAGCCGCCTCTTTAGAGCAATTAAATCAAAATCCGTTCCGGCCGCCGTCATGGGAGCCTGTTTCCTTGGTCTTTTCTCTTACAGCTATGCGTTCGATATCTTCAAGGGCGGCACAAAAAGCTCCGCCTCCGTCCTGGAGTACCACAACGGCCTCAGGCGGGACGGTGTCTACATAGACCGGACCTTGACCAAGGCCTCAGCCCGCCTGTTTCACTTGGACCCCTCATTCAAGGCGCGTATCAAAGGGGCGATTTACGCACAGCTGCTCTACGTGGCCCGAGGCGGCGGAAAGGGCATTATCATCGCCGCAAGCGAGCAGAACAATGTGGCCGCCTTCGACGCCGTAACCGGCAAGACGCTATGGGAGCGCAACCTTGGCTCCCCTGTCCCTCTTTCGGACCTCCCCTGCGGCAACATTGACCCGCTTGGCGTTACGGGCACGCCGGTCATAAACAAGTCGTCCGGCACTATATACGTGGACGCAATGACAACCCCGGACGGCGGCCGCACAAAAAAGCACCTTGTCTATGCCCTCTCTTTAAAAAACGGCTCGGTGGTCCATGGATGGCCGGTAGACATCCCGGCCAGGGCCATATATGGGGAAATTGCCTTCAACTCTTCCGTCCAGAATCAGCGCGGAGCGCTTGCTTTCGTAAAGGGGAGGGTTTACGTACCTTACGGAGGATTTTTTGGCGATTGCGGCCAGTACAGGGGCTGGCTGATAGGTATCCCGGCCTCAAACCCTGCCTCTCCAAAGGCCTGGGCCACGGGGGCAATTGCGGGAGGCAGCTGGGCTCCGGGCGGCGCGGCCTCGGAGGGCGGCAAAATTTTTATCTCCACCGGCAACACCAGGGACGCAAAAAGGTGGTCCGGGGGGGAGGCCATCCTCCGCTTTAGCGAGGGGCCGGTCTGGAGCGGAAAGCCGGCCGATTACTTCGCTCCTGAAAACTGGAAGGAGTTGGACAGCTCGGATGAAGACCTTGGCGGCACCGGTCCCATAATAGTAGACCTGCCGGGCTCGAAACCCTCCGGGCTCGTTGTGGCGCTGGGCAAAGACGGCAAGATCTACTTGCTGGACAGGGACAACCTGGGAGGGATTGGCGGGCAGGCGACGGTGGCCAGCGTGTCTTCTGACAGGATCATCGGGGCTGCGGCGGCATACACCACAGCGCGCGGCACATATGTGGTGTTCAAGGGGAAAGGCATTCACTGTCCGGATGGCCAATCGGGCGACCTCACCGCCGTGCGCCTTGTGGCCGGCTCTCCGCCTTCGGTTAAGATCGCCTGGTGCGCGGACCAGCACGGTAAAGGCTCTCCAATGGTCACTACCACGGACGGGCATTCCCAAGCCATCGTCTGGAGCGTGGGGGCCGAGGGCGACAACCGTCTGCACGGATTTGATGGCGATACCGGACAGGTGGTTTACTCCGGGGCAAAGGGCGGGCTTATCGGCCGGGTGCGACGCTTTCAGACCCCGATACTTGCCGATGGACGCATATACGTCGCTGCCGACGGAGTCATAAAGGCCTTCAGCCGCTGAAAAGGCATTTAACCGGTTGATCCACCAAAAGAGGACTCGAATCAAAAATTCCTCCCTGTTTTTGCCTGTGGTGTGAAATAAAACTCCTTTTTTCCCAATGGGTTCCCTTCCTGAATAAAGTTTTTTCACAAAAGGCCGATTAAAAATACAGGGATTGCTATAAAAATTCTGAATTTTTGAGGGGATATGAAAGAACCCGTGTCCGAATCCCCCCCTGGGATTGCCATACACATGACGGGGTCTGTAACGGACGCCGTATTTTCAATTGGGTTGCAGGGGCAGATAATAGCCTGCAGCAAATCGGCCGAAAAGATATTTGGCTACACATCCGAAGAAATGGCCGGCAAGCCGGTCAAAGCTCTTGTAGCGGAAGGGCACAGGGAAGAGCTTGGAAAAATGCTTTCCGCCCAGTGTGCCGGCGCGTATGGGATTACCGGAGAAAAAAAAGACGGCGCCTTGTTCCCGCTGGAGCTTACGGTCCTGAAGATGCAGGCGGCGGGTGACGCACCGGTAGCCAGTGATGGAATTATCGCCGTCTTCCGTAACCTTGGCTCCATGGAAATAGACGGAGAGGTATTGCCAGGAGGCCCAAGGGAGCTTCTTTTCAGGCACCGGGAGCTAAACAGGCTTTTTGCCCAGGTTGAAGAAGCAAAGAAGGCATGGGAGAGGACAACGGATTGCGTGGGGGACATGATAATCCTTGTCGACCGGCAGCAGAGGATCAAGAGATACAACCTGGCCTTAAAGGAATTCCTTGACAGGGCGCACGAAGAGATAATAGGGCAGGACTGGAAGCACATGCTCGCGGAAAAAAACAAAAACGCTGTAAGCGAAGTGCCGGGAGGCGGGGAGTTTTTTCATGAGGCCACCGGCAGGTGGTTTTTGATCAGGTCCTACCCTTTTTTTTCCGATTCAGGTGAGGAAAAAGGGAACGTTATCACCATCCATGATTCCACCCAACTGAAAAAGATCTCCAGGGAGCTGGCTGAAACCAATGAACGGATAGAGAAAGACCGGGAGACCCTGAGTAAGGCTCTCTACGATCTCCAGAAGGCCCACTCCCAGATGCTTCAACAGGAGAAGATGGCTTCGGTCGGACAGCTTGCGGCGGGTGTCGCACATGAGATAAATAATCCGGTCGGGTTCATCATGAGCAACCTCAACTGCCTCCAGAAATATTCCATCCGGCTCCTGGAGTTCATGGATATACAGTCTGAGGCCCTTGCTTTTTTGCTGGACAGGGCTGGCAGCGGAGGAAAGGAGATCACCGACAAGATCGAAAAGTTGAAGGCGGAATCCAAGCTGGATTTCATAAGGAAGGACATGGCCAGCCTCATAAGGGAATCATTTGAAGGGGCCGAAAGGGTGAAAAACATAGTGAGGGACCTGAAGGGCTTCTCCCGGGCGGATGACGCGCATTGCAAGCTGGGCGATATAAATGCTGGTATCGAAAGCACTGTAAACATAATCTGGAACGAGATTAAATATAAGGCGGCGCTTAAAAAAAATTACGGGGACATCCCGCTTACGGTGTGCAACCTTGGCCAGTTGAACCAGGTGTTCATGAACCTCCTTATGAACGCCGTGCAGGCGATAGAAAAAAACGGGGAGATAACGGTCAACACCTGGAACGGGGACGGCAGCATCTATGTCTCAGTGGCAGACACGGGTTGCGGGATCCCGGAGAAGGACCTGGGAAGGATATTCGAGCCGTTCTTTACCACGAAAGAAGTGGGCACCGGGACGGGCCTTGGGCTTAGCATGGCGTACGACATAATAAAAAAGCACAATGGCGATATCAAGGTGGAAAGCAGTATGGGGGCGGGCACAACCTTCACGGTCAGGCTGCCTATCATTCAGTAATGGCAGAAGGGGCAGTAATGGGAAAAGGGGAAGCGACGATAAATGGGAGGGAACCGATAAAAATTTATCGTGCAGGAACTGTCTTGCGGTGACGGCCGCAAAAAACAAAAAAACAAAAACGGTATGGGCAAGGGCCGATGAAAAGACCAGATGAAAAGATAAGGATTCTGCTGGTAGATGATGAGCCCAATGTGCTCCGGGCCATATCCCGGCTGTTCATGGATGACGATTATGAGATGTTGACTGCCGCCTCCGGCCAGGAGGGATTAAAGATGCTTGAAGGGGAGCCCGTACAGATCGTCATCTCTGATTACCGCATGCCCATGATGGACGGGGTGGAATTTTTAAAGCAGGTGCGCAACATGCACCCCCAGGCGACAAGAATCGTCATGTCCGGCTATGCGGATACCGGAGCCATCGTGTCTGCCATAAACGAAGGGGAGATATACAAGTTCATACCAAAACCATGGGATGACAATGAGTTGAAGGTGGCGGTACGAAACGCGCTGGAGCGTTATTTCCTGGCCAGGGAGAACATGGAGCTTGCGCTGGACCTTAAAAAGAAGAACGAAGAGTTGTCCCGGGTCAACGAGGAGCTTAAAAAACTGCTTGCCGAAAAGTCGGACAGGCTTGAATTTGAAGGTCAGATCGCGGCCGTGTTCCGGGACGTCGTGGATACGGTGCCGCTGGGGATATTAGGGGTGGACCCCGATGATATGGTAGTCCTGTGCAATTCGGCGTGGCAGGCGCTTGCCGGGCAGGATTTTTGCGTGGTAGGGGAAAAAGTAGAAGGGGAACTGCCCGCCAATGTCGCCGGGGTCATAAAGGTGCTAAAAGAAAAGGAAAGTGGAAAGGTCACTGTGCGGACCAGGATAAACGGCACGAACGGCACCCTTGTGGGCTCGGCGATGAGGGGAAGCGGCCGTAACGGCATAATCCTTGCGTTCATTCCGGACAGTTGCATGGGACCGGACAACACGGAGCAACATGGGGACCGCTGAAAAAAAACCGGCGCGCCTGCTTCTGGTGGATGACGAGGAAAACGTCCTTCGTTCCCTTCAAAGGCTGCTTTTTGAAGAGGACCTCGAGATACTCACGGCCACTTCCGGGGCTGCAGGGCTTGATATCTTGAGGGAAAAAGAGCTGGCCGTAATAGTTTCAGACCAGAAGATGCCGCATATGAGCGGCGCTGAATTTCTTGCGCAGGCGGCAAAGGTTTCTCCTGACACCGTGAGGATCATACTTACGGCTTATGCCGATACGGGTTCGGCCATAAAGGCGATCAACGACGGCGGGGTCTACAGATATATAAGCAAGCCGTGGAACGACGGGGAACTGGCCGGCATCATCAGGGAGGCGGTGGAGAGATACGCTCTCGTGCGCGAGAACAAGCGGCTGGCGGAACTAACGGCAAGGCAGAACGAGGAACTCAGGAAATGGAGCGTGGAGCTGGAAATGTACGTCCAGCGCCAGACGATCGACTTGAGCAACAAGAACCGGGAGCTGGTCCGCATCAACGAGCGGGCCCAGGGGCGGCTGCAAGATTTTCTGAGGGTCCTTTCAAGCATGATAGAGCTAAGGGGAAAGACCGTTTCCAGCCATTCCAACAATGTGGCGGCGATCTCAGTGGAGCTTGCTCGCATGACCGGGCTTTCAGAGGCGGAGACCGGCATCCTGGGGATCGCTGCCCAACTGCACGATATAGGGAAGATAGGTTTGCCTGACGTGATCCTTCTTAAAGAGCCTTGGGATCTGGCGGCGGATGCCGCAGCGCAATACAGAAGGCATTCCGTGAGAGGGCAGACCGCGCTGGCCGCTCTGGAGGAATTTAATGAAGCGGGAGTCCTCATACGGCATCACCACGAGGCATGGGACGGCAGCGGGTTTCCGGAGGGGCTCAGAAGAAGCGACATTCCGGTTGGGGCCAGGATAATCGCGATGGCCGACAGGCTGGACCGGCTGGCCGGAAAGGCCGGGCCGGGCGGGCTGCAAGATGTTTTAAGGTCGATAAAAGGTGGTTCGGGTAAGTTGTTCGATCCCGGCCTGTACGGACCTCTTGAGACGCTTGTGCGTGAAAAAGGCTGGGATATTATATTTTTCAGCAGCGGTGGAAAGGAGGAGATGGTACTTGGCCTGGATGCCCTGGAGCCTGGCATGGAGCTTTCTAGGGACCTGCACAGCGGTACCGGGCTACTTTTGCTTGGAAGAGGGGCTGTCCTGACCCAGGCCAATATAGCCGTTTTGAAAAGGTGCTTCAGTCTGGACCCCTCTCAGGGCGGTTTTTTCATAAAAGTTGGAGCGGTCCAAAAAGACGGCAGGGTTCAAAGATGATAGAGTTCCGCAGGCTTTCATTGTGAGCACCCCCATGAACGGCAAGGCAAGAGACATCAGCCGGGCTTATGAAGAGCTGGTGGAGGCCAATGAAAGGCTGGCGGCCTCCGAAAAAAAATACCGCGAGCTTGCCGCCGCACTGGAAATAAAGGTCAGCGAAAGCACCGAAGAGCTCAGAAAGACGCACATCAGGCTCCTGGAACAGGAGAAGATGGCCTCAATAGGGCAACTGGCGGCGGGCATAGCCCACGAAATAAACAATCCCATGGGCTTCATACAGAGCAACCTTAACTCCTTTTCCAGATATATCGACAGGATGGAGGAGGCGTTCGCAATCTGCAGGAAGGCTGCTTCCGGGACGCAGGAGGGAAGAGCGGCTGAAGAAGCATGCGTAAGGCTTAAGACGGATTTCATCCTTCGGGATTCGAGGGAGCTTATCGGGCAGTGCCTGGAGGGGGCGCTCCGGATCGCGAACATAACCGGCAACTTAAAAAATTTCTCCCACATTGACGAAGTGGAAGATATAGGGCTTTTGGACCTTAATGTGGAGATGGAAAACACTTTGAAAATATTGGCCCATCAGGCCAAGGACAGGGGGGCAAACATGATCAGGGAGTATGGGGGACTGCCCAGTATCAGGTGCAGCAAATCGCTGTGCCAGGCGTTTCTGTGCGTGCTTAAAAACGCGCTTGATTTCGCGGATAAAGGCGTGACCATCAGAATAAAGACCTGGGCAAGCCATCAAAGCAACGCTGGCGGAAGGGTTTTTGCCACAATCTCGGACGACGGACCGGGGATCCCCGCCGGGATCCAAAGTAGAATATTTGAGCCCTTTTTCACCACAAAAGAAGTGGGGAAGGGCACTGGGCTTGGGCTCTCGTTGGCGTATGAGATCATCTCCCATTGTGGGGGCAGCATAGATGTGGAAAGCGGGGAGGGCGAGGGGGCCAGCTTCTTAATTAGCCTGCCCTTTGAAAACCAGCCCGCCGAAACCCGGATTGAAAACTAGCAAGCTGCTGTGGGAGCCATTTTTTGAATGATCTACCTCTGTTTCATTTTTAAATAATTCCCGATGCTTCTGTCATAAGTCCTCTCGTATTCGGCATTGAAATAGCAGGCGGGCAGCTCGCCGTTTTCCCTGTGATGGTCCAGGCAAAGGCAGCATTTGCCTTTTCTTCCGCAGGCGTATGTGCAGTTGCAGCGCGCCTTGTTCTTCTCTACAGTGCACTCCATTTTGTTGACCTCCAGTAAAGTGGAAAAATTTATGCCCTTCGGGCATCGAATGTAAAGATGAGCTGATTAACCGGATTCTCTCTTGCCCTGCGGGTTACGCTCACCATCCATTTTATGCCCTCTATTTGCCTATGCAAAACTCATTGAATATGATGGCAAGTATATCGTCCGTGCTAACCTCTCCGGTAATGCCCCCGAGCTCCCGCAGGGCCTCTGACAGCTCCAGGGAGACTATCTCCGCGGGAAGGCCCGCGCCGATTGCCTCGAGCCCCCGGACAAGGGCCCCATGGGCCTTATCCAGCGCCGTTTTATGCCGTAGGCTCGTAATGAGAGAGTCACACTCCGCTTCGGCCGGGTTTTTCCTTCTGAAGCATGCGGTTATGGATGCCTTCAGTTCCTCGATCCCCTCGCCTGTTTTTGCGGATACGCATATCTCCGGCCAGCCCTGGGTAAAAAGGCCATTCGCCAGCTCCGGGTCCGCTAATTCCGGGGTCTTCCAGGGTTTCTTGTCAGCAAACAGGTCTTTTTTATTTATGACGAGGATGGCCTTTTTTTGCCGTTCTTTCATCAGGCTCATGACCCGCAGATCCTCTTTATCAACTCCGGCGCTGCCGTCCAGGACGCAGAGAACAAGGTCCGCCTCCTCCATGGCTGCCAGGCTTCTTTTTACCCCTTCCGCCTCCGGTCTGTCCACGGCCTCCCGGATGCCTGCCGTATCCATGATCTTCAGGGAATAGCCGCCCAGGTTTATGTGTTCGGCTATTACGTCCCTGGTGGTCCCGGGGATGTCCGTCACTATGGCACGTTCCTGGCGCAGAAGAGCGTTTAAGAGAGAGGATTTTCCAACGTTAGGCCTGCCCAGGATGGCGGTCCTGATCCCGTCCATGAGGAGTTTTCCCTCCTCATAGCTGTTCGAAAGAGCCTTTAAACTGAGTGCTATGTTCTCGATGCCGGCGGTTATAGCCGCGATCTCATCCGGTTCTATTTCTTCCTCCGGGAAGTCTATGGAGGCCTCCAGGTGGGCGCAGATACGGGCCAGCCGTCCGGCCTCCTGTTTTATCCTGCCCCCAAGTCCGCCTTTAAGCTGGGCAAGCGCCGCCCTGCCTGCCGCATCGGATCTGGCCCGGATCAGGGATAGGACCGCCTCGGCCTGCGTAAGGTCTATGCGCCCCTCAAGGAAGGCCCTTTTTGTAAACTCCCCCGGAAGGGCAAGCCTGGCGCCTTCTCTTAGGACAAGCTCCATGGTCCGCGAGAGGGTGTGCGCGCCTCCATGGCAGTTTATCTCCACCATGTCCTCGCGGGTGTAAGTGTTGGGAGCGCGCATAACCGCAACCAGGACCTCGTCCACCAGGTCTCCGGTCTCAGGGCAGGTTATAAAGCCATAAAGCATCCGGCGGGAACTCACGCCGGAGAGGTCTTTTTCTTTTTTTCTGCCCCTGGGGGAAAAGATGCGGGAGGTTATGTGCAGGGCGTCAGGCCCGCTCAGGCGGACAATGCCTATGCCGCCTTCTCCGGGCGGCGTGGATATGGCCGCTATTGTGTCATGTTCAGGCATAATATAAAATTAATCAATCCATGCCCGGATTGTCCAATCATCAAAAAAAAGGGCGCGGCCCGTATATTGCCCAATTCAAAGGAAGGGAAGATTTTTTAAAAAAAGTTTTTGACCTGTGAAGCCCAGACTCAGCCAGAACTTCCTTTTTGACCCCTCGATTCTGAGGCGCATAGCCGATGCCGCCGGCATCTCACCTGAAGACACGGTTGTCGAGATCGGTCCGGGCCTCGGGACGCTCACAAAGGAGCTGCTTCAAAGGGCTGCCAGGGTAATAGCAATAGAGCTGGATGAAAAATTGTACCTTAACCTTAAGGAGAAAATAGACTCTGACAGGTTCGAGGTCTTCCATGCCGATGCCTTGAGGTTCCCGTATAATGGGCTTGGACCGTTCAAGGTTGTCTCGAACATCCCATATCACATCACAACGCCGGTAATATTCCGTCTGCTGGAGGAAAAGGGGCTTAAGTCCATGACGCTGACCATACAAAAGGAAGTGGCCCAGCGGATAGCGGCAAGGCCCGGGGGCAAGGATTACGGCATTCTGTCTCTTGCCGTCCAGTACAGGGGGGCCCCGCGCATCGCCTTGACGATACCCAAAGGGGCCTTCAGGCCCGTTCCTAAAGTGGATTCCGCCTGCATAAGCATAGATATATATGAAAGGCCCCCGGTCGAGGTCCACGATGAACATCTTCTGTTTTCGCTCATACGGGGGTCTTTCTCCTATAGGAGAAAGACCATTGAAAACGGCATAAAAAAGATATGCCCAGGCGCCGCGGAGGCCCTTAAGAACGCAGGGATAGACCCTAAAAGAAGGCCTGAGACGTTGGGTCTTGCTGAGTTCGCGCGGCTGACGGAAGAGGTTTTAAAAACGAACCGCAGCTAACGATAGCCTCTTCCTGCTATTCAAACATCCCGAGCCATTCGTCAAAAACCCTTAGCTTTTGCTCCCCGTGGCGTCTAATGGATGCTCTCACTTCCTCCAAGGATTTTTCCTTCAGCGGGTCTTTCCCCTTGGAGTAGAATTTGTCCGCAAAGCATACGATGATCTCCTCGATGCTCCGGGGAGACATGTCTCTTTCAGGGATGGGGAGACCCTGACTCCTTATATCATCCACGGTGAGGCCCACCCCCACATGCCTTTCGGCCACAAGGGCATGCCTGGGCAGCCCTTCCTGTTCCAGTATTTCCCTCCCGAGATATCCGTGGCAGATGTATGGCCTGTCCCCGAAACAGCCTATTTTTGGGGCATTGGTAAGAAAGATGCCTATATCATGGAGCATAGCGGCCTCACGGATGAAATTTTCATCGGCGGGGGCGCCTGTTTTGTTTTTTGCAAACTGGGCCGACTTCAGCGCCTTTTCCGCCACTTTTTCCGAATGGGCGATAAGCAGGCCATGTGCCAGAGAGCCCGGTTTATAGAATCTCTCGATTATTTTCAGAGGGTCCATGTATTTTTGCCTAATTAGTTTAGCATGTTAATTTGGCTTGGCAGGGAGAGATCAAAGCGATTTGCCGGGATGGAGCGGTAAATTGAAATTATAATGCTTTTCAGGTATCCTAAATCTATATCGAAACAGGCTTTGGAGGTTAACCGAATGTTCACAATAACAGATGCCGCCGCCGACAAGGCGAAGGAGATGTTAAAGGCAGAGGGCAAAGAGAATTTTGGCCTCAGGGTGTATACCGTACAAGGTGGTGGCTGAGGCTGCGGACCTTCCTATGGAATAGGAATAGAAGAGCAGGCTGGCCATGATGACGAAGTTGTGGAGAAAAACGGGCTGAAAGTGTTTATTGATGCCAAGACCTCCAGCAGCTTAAGCGGAATGTCGATGGATTTTGTAGAGGAGAAGGAAGGCTCGGGCTTTGTGCTCAAGGGCCAGCCAGCCGGCCCCGCGCGGGACTGTTCAAGCTGCGGGCATTAATTAACGGTTTTTGAAATGTTCCCCTACCAAAGGCCAAGAAGACTCAGGGCGAACGAAACGATCCGGAGGATGCTGAGGGAGACCACCCTCAGCCCTTCGGATTTTATTTATCCCCTGTTCGTTACCGAAGGCAAAGGTGTTAGAAAAGAAATATCCTCCATGCCCGGCTGCTATCAGGAATCCCTGGATAAAGCCATTGAAAATGCCAGGGAGACGGTGTCTCTGGGTATACCGGCCGTCATCCTCTTTGGCATACCGGAGCACAAGGACGAAAAAGGCTCCGGGGCCTACGACGACAACGGGATAATACAGCGGGCCATAAAAGAGCTTAAGAGTGCCATTCCTGAACTCTACGTCGTTACCGACGTGTGCCTGTGTGAATACACGGACCATGGGCATTGCGGCATTATCAGAAACGGTGATGTTGCAAACGATGAGACGGTGGACCTGCTGGTGAAGGAGGCCCTTTCCCATGCCCGCTCAGGGGCGGATATGGTTGCCCCCTCGGACATGATGGACGGAAGGGTGGGCGCCATAAGGGACTCCCTTGACGAGGAGGGTTTCAGCAACGTGCCAGTCATGAGCTATTCGGCAAAGTATGCCTCCGCGTTTTACGGGCCTTTCAGGGAGGCCGCCGAGTCCACCCCCCAGTTTGGCGACAGGCGCTCCTACCAGATGGACCCGCCAAACAGGCGAGAGGCCATGAGGGAGGTTGCCCTGGACATAGAGGAGGGCGCCGATATCATCATGGTGAAGCCTGCCCTTGCCTACCTGGACATAATAGCGGACATAAGAAGTGGGTTTGATGTGCCGGTTGCGGCTTATAACGTAAGCGGCGAATACAGCCTTATAAAGGCGGCAGGACAGTTGGGGTGGGTGGATGAAAAGCGCGTCATGATGGAATCCCTCACCTCGATAAAACGCGCCGGAGCAGACCTTATCCTCACATATTTCGCAAAAGACGCAGCAAAGCTCCTTAACGGTTAAAAGAAGTTATAAAAGCATAAAATAAAAAGGTCCCGATGAGAACTCCCATCGGGACCTTTTTATTTAACTTATACTTCACCGGCCAAATCGCTTTCCGGGCTCTGTATGCCCCCGGATCTCGCCCTCCGGATTTGCCTTTGTGTGGTTTCTTCCTCCGTATTCACATCTGTTTTTGTCTATCTAACTTTTATTACAGGTTTTGGGGTGTGTCAAGGAAGAGTTTTTTGAGCAGGGGTCTCAATTTGAGCGAAGGGTGCCCCGTCTGGCGGCAAAAAACTAAGAGCTCACTTTTTGTTTTTCATATGAGCCCCCTTTCCAGGAAGCTGTAATAACCTTTTCTTGACACTATCAGGTGGTCATGGACCTTCAGTTGAAGGCTCTTGGCGGCCATCTTCAGGGCCTCGGTAAGCAGGATGTCTTCTTTGGAAGGGTTGAAGCTCCCGCTTGGATGATTGTGGACGAATATCATGGAGGTGGCTTTGTAATGGAGCGCGCGTTCCATTACCTTCCGGGGATACACCACGGCCTGATCGACAGTGCCCTCCTGTATGACTTCGTCTCCCAGCATCTCGTTTCTGGAATTGAGGAATATGGCGCGAAACTGCTCGTCCTTCAGCCCTTTCATCTCGGCCATGCAGTAATCGATGAGGGCCATTGTGCTGGAGATGGTCTTTTCCTTTATCAGGCTCCTCTTCAGGTAAAGACTTGTGCAAGCCTTCAGGAGGGTCATGAATGTTGCCGAGTTTTCGCCCATGCCTTTTACTTTTACGAGTTCGGGATAAGGGGCGTCCAAGACCCCCTGGAACCCGCCGAACCTGGCTATCAGTTCTTTGGCAAGGGGTTTTACATCTTTTCTTGGGATCGCGTATGTGAGAAGAAGCTCAAGCGCCTCGTATTCATTAAAGCCCGCAAAGGAAGTCTTTCTGAACCTTTCTCTAAGCCTCTTTCTGTGCAGGAGGTAGTGGGCCTGCGTCTTGCTTTGCTCATGCATGGGGTCTTTGTCTTCCTCCGCTTTTTACAAGAAAATTCAGGGTCCTTCAAGCCCCCGCTGGATGGAAATATTA
The DNA here is from genome assembly GCA_021812785.1 of Nitrospirota bacterium. The sequence continues at coordinate 31,489 of JAKAMR010000006.1, forward strand.
TGGATGTATTATAGAAGGTTTACCAGGAGGAAAAAAGCACCCTCAGGTTGTGCAGCTCTTCCCCGAAACCGGCCGGGTTTTCCCTGAGCCCCATGTCTTTCCAGGTCTTTATATGAATGCCCTTTTCATCGAAGGAGGCTTTTACGGCGCCATCCGTTCCTGTACTTAGGAACCTTGCTCCGTGGCCTGGAAGCTCCCCCAGGATATTTGTTTTTCCCTGCCCCGGAGGGCCGGAATAGTTGCCCCCCGCAACTGCGTTACCAGTAACAGCGGCGCCCGCAACTACGGCGATCTGCGGATGCACCGCGCTTAGGAAGGGGCTCCAGGAAGCTGAACCTTGTCCGTGATATGGCACCCTGCAGACATCGCAATGCAGAAGGCCGCCAAGGCGCATCATGTCTTTTTGCGCGGCCTGCCCGATGTCCCCCGTGAAAAGTGCGCTCCTGCCCCAGCGGTCTTGGATCTTTAGCACCAGGGAGCTATTGTTGACGGCAAGCGGTAGGGGCCCTGGCAGGGGGAAAAAACCGGCATACGGGTGCAGCACGGTTATCCTGTAGGAACCTGTGCCGTCGCGTCCTTCAATATATTGGCCGCGTGAAAGTTTTTCCTCTGGGATGCCGCCAAAAAGGCACTGCATAGGCGCGCCCCCGCCTGATACTAACATGCCTCCTCCCGGGACGAACATGCCGTTATCCCATATTTGGCCTACCTTGTAGCGGCTGGCCAGGTAGGCGGCCCCGCCCGTGTTGCCGCGGCGCGCATTGCTTAAAACGAGATAGTCTATTTTGTTTTTGCCCTTGTACCCAAGATAACCGGAAGTTTCCCTGCCGTTTACCCCGGTGTCTATAACCGCAGTTTTTCCGTCCGGCAGCTCCGCCACTGCGGACTCCCCGGCCCCGTCATCCAGGAACGTGATGGCCATCTGCTGTTTTTTTAATAAATAGCTGTTGGATAAACGAAGTCCCGCCCACAGCACAAAAGGCAAGACCGCAAGCGCAATATAGATACGTTTCTTACTGTACAACCATGCAGCCAGAAAGCCATAAAAGACCAGCAGGAATCCGGCAGGGAAGGCGGCTACACGCGGACAGACATGAGGAATGGAAGAAAAAAAACCAGCCATATGTATTGAGACGGATGCAAGCCATCCTGAAAGAAAAGGCAGAGGGTACCAGCCCGAAACCAGGTACATGAACCCGGACAGGACTGCGACTGGCACAAGCAGGAAACCCGCGACCGGCACGGCCGCCAGATTGGCCGCCGGAGATATAAGCTGCACCCGGTGGAAGTAATACGCGATCAGGGGCATGAGACCTGCCGTAATGGAAACGCTTAGGAAAACGACTCTTATCATGTATTTTTTTATGAAGCGGAAAACTCCTGTTTTTTCCCCGCCGTTCTCATTTTTCTCTTTGGCTCCGGAGGCAAAAAGCCCGATGAGCAGGACGGAAAGGAAAGAGAGTTCAAATGACAGATCGAAAATTACATCGGGCTGCAGGAGGACAAGCAAAAGGGCCGCAAAGGCAAGGGTTGTCTGCCATGCCCTTTTCCTGCTTATAAGAAGACCAAGCAGGAAAAAACTAATCATGATATAAGCACGCACTGCGGGGACCCTCATCCCGGACAGCAGAAGATAACCCGATAGCAGCGGGAAGCTCGCAAGAGCCGCTATCTGTTTGGGGCTTATGTGCAATGTAATGCGTTCCAGCCATTTGAGAGGGAAAAGGCCGATGAGCACCCTTACCAGCAGGAATATGGACAGGCTGAATATGCCAAAATGCATGCCTGCTATGCTTATCAGGTGCGCAAGCCCGCACCGGCTGAAACTGCGGCGGGTTTGCCAGTCCAGCATTGAGCGTTCGCCTGTTGTTATGGCCATCAGAAGCCCCGCTTCCGTCTGAGGGAAGTTTTCCGCGTAATATCTGTCCAGCCCGCTTCTTAAACGTTCCGGCCAGGGGGCGGCCCCGCAGGAAACGCTCCTCAGGACCTCCGCCCTGGGTCTTAAGGCGAGATCCGGGGAGCCGGGGTTCAGATCGGGGGAAGGCAGGGAAAGTTTTACGCTGATCCGGTACAGCCTCAGCGGCGACAGAGGTATCTGAGTATAGATGCGGACATCTTCCACGCGGGGGATTTTTTCCTGGTTATCAGTCTTGAGGGGAGAGAATCCCGTTACCCGGAAGGACTGTGAAAAACCATACTTCTGTTTTGCCGGGAATGATGCGTAACCTGTAAGCGACGCCTCGATATGTTTTTTGCCTCCAAATGAGACAGGGGGCTGGTGCCTGTACGCGGCATAGAGCGCCCCAGCGATGATGAGCATTATGAATATGAATTTCTTTTTGAAACGAATGGTTTTTTTGAAACCGGTTACGGCAAAAAGGCAGATGCCAAGCAGGGTAGTGAGCCAGGGCAGATATTGTGCGCTTTTGAAAAGGGCCACCCCGCCTATAAAAGAGACAAAAGCTACCCATAGCATAGGGAGTATTATATATCAAGATGCGAGGGACAAGCAGAAAGAGACAATGAAAGGAGATAAGGCGCCCCACCCACCTGTCTTTTAGGGAAGGGAAAGGAGTTGAAAATGGTATTTGATAGAGAATGCTCATTAATGGAGCAAGGTTTTGTATAAAAAATACTTTTAAAAAATGGTGAACTGGTGTGGTGTGCCCCCCTTCTTAACAACACTTCTGTGCCAAGGCGGAGGATGCGAAAATACGCCCCGGACACCCCTGTTTTTTAATTTGTTATAATGGGGTGAGTTTCTTTTGAAATTTTTAAGGAGGAGTCGGTTCAATGAGAAACAAAGCGCTACTAGTGATAGTGTCCTTATTTGTACTTTTTTTCTCCTCTCCGACTCGGAGCGGCCATGCTATCGATGCAGGTAAAACGAAATTCGCAGGCACCAAAATAGTTGTTACAGAGAGGGCCGGCATTAAGCACAGCTTGACAAATGTTCAAACGGGAAATATTCAATATGGACATTTCTCCGGAGCAGGATCACCATTCTCTGAGGCCAATCTTCCCGAATACGAAAACCAGACGTCACAATTGGATACTTGTATTGCATTGAACTTTCACACGCCCGAAGCGCAAGCGCAAATCCTCCGATCAGCCAAAGAAAGAGGAGGTCTTAAGAATGATTTGCAAATATATCAGGTGGTTTTGATTGTACCGCTTTCCTCCGTGGAAATGATTACGTTCGGTAAAGCAGATTTAGAGTATTATAATTCTGAACTGGAGCTAGACAAGACGACTTCTTCGGTAAAAATAGTAGGAAAGGCTTCGTTTAACGCTGGGGCTCCCTTTGGATTCCTTACCGGCAAGGAAGCTCTTGGCCCACTTGGACATGCGGACTTTTCTGCGCAGTTTAAATCAGTGAAGGAAATAAGGTCTTCTGGTTTGCCTGCAAAATTTAGCGCGAACTTTGCAATGTTTGGAATCGATGCCGTTCCCTTCAAATCTACGGTTACTGATACTGCAGGGCATGCGTTTGTTTTTGAAAAGGCTGTGTTTTGTAAGGAGCGCCAGGTAACAAAAACTGAGGGTAGTTTTTACGTAACATATGTGGGATATAATACGGTCAGGTGCAGCTCGGACGTGACTCTGAAGAGGGGGGGAAGCCGGCTATCTGTGCCATCAATAAAGTTACAGCGTATTGAAATTGGTAATGGCAGTGGGGATGGGTATGATGCAAATGTGGCTTTGCGCTCTGGCGAAAAATCTTTTGATTTGTGGTTGCCTGACTTCTCCAACCGCGGCATCCTTGGCGCCACTCCTTACGGATGGGTTTGGGTTCCGTGGACTGCTATCCAAACTGTTGAATTTCAAGGAAGCTGAGAATATGGAAAGCCCGTCCCAGCGAAAATGGCAAAAGGAGACGGTTCTATTTGAATTGATATTTTGATTTTGGTTGCGAGCGAAGCCTGCTGGAAGAAGAGACAGTCGGCTTGAAGAATACACAAAAAAATAGCCAACTTCAAAGTTGGTGCAATTATTAAGGGAGATCATATACTGCACCTGTGAAAACGCCGCCTGAAGGGCCTCCAACCATTGGCCAACTAATATATTACCTAAAACCCGTGGAGCGCGATTTAGACCCAAAAGCAGACAATCAGGCGCTAAATCGCGCGCTAAACGCCGCTAACAAGGGATTCAACGGTCATATATCCACGCAGATCGTCGGAACCGAATTATTTCTCGATCCTGATAAGGGGGTGTTTGGATTGATAGTAAGAGTGGCGTCCCCCCGTGGTGAGATCCTGGAGTTCGATGCGCACCTGGTAAAGGAATTGAATCGCGTTGGATTAATTCTGACAGAAGCACCAGGGCCAGATGTGAAAGCAAAACGGGCTCCTTGGTGGAAGTTCTGGGAGCGAGCTGGTTCGACGCGTAAATTACGTAAGTGACCGATGAGTGGAAAAGGGGATGGTTTGAAAGCGCTGGGATTATGAAAATTCAGGGACAACCTCCAAATAAAAAAATGAACACACGCCATCGGGATGGCAGCACATTCTGGCACCATTATTTCCTGCAAGACGTTCGCCATGCCCGTGACAGCTGTGCGCTATCACCTGAATTCGCAGATAATTCTCCAAGGTTAAATTGCTATGACCTAAGGAGGAGGCCGGATGGCTTTTGAAAGTAGAGATATAGCAGCAAAAGCAATGGCAATAGCAATAGTGACGATAATAATGGCGCTGTTGTTCTGGTTCGTAGGCTGGCTATGGAGCTCTCGAATTAATAAATTAACTCAAGAGCTAAAGGATAAAGATACCAATGTCCGATGTAGTGCAGTAATTTCCCTGGGAGAGATAAAGGACTATCGCGTGGTTGAGCCTCTGATTGCCGCCCTCAAGGATAAAGACTCCGATGTCCGAGATGATGCAGCAAAAGCCCTGGGAAAGATAGCCCAGGGAAAGATAAAGGACGCCCGCGCTGTCGTGCCTCTGATTGCCGCCCTTAAGGATAAAGACCCCGATGTCCGGGATGATTCAGCAAAAACCCTGGGAAAGATAATGGCGCAGCAAAATTCCCCGGGATGGATGAAGGATGCCCGTGCAGTTGAGCCCCTGATTGCCGCCCTAAAGGATAAAGACGCCATTGTTCGAGAGGTAGTAGCAAATGCCCTGGGAGAGATAAATGACGACCGCGCCGTTGAGCCGCTGATCGCCGCTCTTACGGATGAAGATTCCGGTGTCCGTAATAATGCAGCATCTGCCTTGGGCGGTATGGGAGACAAAAGAGCCATTGAGCCATTAATTGGAAACCTGACTGACTGGGCGTCGAACATCAACGTAGCTGAAGCATTGTCCGAACTGGGCTGGAAATCACAATCGGACGCCGATATGATCCATTTGCTCGTGGCGCAACGGAAAGGCGAAGAGTTGAAGCAAAAGTGGGACCTTGCCAGAAGCGTCCTACTTAAGGATGTGGAGTCCGGCGATCCCCGCGCCATTTCAAATGCACTGTATGCCTTTATTGGCATCGGAAAAGAAGAGATCATCCCCGAGCTGATTGAAAAGCTCAATACAAAGGGCAACAAGGACATGGCCGAAGCCTATATCAATTGCGGTAACAATGAAGTTAAAAAAGTAGGAGAGGAATGGGCCTCAAACCATGGATATACAATCTCCTCTGGCGTCAATGGCAATGCGCCGATTGGCTGGGGGGAATTTTAAAGGGTAAGATGAATTCTGTATCCCGAAGTATGCTATCTCAGGCCGCCTCGTGCCGGTAAGGTGTCCTGGACGCTATACGCAAAACAGAAAACAGGGACAGCGACCGTTTTTCAATATAAGCATGAACAGAGGGCGGTTTTATTTATTGGGTTGTTGGATTAATAGAGACGCCAATTGGAATTTGAATGGCTCTGTTATACTTTGGAATGAGGGCCGAAAATGAAATTTGAATGGGACGAGAACAAGGAGAAGGCCAACAGGCTGAAGCACAAGGTCTCCTTTCTTGAGGCATGTTACATCTTTTCTGATAAATACATGCTTACACTTTTTGATGATGAGCATTCAGACAATGAAGACAGGTGGATAACCATTGGACAGGGATTGAACGGCAAAGTCCTTGTCGTTGTCCATACGTACAGAAAGATAAAAGGCAAAGAAACCGTGCGGATAATATCCGCCAGAAAGGCAACCAAGCATGAAGAAGCAAAGTATTACGAGAGAAGAGGATAAAATCATGAAAAAAGAATACGATTTCTCCAAAGCCGTTCAGGGGAAATTTTACAGACCAATGGAAAAACTCGAAATTCCAATATATCTGGATAAAGAAGTCAAAGAGTTTTTTGGCAAAACGGCATCCAAAAAAAAGATCGGCCTAGATAAAGTTGTAAACACCATTTTGCGCAAGGAAATGGAGATGCTCAAGGCCATGGGAATTTAGGAAGAGGACACATCACATATTCTTCTGGAAACCCACGCCGGTCCTGAGCTGGACGTAACAGAGTTTCTTCTCTGCCTTGCATTTCCATTACCCGTTTTTTCGTCTATTATCTTTATATCCCATGTTCAACCATGACACATTGGAAAATAACCTGTACCGGCATGTTGACCGGTTGTCCGTAAAGATCGGTGAACGGCATCTGTGGAAAAAGGGTTCTCTGGATGCGGCTGCGGATTATATTGAATGGGTCCTTGCAGACAGCGGTTATGATGTATCCAGGCAGAAATTTACCGCTTACGGAAACGCTGTCTCCAATTTGATAGCTGAGAGGTCCGGGACCCAGGAAGGCGTTATAGTGCTTGGCGCCCATTACGATACCGTGCCTGGTTCTCCCGGAGCCGATGACAATGCATCCGCCGTTGCCGGAATGCTTGAACTTGCAAGATTGTGTAAAAGAAAGACTCTACGGAAACGCCTGGTCTTTGCTGCATTTGCCAATGAAGAGTCTCCCTGTTTTGGCTCTGCCAATATGGGAAGCATGGTGTATGCAAAGTCCCTCAGGGAAAACAATGTGGCGGTTGAGGTCATGATCTGCCTGGAAATGATCGGTTATTTCGATGGAGCCGGGACCCAGAATTATCCTTTTTCGGGAATGCAATTTATTTACCCCAAAACCGCTGACTTCCTGGCCGTGGTTGGAAATTTAAATTCGTCCAGGTATGTTTCTCTCATTAAGAGGAAGATCAGAAAAAATGCGGATATAAGGGTCAGGTCATTGATCGCGCCATCCCAGGCTGCGGGTATCAGTCATTCGGACCATTCGGCCTTCTGGCGCCACGGTTTCAGGGCGGTCATGATAACGGATACCGCATATTACAGAAACAGAAACTATCACCAGGAGACTGATACAATAGATTCGCTTAACTTCCATGCAATGGCAAAAGTAGTCAAAGGGCTGCACCGCACGCTTCTGGAAATATAATGGGCATGGCCGGAGATAAACTCAAAAACACATGGCCGCAGAATCTTAATAATGATCTTTAAACGAGCGGGAAAAAGGACAGGAAAAGAAAAAGAGAAACAGCGCGTTTTTCCAAAGGACGAGTGGGAGAGCGCGGACATTATCCGGGGCGGAAAAGACATGCCCTGGGTGATTTTCATTCATGGCCTCGGGGTGGATAAAAGGATGTGGTCGGCCCCGGATGAGGCGTGCATATTGGGAGGCCTTTTCCCGCTGGGAAGCATTGTAAGGATGCGCGTGAAACCGGGTGCGCGGACGGACTTGAAGGCGGGCGCAATTGGTGCTGATGAAAATGGCGGCCATGAAACTAAAAGACTCCAAAGCCTGTATCATGACCTCGCTTCCGCCGGGTTTACGACGCTTGCTTTTTCTTTCAGAAGGCCGGCGGGGGCAATTGAAGAAGCAGCGCTTGCCCTGAAGGGTTTGCTGGATAGAGTAAAAGCCGAAAAACCATGCGGCGTGGTCCTCGTGGGCCATTCCAGAGGAGGCCTGATAGCAAGTAAATATCTGGAGCGCGCCAATCTGTCAATAAAGGGTTTCATAAGTATTGCAAGCCCGCATCTAGGCACGACACTCGCCAGATGGGCGGTCATTGCAAGGCCCGCGACGGCGCTCATAAAAACCATTCAGCCCAAAGGGATCGAGACCAAGATCGGTACGTCAATAAGCAGGATCATCGCCTTTATCGAAAGCCCCGCTGTGGCCGAGCTTCTGCCCGGCTCCGGGTTTTACACGGGGCTCACCCCTCCCTCCGTTAAGTGCCCTTCGATCTCAGCCGGGGGTACGGACCCGAGGCTTTTCAGTTTTCTGGGGATGGGATTTCCTGAGCTCTTTGAGAAGATAATGCCCGGATGGGCCCTGCCTGATGAAATAAAAAGCGGACTGGGCGACGGGCTTGTCTCCGCCAAAAGCTCCGTCTATCCATACGGACAGGAACACCTGAATTTTCCGGTAAACCATGCGGAGGCTGTTTTTGACACAGAGGTGAGGGCAGTGCTTGTTAAAAGGATAATGTCTTTTTTGGGTTGAACTTGCAATTCCCCTGTGGCTTACAACAGTGTAACCTTGTGTTGTCATCCCGCAAGACAAGCGCGCCGGGAATCGGCCCATTTACACCACAAGTAAACGGCCCCAGGGCGCGTTTATGCGGTCTTTTCCTTGATATAGGAGGATATCTGCCGGACCAGCCTGTCCACCGTGTTGCCATCCTTGCCTTCCACCATCACCCTTATCTTGGGTTCGGTGCCCGAAGGGCGCACAAGTACCCTGCCGTTTTCCGCAAGTTCCTTTTCCGCCTTCTTTATCATGTCGTCAAGGCCGGGTATGTTTGAAGGGTTTAGTTTGGTTTTAATGGTCACATTTTCGAGGACCTGTGGGTAAACCGGTATGGGGGCCTTGAGCCCGGAGAGGGGGAGCCCCAATTTCTTGACCAGGTAGACCATATGAAGCGCAGTAATGGGGCCGTCGCCCGTGCTGTTCAAGTGAAGGTTTACTATATGTCCGGACTGCTCTCCTCCAAGGGCGAAACCGCCCTTGAGCATCTTCTCGGTAACAAACCTGTCCCCCACGTTTGCCCTTATGAATTTTATCCCATGCCCCTCCAGAAAACGCTCAACTCCAAGGTTGCTCATTATCGTGGCCACAACGGTTTCGCCCGGAAGCCTTCCCTCGTTTTTAAGTTCGAGTGCCCAGATGGCAAGCATGTGGTCCCCGTCCACTATCTCACCTTTTTCATCCACCAATATCGTCCTGTCGGCGTCGCCGTCATGGGCCACGCCTATATCCGCCTTGTGGGTGAGCACCGCCTCTCTCAGGCCCTCCGTGTGCAGTGAGCCGCAGCTGGCGTTTATGTTCGTTCCATCTGGCTTACCGTTGATGGTTATGACCTCCGCCCCCAGTTCCTCAAGGACCCAGGGGGTTATCTTGTAAGCCGCTCCGTTGGCGCAGTCCACCACTATCTTCAATCCCTCAAGGGAGACGTTTTTGGGGATTGTCGATTTTATGTATTCGATATAACGCCCTTTAGCGTCCTCCAGCCTGAATGCCTTGCCTATCTCATGCCCGGCTGGCCTTTTTTTGAAAAACTCATCATCCTCCGCCATCTCTTCGATCTGGTTTTCCACCTCGTCGGGCAGCTTGAACCCCTGAGAGCTGAAGAATTTAATGCCGTTGTCGTCAAAGGGATTATGCGAGGCCGAGATCACGACCCCGGCATCCAGCCTGAGCGTCTTTGTGAGGAATGCCACGCCGGGAGTGGGAAGGGGGCCCACCAGGATGACGTTCATGCCCATCGAGCAGATGCCGGAAGTAAGCGCGCTTTCGATCATGTAGCCCGAAAGCCGGGTATCCTTGCCTATCAGGATCATGTTCCGGCCATGCTTTTTTTTAAGCGCCATAGCCGCGGCCATCCCTATTTTGATAACGGTCTCCGGAGACATGGGGAAATGATTGACCTTGCCGCGTATGCCGTCGGTTCCGAAGAGTTTTTTCTTCATTTTTTTCTCCTTGTCGATATCTTTACGCGCACTTCCCCGGGTATTACCCTTTCAACGTCGTCCGGGACCTTGATCTCAACATCCTTTTCCAAGGTATCATTAACTCCGCTAATGTCAATAGGCTCTGTTTTTAAGGTGTCAAGTTTGTCCACCGTGTCTTTGGGGCCCCGCACCTCCGCCTTGTCCGGTGTAACTGATATCCGGTCCACGACAAAACCCCCGGCCGGCCTGCCCGTTATGTCAGGTTCTACCGGTAGCATGGCGTTTGCCCTTTTCTCCAGATAGACCCAAATTCCGTCCGGTGACACGCTTACGACGGAGACGTGGGGCGGGGTAAGCACGTCTTGGCTGTTCACACGGATAAAATATCTGCCGGTCTCCATCCAGGTGATCTTAAGGGGCAATTTTACATCCGCAGGCCTCAACCTTTTAAGGACAAATTCGTTGCCCTTAAGGAGCACGTTCATGGTGTCCGGCCTTGTTCCGGCCACGATTAGGTCCGCCGGAAGGTTTTTGAACTGTGGTTCCACGTCCATAGACACCTCGGACTGTCCCTTGAAGAGCACAAAGAACCAGAGGAACACCGCCAGAAGCAGCGCGGCCCCCTTAAGCCAGATGTTCGCCAGTATCGCTTCCCTTATCTTCATCCGGCATTCCCTCCGGAAACGGGATGTGCGCTTTCAGCTTTTTTGGTAGTGAACGCCTCGGTCAGAAGCTGCCGGAGTGTCGTCATGTCCAGATGTTCGGTAAGTGTTCCGTTCATACCTACGGATATGGAGCCCGTTTCCTCGGAGACCACTATCGATACCGCATCTGTCTCCTCCGTGATCCCCAGGGCGGCCCGGTGCCTTGTGCCCAGCGCCTTCCTGAGGCCTGTCGTAAGCGTTATGGGCAGGAAACAGCCCGCCGCTGCGATCCTGTTGCCTCTGATGATCGCGGCCCCGTCGTGAATGGGGGAGGTCGGATGGAATATGCTTAGTAATATCTCCCTGGAGACCTTTGCGTCAAGCGGGATGCCTATCTCGATAAAGTCCTTCAGCTCCGTCTCCCGTTCTATGACGATGAGACCGCCGATCTTCCTGTTCGCCAGGGAAACGGCCGCCCTTACGATCTCCTCTATGGACTTGAGCTCTTCCGCGGTGGTGAATTTCTGCAAAAGGGAGGTCTCACCCATTTTGGCAAGGGTTCTCCTTATTTCGGGCTGGAAGATAATTATAAGGGCGATGACAATATAGGACCAGAAGCTCTGAAGGAGCCAGTCCAGCGTTAGCAGGTTCAGATACCGGGCCACTATGGAGACGGCCAGCAGGAGCGCCAGACCTATGAGCATCTGGGCCGCCTTGGTCCCTTTTATTATCAGGAGCAGCCGGTAGAGAACTATCGCGACCAGCAATATATCCAGCGCGTCGTATAAGCTGAATTGGCGCAGTATATAGCCCATCAGATCCTGTCCTTAAGCCATTCCGGGGGATTGACCTTTATGAGCCCGCCGGCGCCGTCAGAATAGACCACTACGGATATTCCCGCGTTCAATATCATGCGTTTGCACATCATGCATGGCTCGGAGGAGCACTCGGTTTCGCCCTGGCAGTCAACGCCGGAGATGTAGATGGTTGATCCGGTCAGTTCCTCCAGTGACGCCCTTATTATGGCGTTGGCCTCCGCATGGACGCTGTGGCAAAGCTCGTAGCGCTGGCCGTGGGGTATTTTAAGTATTTGCCTTGTGCACTGGCCTGCCTCCAGGCAGTCCATCACGCCCCTTGCCGCCCCGTTGAACCCGGTGCTGACGATGGTTTTGTCCTTGGTTATGACGGCCCCGTACTTTCTTCTTAAACAGGTCGCGCGCAGGGCCACCGCCCTGGCAATGTTTATGAAGTATTCGTCCCATCCGGGTCTGCGGGCATCGGGTTTCAAGCATTTATTTTATCATAAAGGCCAGTCAGGATTGGAGACGATAAGTTATGCCCTCCGGGCATCGCATGCAAGGACTCTCCCTATTAATCATAATTCGCTCGCTTTGCGCTCGCTGCCCATTTTATAATTTCAAGGTTGTGAGCGCAAAACACAGGATAGCAAGGGCTGCGGGCGTGATGTCCATAGCCACCCTCATAAGCAGGGTGCTTGGGTTCGTGAGGGACATGGTGCTGGCTTTCTACATGGGGGCCACCGGCCTTTCCGACGCCTTTTACGTTTCCTTCAGGATACCTAATCTTCTCAGGGAGATCTTCGCCGAAGGCACGATGTCCTCCGCGTTCATCCCGGTTTTAAGCGAGCACCAGTGGAAAGAAGGAGACGAGGGAGCACGAAGCCTCGTAAGGGCCGTCTTTACGTTTATTCTCATTGTGGTCGGGGGATTATGCCTTCTTGGCATTTTTCTTGCCCCGTATATAGTGAGAGTGATAGCCCCCGGTTTTCTGGCCCATCCGGAGAAATTCCGGCTCACGGTACTTTTGACCCGGATAATGTTCCCCTTCCTTCTTTTCATCAGTCTGGGCGCGCTTTCGATGGGGGCGCTCAATGTGAAAAACATTTTTTTCCTGCCAGCCCTTTCAAGCGCGGTGCTGAACGTGGCAATGATAGTTACCGTCGTCTCCCTTTCGATGGCCTTCGGCAACCCGGTGGTGGCAGCGGCTATTGGAATCACGGTGGGAGGGATCACGCAGTTCGTATACCAGTTGCCGGCCCTTAAAAAAGCGGGGTACGGACTGAAGACGATCAGGGGGTTTTGGGGCCATCCCGGACTGAAGGAAATGGGCGTTCTTGTGCTTCCCGCCATTCTTGCCATGTCGGTTTCTCCGCTTAATATAGTGATAAGCAATATACTGGCATCTTTTCTTCCGGCGGGGAGCATAACTTATCTGTTTTACGGCATGAGGCTCATGCACTTTCCTGTAGGGGTATTTGGGGCGGCCATGGGTATTGCCGTGCTGCCTGCGCTCTCGGAGCATGCGGTGAAGGGGGATTTTGAAAGCCTGAGGAACGATTTTTCCTTTGCCCTGAGGACGCTTTTTTTTATAAGCCTTCCCGCGATGGCCGGCCTTATCGCCCTGCGGGTGCCGATAGTAAGCACGCTCTTTTTCCGCGGCAGGTTCACTTACACAGCGGTGGAGGGCACCGCCGGTGCGCTCCTTTTCTTCTCTCTTGGCATATGGGCCATGGTTGGCTCCCGGGTGCTGACGGCCACCTTTTACTCCATGAAAGACACCAGGAGGCCGGTTATGTCCGCAGTGCTTGCGCTGGGAATCAATCTTATCCTGAGCGTGATTCTCATGAGGCCCATGAAGCACGAAGGTCTAGCTCTGGCAAACGCGCTTGCCGCCATGGTCAATTTCGGGACACTTTCCTTTATGTTAAGAAAGAAACTGGGCCGCGTGGATGCCAGACGCATCCTGATATCCTTCATGAAATCCGTTTTCGCGGCGGCCGCGATGGGTGCGGCGGCCGCTCTCCTGTTGCATGGCATGCTCTGGCAGCAGAGGGGCCATACCCCCCTGAAAGCGCTTTGGCTGGCCTCGGGCATTCTGCTATCGCTTGGGGTTTACGTTTTTTTGAGCTATCTTTTAAAAAATGAAGAGTTGAATGTTATGGCCGGACTTTTCGGGAGGAGGTTTTTTGCAAAAAAATCAGATGCGCTTTAATGTAATGCCCGTTGGTCCTCTGGCCGCGAACTGTATTGTGGTTTGGGACCCTGTTTTGAAGGATGGGATGGTCATTGACCCGGGGGGCGAGCCGGAAACCATAATGGATTTTATAGAAAAGGAAGGCATTTCCGTGAAGCTTATAATCTGCACCCATGCCCATTTTGATCATGTTGGGGCGGTCCCGGAGATAAAAGAAAAGACAGGGGCGTTTGTGGCCGTTCATAAAGATGATCTGGGGCTTTATGAGGGCGTGGCTGACCAGGCCGCCCTGTGGGGTTACTCGCTGGAGCCCCTGCCTCCCGCCGACAGGCTGCTGGAGGATGGCGATTACCTGGAGGCCGGCCAGATCCGGTTCAAAGTGATCCATACCCCCGGACACAGCCCCGGGGGCATTTGTCTTTATAGGGAAGGTGTTGTAATAACGGGAGACACCCTTTTCCTGGGTTCTATAGGCAGGACCGATTTTTATGGGGGAGATCACGCGCTCATAATGAAATCCCTGGCCAAACTGGCCGCCCTACCGCCTCAAACCGTGGTCCTTCCGGGACACGGACCTTCTTCCACTATTGGGAATGAATTGGAAAACAATCCTTTTTATCAAGATATCGACTTATAATAAGAAAAAAACATTTTATATATCCTTTTTGATTGAAAATTGTCGTTTATTCCTGAAAACAGCTAAAAAACCACTTTCACTTTTTATCCTGAAGTGTTAAACTAAAATCAGGAAGGGAAACGGAAGCCCTTCAGGAGTTGGTTCTTTGATAGAGTTTCAGAAAGCCTGTGTCTGACAAGGCACAGTATGAATATACCATTCTCTGCGGCAATCTTGAGGTAAAGCGAGCCGAGGGAACACTTTAAGGAATGGGAGTCTGAGTGCGGAAGGCAGTGTGATATAGGTTTCGAAAGGAACTGATGTCCTAAGCATCCGCCGGGACACCCACTTAAAAAAGAGCCTCCGGCTCCCCAGCCTCAAGATGCTGTGGAGAAAAGGTTTTTTGTTGTCTTTTTTTATGTTCTTTGAAAACTGTAAGTAGGCCCCGAATTCAAAGAAGTTCAGTATGAGTTACAGATGAGAGTTTGATCCTGGCTCAGAACGAACGCTGGCGGCGTGCCTAACACATGCAAGTCGAACGCTGAGCACTCAGCCACTAAGCCCATTTGGATTGAGGAGTGGGTTGAGTGGCTGGGTGCTTGGAGTGGCGGACGGGTGAGTAACACGTAGGTGACCTACCCCGAGGCGGGGGGCAACCTGGGGAAACCTGGGCTAATACCCCGTAAGCCCGTGAGTATGGAAGCTCACGGGGAAAGCAGCAATGCGCCTTGGGATGGGCCTGCGGCCTATCAGGTAGTTGGTGAGGTAACGGCCCACCAAGCCTAAGACGGGTAGCCGGTCTGAGAGGATGGACGGCCACACTGGAACTGAGACACGGTCCAGACTCCTACGGGAGGCAGCAGTGGGGAATTTTGCGCAATGGGGGAAACCCTGACGCAGCGACGCCGCGT
>JAKAMR010000083.1 GCA_021812785.1 Nitrospirota bacterium
ATAAACGCGCTACACCGGGATCGTCCCAATCTTCACAAGGGTGGGTCAATACCCCTGAAAAAGTGGGTCAATGGGGGTGAAAAAGGGGTGGGTCAATGCACCTGAAAAATTAAGCCCCTTGGTGAGTCAATGGTGCTGAAAAATCACACTGCGCATGGGAAGGCTGTTTAGACGGCCCTTTCGCCCTAGACTCCATGATCAGACGCGCTTCCAGTTCCGGGCTGAACACCGCGATTATGTCGTCTGCCGGAATAAAGCATTCCTGAGCGGTAGTCCCGAAGACGAGCCTGGCAGATATCCCTTGTTCGCCCCAGTCGAAATTCATTCTGCTGTTAAATACCAGCACTATGCCCTTTTCCATCTCCTCCGGCAAAAAGCCTCTCGTGCCGACAACAGCATCATCCGAAGGCATCACCAGTACAAAGACGCGTCCCGCTTCCCCAAGTAGGCTGAAAAAGGTATGTTTTTTAAGGTCGTTTAAGACTTTGCTCATTCCGGCTCTTTTCCTTAGCCCCGGTATTGTCAGCTTTCACCCATTCCCGGATTCCTTGCTTTTCATTCATCTTCTCATTTCGTAATCGGAATAAGATCGCGCGACTCCTTCGTATTTTTAAATCACCCGAAACTTCGAACCCAGCGCACTGGGCAAAAGCTACAGTCTTGTCAAAATCCAGTCTCGATACATGTCCCCTGGGTTCCGCCAATAATAATTTTCCAGTCCGTTTCATCGTACCATATACTTCAGAAAACAATTTCTTCTTGTCTGGCACTTCATGAGCCAATGCAAAGATCAGCGCAAAATCGATTTTACCTGCTATATCGCTCACGCCGAGCGAATCCTTGCGGCATACACGAGCATCGATCCTATTGGACAATCCCGCCTTCTCGGCCCTCCGCACAAGGCCTTTAATCATCTGCTCCTGTAAATCTACACAGACGACTTTCCCTGCATCACCAACCAGCTTGGCTAACGGCAAGGAAAAAAATCCCATGCCGCATCCTGCGTCCAGGGCGCTCATGCCTTCAGTTACATATGGCTTTACAATCTCTTCTGGGTCCTGTAATAGGCGCCTGACCGGACTGGCCAGTAAGTAACCCATCCACCAAGGACAGACTCTCTCGCTCAATTCACACCTCCACAAAACAATTGCGCTTTAATAATACAGGAGTATGAGGGATAAGATCGCGGCCAATACCACATGATTGCTTCATTTATCATTCATGAGATTATTACTCTCTCCTCAAACCTTGATTTTCAGTACAGGAAGGCCAAGCCGCTGCCTTTTGTTTTCCCCCTTGAAGAGATCCTGCTTTCTTCCGGGTATATCCCCTCTCTCTCCCTCATGCTGTGACTGAAGCTTCGTGGGCAGGCTTGACGCATGAAGAACCGTATACTTGCCGAACTTTTCAGAAAGCCTGTCGACTGCATCATATATACGCGTCATCTTCTCGATTTTCCGGGTATCGTCAAACAAGGTAAACTGTCGGCTTTTTTTCGGTATCAGGCCGGCAAGGACTATGCCCGTCTGTCTATAGAGCAGTCCCTGGCGAAAGACATTTTTAAACCCTTCCTTCATGGGACCAAACAGATCAGATGGGAAAGCGGTCGGAAGGCTTAGCTTGAGCTCCACCCCGTCACTTTTAAAATCCTGCCGCCTCAAAAACACAATCAGCCTTGAAGCCAGGAGATTATAACGTCTTACCTTTATGCATGCGTTTTCCAGGTTTCTCGAAAGCTGGGCAAATACAAAAGTTTCATCCTTTGATGGAGGTGTAAAGGTTTTGGCCTTGCTTATGGACTGGTATTCGCTTTTCGACTCACACGTAACGGGATAGACACTGCGGCCGTTAAGCTCATGCCAGATCTCCCGATAAGGTTTTGAGAGATATTTGCCGATAAACGTCTCGTCCTTCTTCGCAAAATCAAGGGCTGTTCTGATCCCATACTTGTTCAGATAGGCCGCCGTGTTGGGCCCTATGCCCCAGACCTTTTCAATGGGCAGATCCTGAAGATACAGGTGAATGTCCCTGCCGGGGATGAGCGTAAGGCCCTTTGGTTTTCTGTGCTTGGACCCTACTTTGGCAAGTACTTTTGAGAGGCTAACGCCGGCGGAAACAGTTATACCAAGCTCGGTCTCTATGGTCTCCATCATTTTCTTTGCGATCATCCCGTAGGGGCCGTGATAGCTCCGCCTGAGACCAGTGAGGTCGACAAAGGCCTCGTCGATGGAGTATTCCTCAACGTCCGGGGAAAATCGCCTGAGAATCTCGAACATCCTTAGTGAAAAAAGGCTATACATTTCGTAATCGGATGGGACCATGATTGCATCAGGGCAGACCTTTTTCACCTCGAAAAGCCTCATTCCACGGACAACTCCTCTTGCCTTGGCCTCGTAGCTTGCTGCGGCCACAATGCCCCGCTCCTTTCCCGTAATGACGGGTTTACCCCTCAGTTCCGGATGTATCGCCTGCTCACAGGAAGCGAAAAAGGCATCCGCGTCCAGATGAAGGATGGCCTGTGGCCACGAATGGATTGTAATAGGCTGGTCATTCATACTTTAAAAAAAAGAGACTATTTATATTTTCTTACAACGGCTGTAACGACCCCGGCGATTTTTAGCTCATTTTTAGGCTTTATTGGCTTGTAATTCGGGTTTGCTGGCAAAAGCGTCACATCACTCCCTTTTTTCCTCAGATATTTCATAGTCCAGGCACCATCAACCTCAGCGATGACTATATCCCCGCTCTTGGGAATCATTCCTTTGTCTACTATGACCATATCGCCGGGAAGTATGCCCGCCCCTGACATGGAGTCCCCGGATACTTTCAGAAGGAAAGTGGCCTCCCGGTTCTGAATCAGAAGATCGTCCAGCGACAGGGAATCTGAAAGTTCCTCTTCGGCAGGGCTGGGGAATCCCGCCTCTACCGTCCCGAGCACTTTTACGGAATGGGCCATCGCCCCGGGGACAAGCCGCCCTTTTTCGTCCCGCCTGAGGATGCCCATCTTTTCCAGTCTCACAACCAGCTTGGAGACGGCATTTTTGGAGCCCAGCCCCACAAGCTCGCCTATCTCCGAGAAACTGGGCATTCTGCCTTTCTCGTAATAGAAGCGGGATATCTCCGCTACTCTTTCTCTGAGGGCCTCCTCGTTCAGCTTCATGCTTTTATTCTATGGTGAACGAAAGTTTACTGTCAAGGGTCTTTTAAAAAGGATGGCGACGGGAAAAGCTGATTGTTTTGTCTATCTTCCCTGGTACATCTGGGAGTGATTTTTGTGCAGCAGCCAATTATCGATATATATTCTGGCAAGCTCCCCGTTTTTCAAAATGAGCAGGTTCTCTGCGTTTCTATACTCGGCTGCCTTTGTGAAATTGAAGGAACCGGTTATAACGGTTTCGCGATCTATGATCATGACCTTGTTATGAGCGATTGCATGGGCATAATCAATATAGGTGGGTATGCCCATGTGGGCGGTAAAATCCGCTGCCGAGTATCTGGCGGAGTTATTACTCTTATCGAGGATAATTTCCACGCGCAGGCCTCTTTTCTTGGCGTCTACCAGAGCTTTTGCTATCGGCTTGCTGGTGAAGCTGTACGCCTGAACGAGGATTTCGGATTTTGCGCTCCGCAGTTCTCTCACAATCGCTGCTGTAGCGCCCCCGTCTGGGCTGAAATAGACCTGGGCTGGGGTATTGTTCAGGATCAAAGATGCTCCCTGGGCCGAAGAAACCAGGCAGAAAAGAGCAATGAGAAGCGCGGAAATCAGTTTCATAATAATTTCCTTTTGAAATTTATGTAACAGCGGCAATATTTTAACATCTCTCACTGTGAACGCAGGCAGGTTTTCGCATCCGTAAAAACGCTTGATTTTTAGCACTGTAAATTCCAGATTTGTTATAATTCGCCGAAATAGCGAAAATTTATCTTTCTACCTTGATATTTGGGAGTCCACGGTGGCAGAGCCTCTTCTACAGCGTAATACAATAACCCTATCGGAGCTGAATGCCAGCATAAAGGCTGCTCTCAGTTACTCATTTCCGGATGCCTATTGGGTTATCGCCGAGATAGCGGAATCCAGGTGCGACCAGAAGGGGCATTGTTACTTCAATCTGATCGAAAAAGACAATGATAGGACCGTGGCCCAGATCCGGGCCAATTGCTGGTCTTACGAGTACCGTAAAATAAGCCAGAAATTCGAGAAAGCTACCGGGGAGCATCTTAGATCCGGTATGAAGGTGCTTTTCCTTGTAGCCATTAACTTTCATGAGGTTTACGGGCTGAGTCTCCTTATCAGGGACATAGATCCTTCTTATTCTCTTGGCGAGATGGCCCGAAAGAAAAGGGAGGTTATCGAAAGGCTCCAAAAGGAGGGGCTTATAGAGCTCAACAAGGGCCGGAGACTCCCCATGGTGCCGCAGCGCATAGCCGTGGTATCGGCGCCTGGGGCGGCTGGCTACGGTGATTTCATGAGTCATCTGGCCAATAATCCGTTTGGATACAGATTTAACATACAGATGTTCCCGGCAATCATGCAGGGCCAGGAAGCTGAGAAGTCTATTGTCGCGGCCCTGTGCGAAATCCAGAAGCGCATGGACGCCTTCGATGTTGTGGCACTGGTCCGGGGCGGGGGCTCCCAGGTGGAACTTAACTGTTACGACGGATATGAGTTGGCAGCTGCCATCGCCAAGCTTCCTCTTCCTGTCTTTACCGGGATAGGTCATGAAAGGGACGACACTGTGGCGGATATGGTGGCCCATACACGGATGAAGACGCCCACTGCCGTGGCCGATTTCCTGATTTCAGGGCTCAAGGCTTTTGAGGACCGCGTTCTGGAGTCCCAAAGAAGGCTCGGGAGGCTCTGTGAAAAGGCGTTTAAGGACGAAAACCATAACCTATCGTCTCTTATGCAGAGATTCCGTTATGCTGTAAAAAACACGCTCAAGAGAAGCGACCCGGGCATTTTTGCTCAGAGGCTTTCCATAGCGGTACCCTCCTTTCTCAGGGGCCAAAAGGCCAAACTGGATTCTGCCCAAAAAGATATGAAAATTCATGCCCTGCATCTATTGCAAGCTGAGGATAACAAGCTGACCGTCTTTGAAAAAACGGTGCGGCATCTCGACCCAGTAAATGTTCTCAAAAGAGGCTACAGTGTCACCTCCCTTGACGGTAGGGTGCTTAAATCAGTGGCCGATGTGGAAGCAGGGGTATCAATAAGCATCCGCCTTCAAGACGGGACGATAAAAGGAAAGGTTCAGGAGGTTACTCATGGAGAATAAGCTTACATATTCTAAAGCAGCGACAGAACTGGAGGCCATCGTAAAAGAGATCGAAGAGGAGAATATCGCGGTCGATACGCTATCTGACAAGGTGAAAAGGGCTGCCCAGTTGATCAAGTTTTGCCGTGGCAAGTTAAGGGGAACCGAGGAGGAGGTCGAAAAGGTCCTAGCCGACCTGGAAGCGAAAACACCTGGAAAAGTAGAAGATGATTCGTTTTAGAGTGGCATCCCTTCCCGATGGCAGGTTTCCACCGGTATATGATTCTAATGTCGGTCGCGGATAGATTATGACTGCCCCTTCGACTCCGCACTTTTAGATGAACCCGGCGGATGCAACAATTCTTCCCGAACTCTACGGGAAACATCTGCTCAGCCTCTGTGAAAGTTTCTATCGTAAATGTTTGGTCTTTCGAAAGTCAGGCTTCTACAGATTACCGCGAAAGCTGCATAGGCATCACTTCTTGTTTTAGGACCTGTCATTTTTCTCCCAGGCGAGACGTGTCAAACCGGATGACTACGCCCGCACCTTTACCGGTCAATATCTCCAGACTGCCCTGAAGCTGTTTCCTGGCAAGCGTGTCCACCAGCCTTAGCCCAAGAGAGCTTGACCGCTCTATCTGAAAGCCTTCCGGAAAACCTATCCCATTATCCGAATAGGCCAGCTCTATTACATTTCCTTTCGCTCTCAGGGAAATGCTGATCTTTCCGCCCCTTTTGTTGGGGAAGGCGTGCTTCATGGAATTCGAGAGCAGCTCATTTACTATCAGGCCGCAGTGCGTGGCCACATCTAGAGAGACTGGGGCCGAATCGAGTTCCAGATTGAGCCTGACGTTGGCTGCCTTATAATCGGCGGCGGCAGCCCGCGCAAGCTCTTTCAGATAGTCCTTCAGGTCCAGCTTGGACAAATCCTTTGTCTTATATAGCATACGGTGCACAAGGGCCATAGCTTGTATCCTGGCCTGGGTCTCTTTGAATATCTGCCGGATTTCAGGGTTCTTTACATTATTCGTCTGAAGGCTTATCAGGCTCGAAATGGCGTGCATGTTATTTTTAGTCCTGTGGTAGACCTCTTTCAGCAGGACCTCTTTCTCTTTGAGGGCGTCTTTGAGAGAATCTTCCGCCTGCTTGCGCAAGGTAACGTCTTCAATCGCAAGGAGTATCATCTGTTTTTTTTCGCCCTGCTGCATGATCCCGCGGGCGTTCAGGAGCATCGTTTTCCTGCCGATCTCTGGAAAATCGTGCTCGACCTCAAAGTCATTGAAAACTTCATTCTTGGGAAGAATCTCGGAAAGGAGTTTTTTAAGTTGCGGAATATTCCACTGGCCGCCGCCAAGCTCAAAGACCGGTCTGTTTTCAGTCTCCTCCCTGGCCGCCTTGAATGCGGTGTAAAAAGACCTGTTTGCCGTTATCACCCTGAGCCCGGCATCCAGCACCAGGAGGGGTTCGCGCACCGTATCGACAATGCTCTCCGCGAACAGGCGGGCGTCCACGGCCGATTGCTGGGCCTGTTTCGTTTCCGTTATGTCGGTAAAGGTGATCACTGCGCCGTCTATGACGTTTTCCACGGTGCGGTAGGGAAGTATCCTTATCAGGCGCCACTGCCCCTGTTTGGTCTGGACTTCCTTTTCCTTGAAAACAAGGGTTTTCATTACCTGCTCCACATCCCTGACCAGATTTTCATCGGCCAGATTAGTGGCGAACTGTTCCAGGGGCCTGCCGATATCAGAAGGGATGAGCTTCACAATGCCGGTCGCCATCGGGGTGAACCGCTTGATTCTAAGCCCGCTGTCCAGGAAGATGGTGGCTATCTCCGTGCCCGTAAGCAGGTTATTCATATCGCTGTTGGACTGGGAAAGCTCATCCATCTTCTTTTGAAGCTCGGCGTTCACGGTTACAAGCTCCTCGTTGACCGATTGCAGCTCTTCCTGAGAGGTTTGCAACTCCTCATTCATGCTTTGCAGTTCCTCGTTCGAGGATTGGAGCTCTTCATTGGAGGATTGCAGCTCCTGGGTGGCATTTTCAGCCTCCTGGGTCACCGATTGTAGGTACTCCTTATTTATGGCAAGCTGCTTTTCCAGTTCCCGTACGCGCCTGCCGCTCTTTCCGGAAACGGCGGCTTTCCCCTCCGCTTCCTGTGCGCCTGCCTGGCAGGGGACTTCCTCGAAGGCTACCAGCGACATGCCTCGCATCGATTCCAGCTGCTTAAGAGGGCTTACTTCGATTCTGACTGTCTTAAGCACACCGTTGCTTTTAAACGTAACAGTTTCGCTTGCGATCGTTTTCTTCTGACGTGCGGCTTTTTCCAAAGCTGAGGCAAGCGCCGGCCTCAGTTCCCCGCGGGCCATCTTCAAGATATCAAGAGAGGGTTTCCCCCTGGGATGCTCCAGGAATTTGGCCGTCCGCCCGTGGAAATAAAGGATGATGTTTTTCGGGTCGACTATTACGCAGGCAGGCGTGTAGCGCTCCACCAGGACATTTTCAACAATTCCGCTGATGCCAGGCTCCGGGGTTTTCACGGCAATCCCCGTCCTCTGCTCTTCGGTTACCCCTCTTATGGCCATGGCAGGAAATTCGACTTTCAAGGCCGATATAGTCTCTTTGCGGGTGTAAATCTTCCATTTTCTGTCCAGCGCTTGAAAGAGATCTGCAAATTCCCCGATCGCCTCTGAAGTGCCCAGGAAGAGTATGCCGCCAGGATTTAAAACATAGTGAAAAAGAGGCAAAAGCCTTCTATGCGCAGCGGAATCAAGATAGATCATGAGGTTCCGGCAGCTCACCAGATCGAGCCTTGAAAAAGGAGGGTGCCTCAGAATATCGTGGGCAGCAAAAACCACCATCTCGCGGATGTCCTTTTTTATCCGGTATGCGCTGCCGGATTTAACGAAAAACCGCGCCAGCCTTTCGGCCAGCACATTCTTTTGCAGGCCTTCGGCAAAAACGCCTTCCCGGGCCCTGTCTATGGCCCGGGCATCCACGTCGGTCGCAAATATCTGCACCTTGAAGTCCACGTTCTCCTCATCCATGTATTCTTTTAGCATGATGGCTATCGAGTAGGCCTCCTCGCCGGTCGAGCAGCCGGGGACCCAAACCCTCACAGGCTGCTGTGGGGGTCTGTTTTTAAAGATAAGCGGCAAGGCCTTTTTCTTCAGAACCTCGAAAGCCATAGGGTCGCGAAAGAAGCTTGTCACCCCGATAAGAAAATTTCTGCCAAGCAGGTCAACCTCTTCAGGGTTGTGCTTGAGATAACGGATGTAAGCAGCGGTATCGTCCATCTGATGAAGGGCCATGCGCATTTCAATCCTTCGTCTGACAGTATTTTCCTTGTAAAAGGCAAAGTCCTGCCCTGTCTTGTCCCGTATGAAAGAAAGTATTTTATGCAGGTCCCCGGAGGTTTGCCGGTCTATGGCGTCTGCTGCCCGTTCGGTCCCGATATCCCCATCCCCGATGCCCTGCCTGGCCTCTATGATTGCAGAGTGCTTTATGTATTCGAGCATTTTGTCCGGCATCTCTTCGGGAGGAAGGATGAAATCAGCCAATCCGGTGTCAATGGCGCTTTGCGGCATTCCATCATACTGCGCTGATTTCGGGTCCTGGACCATTGCCATGCCGCCCTCGCTCTTGATGTCCTTGAGCCCCTGCGTCCCGTCGAACCCCGTTCCGGAGAGGACCACGCAAATGGCTTTTTGTTTCTGGTCCATGGCCAGGGAATGAAAAAAGAAATCTATTGGGTGCCTCAGGCCGTGGGGCGACTGCGGCTCAAAAAGGCGAAGATAGCCGCCCATTATGGCCATGTCCTTGTTAGGAGGGATGATATAAAGGTGGCCGGGCATCACCTTCATATCATCCCCGGCTTCGGAGACCTCTATCTTCGCATATTTCTTAAGCAGCTCAACCATCATGCTTTTGCGGGAGGGGTCAAGGTGCGTGACGAGGACAAAGGCCGCTCCGCGGCCAGAAGGAAGATGCGCAAAAAAGCGTTCCAGCGCATCCAGTCCACCGCCGGAGGCGCCTATGCCTGCAACGTAGGGGGTGGCAGGCAACGAGCGTCCCTTTTTCTCTTTGGATTTTGAGACAGCTTTTTTGCTTTCAGCCATATCATCCACCCTTTGAATCACCTTGCCAGGTAACTCATTGATTTTTCAAAAAAAAAAACGATTGCGACCTATTTTATTAGTATATATTTTTTTGTTTTTTTGTACAGCAGATCACCAAAAGAAGAATAAGAGAGGTGCCTTAAGAGCAGAAAATTAAGAAAGTGCCGACACTGTGCGTAGGCACCTCTTTGTTTGTGCCTTTTGTCTGAATTCCGGAAACGGCTTACTTAATTGGTACCCCTTTCAACCAGAACTCGTAAGTCATTCGCTTATTTTAAGACCGAGAGATTGAGGGCGAATTCCGCATAATCTGAAGCGACTGGCTTGACGCAGGTTTCTGGACGTACATCTGTCTGTCCCTTGTAATTTCCCTGAAGATTGTATATTTCAATTTAAAATCTGCGCGGATTCTATTCCGCTAATGCCTTTTAACGGCATTAGACTTCATGATTTTATTTGAAAGGTACCATGAATCAGCCACGGAATTTTACCCACTCGAAACACTTTTTACATTCACCCAGTTGATATGAAAGAATCTCTCTGTAAATTAGATTCTTTTTCTTTTTTCCTTTAAGCGCTTTCGGAAGCGTCTGATGAGACACTTGAAGCAAATCTGCGGCCTGTCTGGAAGTAATCGATAGTTGTTTTTCATCGCGCCCTTTCGATAAGAAATAGAAAAGCCAGTCCCCGACATGAATGTATCTCTCCATTGTCACAATGGGCCCACCGTGCCCGATCAGTCGGGCAAGAACGGCCAAAGCGTGTTGGACCGGAGATCCCCCCTCTGCACGGCATTCAATCGGGAAAAGCCCTTTGAATCTAGTTATTGATGGCCCGGAAAATAAATCATAAGAAAGAAACGGAATCTCATCGGAAACGTACTCTGGACGAAAACAAAAAAACCAGCGCAATAGAAACCAGTTTGCAAAAGAGTGCCTCAGGATGTGAGCAGTAATCCCG
>JAKAMR010000007.1 GCA_021812785.1 Nitrospirota bacterium
TCGCTCAAACGCGCTTTTGCTTCCTGCAACTGCCATGTCCTCATATGAAATTCACCTCACTAGTCAGACTAGTCTAATTATATCCTTTTCTTTAAATTAGGGCAATCTGCGGGGAAGATATCATCTCTTAAGAACTTCCCTTTTGGCGTTCCTGACAATTAACCGGCCATCTGCCTTTTGGATGGCCGCGTTGAGCGCTTTTTAAGACGAGAGTCCGGAACCAGTTTGATCTTTAGGTGGCATCCTACTGCCTTAGCATATTTTTTGAGCGTCGTAAGGGATGGCGCGTGCTTGCCCGCTGTTTCCAGGCGCGAGACCGCGCTTTTTGTGGTGCCCATCAGTTCGGCAACTGCCTCCTGAGTCAATCCGGATACATAACGGGCGGCAAGCATTTCACGAGCAAGCTGGTACTCTTCTTCCGAATCCCCATATGCCTTCCTGAAACCCTTCCGCTTCGAGACTTTCTTAAGAAATGCCTTATGCTTATGAAGAGCCGGCATATGCTTTAAATCATCCATTTAATACCCTCCTACATCCTTTGCCGGGCAATGCGTAATAGTCGTTCGCAGGCCAGGTTATCAATTTTGCTAACTTTGGTCAAAAAAAGCAAGATTGCCAAAAAGAAGAAAATTCCTTATAAACTAAATACTTATGTAATGAGTTTCAGGACCCGCTGACTAATAGTCAGCGGCCAACTGTGTAAAAAAATGTGAAAAAAAGCTGTTAAAATTCGCTAAAAATCATTGCACCTCATTAAAATTTGTAACCCATAACTTCCTGTTATTTAAGATTTTCCTGGTATTTCCAAGCACTTGCATAGCCCCTGCAAAGCGTCTCTTAATCAGCGGGTCGCAGGTTCGATCCCTGCACGGCTCATTTCTTTTTCTTTAAAATTTAATGAGATTGCTGTTTTTGAACAGCTGACACCTTTTTAGAACTATTTTAGATTTATTCTAAAATTCCAGTTCGTTTTTCCGTAAAAGGCTTTTAATAACTGGTGATTACGATTTTTTGAGCCAAATGATTCGTCTATTATCAGGAAACGTAGGCCGGCTGGGAAGATTGATTCAAGGAGTTATAGACCTGCAAAAATTAATAATAGCTTATAAAATTCCAGTTTAAAGATTTGTCGCTTGAGGCTGGTTCTTTTTCTTCCTGCCCGTTTGTGTGTTTCTTGCCATCGTCTTTACCTTATTCATTTTATTGCCGGCCGCCTTCCGGGAAACTTTCGAATTTTTCATTCCCGACGGGCTTCTTTCTGGTGATTTGGCCGTGGCGGAAGATTTAGTACTTTTCTTTGTATTATGCGGCTTGGAAACGGCGCCTATTGCAGATATCGGAGCGGCTGTCCCAATATCTTTCTGCAGCTCGATGCCAAACGTAGCAGATAGATCAAGCTCCTCAAGAACCCGTGAGCTTTTCCTGGTGGCCCTGGTTAGCAGCTTTTCCTTATGCCCCGATATCGCCTTCCGTATAAGATCATCCATCTCAACCTTCCGCATCTTGAAAAAAAGCTCAGGACTTTCGTCCAGCCGGGCTCCGATGCCGTAAAGTGTTGCCGCTACATGTTTGCACATGCCCGCCCAGTCAGGACAGGAACAGTCAAAGGTAATTTCCTTAGGAGATGGAAACATGCCCGCATCTTTATGAGTGAATATCTCTCCAACAATTTTAGGAAAGCTTCCGTTAATGAGTTCTTGCAGCGATTCGAGCATGCCCTGGCATTGACTGAGGATGGTCTGCCAAACATCTTTTTTTAGCGTCTTTATGCTTACTGTTACTGAATACGGCTTTGATTGCGACCCTTGGACAAGGGCACGAACCTCGCCGGAACCGATCTGAAGGTCAAGGACTGCCCCATGCCGGACATAGCTCCTTCCTCTGCCAATGCGGTTACGGTAATCGGCATATCTCTCAAGGTTAAGGTTCCATGCCTTTCCCCACCAGGTGCGGGCGATTTTTGTACTCTGAAGTATGACGGGCTTCAGATGCGGATTCTTTTTGGACAGTTCCTTCAGTTTCCTGGCCGCCCGCGCCTTCTTTTCGGCCACGGGCACATATGGCGGAAAATATCCCCAGTATGACATCACTTACCCCTTTATATAAGTAAGATCACGCGCTATTTTATCACATGGTCAGATGGACAGGGAAAATAGCTCAAGCAGTTCATCATTGTCCATCTTCGTAATCCAGTCCTCGCCGCCTGACTGGATTACCTCCCGGGCCAGTTTTGTCTTGCTCTCTATCATAAGGTCGATCTTTTCTTCAATCGTCCCTTTGGTGAGGAATTTATGCACAAGCACGTTCTTTTTCTGTCCAATCCTAAAGGCGCGGTCTGTGGCCTGGTTCTCGACGGCAGGGTTCCACCAGCGGTCAAAGTGTATTACGTGGTTTGCCCCGGTAAGGTTCAGTCCGACACCTCCTGCCTTTAACGAGAGGACCATAAATGGTATATATTTGCCGCTTTGGAACTCTCCGATCAAATCCTTCCGCTTTGAAACAGCCGTACCGCCATGCAGCACAAGGCCCTCTCTTCCAAAAACACCGTCAAGAAACACCTTAAGGGGGCCTGTCATTTCCTTGAACTGGGTGAAGATCAGGACCTTCTCCCTCTTCTCAAGGACCGTTTCACATATCTCTCTCAAACGGGTAAACTTTCCGCTTTCAGCCTCATCGTATCCGCCCGAGCCAAGGTACTGGTCCGGGTGATTGCAGAGCTGTTTAAATTTCATTAGCGACGATAAAATCAGGCCTTTTCTTTGGATGCCGTCGGTCTGTTCGATCCTCAATCTGAGCTCACGGACCAGATCTCCATATAGGAGTATCTGTTTTTTGGTCAAGGAGGCATATGTCTTCATCTCTACCTTCTCCGGCAGGTCAGATATAACGTCCTTGTCCGTTTTCAGGCGCCGGAGTATATAGGGGCTGATAATCCGGCGCAGTTTGGCATAGCCCTCCGGCGATTGGCGCAGGCCCTTTGCGAATTTGCTGAACTCACCAGCATTGCCGAGCAGCCCAGGATTGACGAAATCGAATATCGACCACAAATCGGTGAGCCTGTTTTCAACCGGCGTACCGGTCATGGCGATTCTGTTATTGGCCTTGAGCCCTTTGATGCTCCGCGCCTGTTTTGCGCCCGGGTTTTTTATCGCTTGGGCCTCATCGAGAATAACATAGTTCCATTCGTGCTCTAGCAGCCACTCGTATCTCTGGACCATGGAATAAGTCGTAATCACCAGGTCGATCCCATTCAGCGGCATGTCATCTTTTGGCTTGATCTTCCTTCCGTCAGGCACGCTGGGATGGGCGATGAAAAAAACAAGATCAGGGGCAAATCTGTTAAGCTCATGCTCCCAATTCGAAAGCAGGGACGCAGGAATCACAAGCAGGCTCGATTGACCGGGACTTTGGCCGTGTCTTTGAGACTTGAGGATGCTAAGAAGGGCGATGACCTGAATGGTTTTTCCAAGGCCCATGTCATCGGCCAGGCAGATGCCCATCTTCAACGAATGAAGGAAACTGAGCCAGTTTACCCCCTTCCGCTGATATGGTCTCAGTTCGGCCTTGAAGGTATTCATTGTCTTTGCAGGGTCAATCAGTTCCGGGTTTCTCAATTTTTTCAGCACGGTATCAAGCCATTTCCCGCTTGCAACTTCGACGGTCTGCGGACCGTCATCAATGCCCAGGGCCGATTTTGGGTTTAGCTGCATGCGCATAGCGTCCTTAAAGCTGAATCCGCCCGCTACGATCATTTCCTTTGACTTCTCATATGCGTCAAGGGCCTGCTTCAACTTTTCCGCATCGACCGCAACCCATTTATTTTTGATCCAGGCAAGCCCCTCTGATTTCTGAAGCAGGTTCCGCGCCTCTTCCTCTGATATGACGTCATCTCCGAGGAGGAGTTCCGGCCTAAAATCCAGAAGCGCCTCCATCCCAACTTGAGTTGGCTGGCTGTCCCCGGCGGTAATACGGAGTTTTGGGCCGGAGGCGGCCCCTTTCCACCAATTGGGGATTCTGCAGAGGATACCCGCGCTCTCATACAATGGGATCTCTTTTAAAAAAGTGAATGCCTCTTGCGAATTCATGGCAATAGGGTGAAATATCTCCCCTGATTCAACCAGCTCTCCAATTAAAGGACTTTTTTGGGCCGCAACGTGGACTGTCGAAAGCAAATCCAGGAGTTTTTCATTGTCTCTGCCGAACTCCTCAAGTGCATATTTCAAGGGCAGATGCTTCGATACCCCCTTGGCATTCAGCTCCGTTGAATACGTCGCAAGAAAGGCAAAAGGGGCATCGTCTCTTTTGTTTTCGACCATGTGAAAATAAACCCTGCCAACCAGATGGACATTCGGGCTATAGGACCTGATGAACTCCTCAACGGTCCCCGGATAACTTTTAACCCCTTCCGCAAAACATCTGTTGAGCCCCTGCCATACATTTTCAAGCAGGCCGATACTTAGATACTCGCCGCCTGTCATAGGTGGAGCGCTGTCGAGAATTGCCAAGGCCTGCACGGAAGACAATGAAATCTGCAAATTCCGCCGGATTTGTTCCAGGTCAGGGGTCAGACTTATCTTTTTGGCGAATAATCTGGCGAATCCGCGCCAGAAATCGAGGGAATCGGAAAGAGGGATGGATTTATCGCCAAACCCCAGAAAAAGAAACGCAGAGTACTTTTCCTCGCTAAAGCGCCGGAATATTTCCTTTTCCAGCAACTGGCGGCTCTTATCTATCCGCTCTTCCGATGACAACCACTCAAGCTGAATCCCGCCATCGGGCATTATGAAAGCATGCAATTCCTGGCTCATAACAATATGCTCTTTATTATAATAAAGATGAAGCCGACTGCTTGATTCCCAGATTGCCTAAATTTGGAGCTTTTTGCTGAATCCCAACTTGTCTGTAATCCCGCGTGCGCACATCACATTGACTACAATGATAAAATAAATTATCCTAAATCTAATCATGGCTGCATTGTACAAGCCTGCGTTTAGAAAATTCTTAAAAAAGCAGGGCAGGGCATTTCAGCTTGCCATTGAAGATGAAGTATATGAGATTCTTGAAAGCCCTCAATCCGGCAAGTCGAAAAAAGGGGACCTGGAAGGCATCAGGGTTCACAAGTTCAAGTTTCATGGGCAGGAATACCTGATAGCTTATTCCATCTCTAGCCATGATATCGTGTTTTACATGATAGGCACTCATGAGAACTTTTATAGGATGCTGAAAACCTACGTGAAGGAGGTGGGTTAAAATGATAACGGCAGAGAAGGTTTATAAGGAAATCCTGGAAATGCCGGTTAAGGAAAGAGAGAAACTTTTCGCTGTGATCGCGCGGCAGGGTTTCGAAAAAGACATCTACACACATGCTGAAGTGTTTGGCGACCTCGGCGGACCATTTACGATAAGAGAGGCTGCTGAGTACCTTGAGGTTGCGGAGATTACCGTAAGACGGTGGGTAAAGGAAGGGTCTCTTAAATCGCAAAAGATTGGCAGGAGCATAGTGTTTGCTCCTGGTGATCTGAGGAAATTCAAACGCGCACGCAGAACTGCATGAGCCAGCTTTTTTCAAGGAATTTTTAAATAGCGTCCTCCCGCAGAGCTGTAACTATTCTGTATCATGAGTACGGAAAATCTGGCAAGGGCAGCGGATCTCACAGAAACTAATGCCATTCTAATATTTTAAATTGGATTTTTTGAACTTATTGAATTTATTGGATTTTCTGTAATGGGGAAAAATGATTTTCAATGCCAAAATATTCCAATAATTCCAAGACTTAGTCCAAAATAAACGGCAAACTCTTAATCAGCGGGCCGCAGGGTCGATCCCTGCACGGCTCACTTTTTTTTCTTTAAGATTTAATGAGATTGCTTTTTTTGAACAGCTGACACTGGCGGCTTTTATCTATCCGTACTTCAGATGACAACCACTCAAGTTGAATCCCGCCATCGGGCACTATGAAAGTATGCAATTCCTGGCTCATAACAATGAGCTCTTTATTATGATAAAGATGAAGCCAACTGTTTGATTCCCAGATTGCTTAAATTTGGAGTTTTTTGCTGAATCCCGATTGTCTGTGATGCCGCGTGCGCACATCACATTGGCTACAATGATAAATAATTTATCACAAACTAATCATGGCTGCATTGTACAGTCCTGCGTTCAGGAAATTCTTGAAAAAGCAGAGCAGGGCGTTTCAGCTTGTCATTGAAGATGAAGTATATGAGATCTTGAAAGCCCTCAATCCGGCAAATCGGAAAAAGGGGACCTGGAAGGCATCAGGGTTCACAAGTTCAAGTTTCATGGGCAGGAATGCCTGCTAGCTTATTCCATCTCTGGCCATGATGTCATGTTTTAAATAATAGGCACTCATGAGAACTTTTACAAGACGCTTAAAACCTTCGTGAAGTAGGTGGGTTAAAATGATAACGGTAGAGAAGGTTTAATAAGGAAATCCTGGAAATGCCGGTTAAGGAAAGAGAGAAACTTTTTGCTGTAATCGCGCGGCAGGGTTTCGAAAAAGACATCTACACCCATGCCGAAATGTTTGACGGCCTCGGCTCCTGGTGTGCAGTTCTTTTTCTGGCCTCCGTGATTCGTGGCGCGTATTGCCAGGGGGCAGAAATCCGCCCCCCTGACTTTTCACTGATCACTGTATCGTGAAGTTTGCGTTGCTGACGTCCGTATAGTTCGCATTAGAAGTGCTAGTGATCCTGACTTTGTAATCCGATCCCGGGGATATCCGGGAGGGTATTTCCCAATTATGTGATCCGCTGCCGTTTGATCCGATCGGAACACCGCTAGCAATGGTACGCACCACGGAACCATTTTGAAGCAGATATATATTAACGTAAGGGCCGGGATTGCCGGCATATGACCACTGTATAGAATATTTAGCCCTTCTGTCCCATACCTCTCCGCCATTTGGAGAGCTTACCGTGATGTATTGCATGAACGCGGCAGAAACTGAAGTGTCCGCGCTCATATCTATGGTGCAGCCGCTTGTACCGGAACATCCTCCTGCGCTCCAGCCCGCAAAAAAAGAATCCGCAGCCGGAGTTGAGGAAAGAGTCACCGAAGTTCCGGAGTTGACGGTTTCGGAACAATTAGACCCGCAGCTTATTCCGGCGGGACTGCTGGCCACAAGCCCGGTGCCGGTGCCTGTCTTTGTGACAGACAGAGTAGTTGCGCTTGTTGCCGTACTGCTGCCCGAGGTTGAACTGGTATTGTACTCATAGGCTCCCATAGTCCACCCGCCTGTTGACGGACGTGTGGCGTTTGTTATGTCGTAATCAAATATATTGCTTAAATTTGTCCCGTTACCTATTGCAGGAGAGGAAGCCAGCAGCTGCCAGTTGCCGCTGCCTGTAGTTCCATCCGGCACAGAGGCAAATCCGGGATACGAGCTTGAATAATTATCGCCGCCAAGGCTGTTACAGTCATATCCGGCGGCACAGGCTGAGGCAACAGACCCATATGTATTTGATCCTCCGCCGACGTAATCCAGGTAACCGTACCCCCCCACAGTTGTTAGATTATAAAAATTATGGTCGATATTGAGGGCATTCCAAGTACCAGAACCAACTACAATGCCTATCGGCAATCCGGAAAAAATATTGTTTTGAATGTTTATGTAGAGAGGGTTTATGTTGTTTGATGGGTATGAAAAAGTGACAGCTTTATTTACGCCAATGTTATAGCCCAGTAAAGAATCACTGGAAAAAGTATTATTATAAATATTTATGTTGCCCCAATCGCTTGCGCTGGAATTATAATTGAATTGTATAAAATTCTGCATAGGGGAGCCGTTAGAGGAATTGTTTTCGATCGCAAAGACGTTGTTGTAGATGGAAGTGTTGTTTGTATATCCGTTTGAATAGTACTGGGCCGTGCAATACTCCCATGACCCGTTGAACAGATTGTTATAGAAAAGGATGTTGGTCATA
Organism: Nitrospirota bacterium; assembly: GCA_021812785.1. Next base: position 7,945 of record JAKAMR010000007.1, read on the forward strand.
GTCGGGGTGGTCCCAGTGCAGTTGGCGGGACAGCCAACCATCAGCCCGTCATTGTGAAATCCCCCAGAGCTATATAGGGCACTGGCAAGCGTTAGCCCGGGGCCCTGCCATTTGTTGTTATAGACCCTTACATCATTGACGGTATATCCGGTATTTCCGTAGATTGTCCCCCGTCCGGCATAGCTTATCTTATTGTCATGCACATAAATGGCACTAGCGTTTTTCTGGGCTGCGCCGGGATTGTTGGCATAGACAAAGGCCGTTATGGCATGGGGGGCAAGTATGCAGTTTTTTATCTCTATCGAGCTCTCACTGCCCAAAAATGCGATCGCCGCCCCGGAGCCGTCATCGCCAGATGGTATGGGCGCGCCAATATCCTGAAGCTGCAGCCCGTTAATGATAATGTTTGACACGGAATATTGGCCGTTGTTGTCACTAATCAACCAGCTATTTTTCCCCAGTGTGGCCGCCCCATTCAGGCCGCACACATTCAGACCCTCCGCCGTCTGGCAGCCATCGAAAACGGGAGGCGTATAAGAAGTGCCTGCAAACCATGTCTTGTCAACTGTGTACTGGTCGGGATTGCCCGTTGCGCCGCCGGTCTTTATTATCATTGGAAATACCGGGTCTGCCGCCGAGTAAGCCCAAGTCACACCGCCCTTGAAGACAAAGATATCCCCGGCTTGGTGCACATATGAGCCAGTGAATCCCTTCATGTAAGGCTGATGTTTCCAAGGCACACTTTTTGATAGCCCATTGTTCGAATCATTGCCATTATCGTAATCGATATAGTAAGTCGAAGCCCAGGCAGTCGAGGCAAAAAGCAACACCAGAATAATCGAAGCAGTCCGCACGATTTTCATCTTTGCCAGCCTCCCATCTTAATAACCAATATGATGATAGGCCATCACTCGTAAACTTGAAGTGACCGGCATCACAGAAATCGTCCCGCTCCCTAAGATTTTCATCCTGTTTATCTATCGTCTTAATAATCATGAAACTTTAATTGTGCGGGGCCGTAAATAATTTTAAAAATAATATTGTTCATTAAAAAAGGCCCGCAGCGTCGTTCTCAGCCCGGTAATGCTCCTTTTCATTACAACATATTTACCCAGTGGGCGCAGGTAGCTCATACGCCTGAAAAAAAGCAGTTGGTAGATTGCCATCCAGGAATGCCTGGAATGACTTGAATCAATCACCAGATGACTATTGAAAGAAAGCATGTCTTGAACGGCAATCGAGTCTGCTATGAGGCCGCCTTGTTTGATCCCGGATTCGATCGCCGCTTTGCCCCGCCCGGTACGGACCATGACCGCGGACCGTCCCATAGTCTCACTTTTTATCATTTCCTCCGTCCACGGGTCGGAAACGACAAGATCCGCGAAACGGGCCCAATGGTCCAGGCAGTTCTCGCATCGCAAATAATGATCACGTCCCACCACGTGTGTGAGTGAGCCGCCGATCAGCGGGCGGTCCATCAATAAACTGTCATTTTCTCCAAATACCCTGAAACGGCCCGGCCATCCATCCCCGCGATAAGTTATGCGCCGGACATCCCGCATATTAACTTTCCCGTCATTCTCGATGTAATTTCTTGTGGCAAGGCGCGATGCCATTCCAGCACAGACAAAACCTATGCTCAGCACTATGCGCTCCCGCAATTCCGGCAGGAATTTCTGAAGTTTTGCAAGCCCCTCGATCATGCATGGTGTCCCTACAAATACATAACGGCCCGGTCTTTCCAGGACCTCACGCAGAGCGGTGCAGTTGGATACCGGAGCGTATTTTGATCCGCGCGAGCTCAGCACCTCTGCCCGGTCGCGGGCAATGAATGACTCGGCTATCAGGGGAGTTTCCCCTTCACACCTGGCCACAACTGCGCCGTCTGCGGAGCCACTGTCCATGAGGTGCAATATCAAGCTGGTAATGAATCCTCCGGAGGCCGCGTCCTTCCGTAAACTGTCGTCACTTGAATGCATCAGGTAGCACTCCGGCGATCCATTCTCTCCGTCACTTGAAAACTCCGGTGCAGTCCCCTTCAATAGAAAAGCGCTCGGACAGACCTTCAGACACTTGCCGCAATTCAGGCACCTGTCCTGCTCAATCCGGGGGAAATTAAACCGCTCCCCATATACGAAATCGATGCAGGAAACGGGGCAAACACCGGTGCATGCTCCGCATCCGGAGCAGACCTTATGCCGCACGACAGCCTCTATCGATCTGAACCTGCGATCTTTCATGATGCTTGGCCGGTTGCGCTTCGGATGTCCTTTGTCAAAATATATATCCGGAAATGATGGCCTGCGAGGGGGGCATCCGGGTATTTCCGTTTAGTTATCACTTTCGATATCTTAAAGCCGCAATCTTTGAATATCCGCTCCACTTCCTTGCTTTTATAATGCCGCTCGATGGGCTGGCGATCCTTGCGCCCCGGCTCTGTTTGATTCGCTCCGGGCACCGGCCTGCGGAATTTCGTGAGCAGCCATCGGACAAACCCGGCTGGTCTTGGCCGTGGGAAGACAAACTCCGAGACCTTGCCCGCTATCTTCTCCGTCAAGCGAGGCGGGATGAAAACACCGGCTATATAGCGCCCGCCAGGTCTCAGGACCCTCCATATCTCTTTCGTAGCTGCGCGGTCGTTCGCGAAATGGGTCATGACCCCTATACTGGTAATCGCATCGAAAAATTCCGTCTTGTAAGGCAATTCCTCCGCAAACCCCAGGCACAGGTCCGCTCCCGCGCGGACGGCCGCTACCTGCAGGGCCTTGCGTGAGATATCCATACCGAACTTTTCTGACGCGGGGACCGCAGCAAGCAGGTTGCCCTCCCCGCAGCCGATGTCCAGGTACCAGACGGGTCCACCGGCCATAACCAGCGATGAGATGAAATTGTCGAACTCACGCCCTCTGGATGCAAGCTGGTTCCAGATGTCCTCCGTGTGTGAGTATAAGGTGTCGTAAAAGGCGCCTATCTTCTCATAACGCCTCGAGACGGGAGACGCCGTAAAAAAAGACGGCAGGCCGCCAGCCAATTTCATCCGGAAACCGCAGCGGGCGCAGTTTTTGGAATCGAGCGCGGACTTGCACACGGGGCATGCGTAATTATTTTTCATGGTTATTCGATCGGAACTGTAAAACTATCCAGTTCCTTTTTAAGTTCCTCAATATTCTTCTCCCACCAGTGCGATGCCATTTGTTCTGCAATTTTTTCCGGACCAAACCGGTAGCGAATCAGTCTGGCGGGGTTACCGGCCACTATGGCGTACGGCGGAACGTCTTTCGTAACGATGCTCCCCGCACCTATAATGGCTCCGTCTCCAATGACCGAGACGGACGGCAGGATAATGACGTTCATGCCAATCCAGACGTCATTTCTGATTATGATCTTTGAATGGGGGATGGGATCCTTATCCATGATTTTCAGACCGGGATTATAGAAAAACGGATGTGTCGATTTATATTCGCAAGGGTGGTTGCGTGTAAAGACATACACGTTTCCCGCAAATGAACAATAGCGGCCAATTTCTGTCCCCGGCAAAATGTTATTCCGGGAAAAACAGCCGCCATAGCTGTACATGCCTATCTTAATCCCGTGGTATGAGGAATAAATCCTCCTCAGCGTGAGCGAATATAACTCGCCGTTTTCCAGGCTTTTAACCATTCGCAGAATAAAATTGCGGAGCAACCTGTTTCTTACCGCGTATGCACGGTAAAGAATCTGCGCTATAAGCCGTTTAAAGGACATTCAGACGGCCTTCCGGTAAAGCTTGAAGGTAATGAGTCCCAGAAAGACATACGCAGCCATACACCACATAAAACCCAAAAACATATTATGGAACGGCTGTAATGACAGCCGGCCGGCAGCCGACCAGACGATAAAGACGATCGTCGATATGGCGATTGCATAAAGAAAAATAGCGCCGTACCTGCGCAGATCCAGGTACCCCAGGTCTTGCATCCGCAGCACCTGGAAAAAATAACCGGCAAGCATGGAGAACAGCCCGGCGCAGGCGGCCCCCGTGAGCCCAAAGAACCTGACGGCGGGATAAATAATAACGATCATCAGCGCAGCTCGAATTATCAAAAAAAATCGCTGAAGCTGCGGTTTTCCGATAGCGAAATAAACGTTACTTATCGGCGTGGCGGCCGTCCTGAAAAGGGTGGCTGCCAGCAATATGGCAAACGGGATGGCCACCGTGGCATATTGAGGGCCGTAAACGACCGTCAGCAAGTCTTTACCGTACAGCGCAAAAAAACAGACAATAGGGCTTCCGGCAAGAAGGATGGGCCTGGTCGACTTAATAAGGGTCCTGTTGACCCATGGCCTGTCTGCCTGTTTTGTTGAAAACATCGGCATAAGAATGGGATTAATGATCGTTGAGACTATCAATATCGGCATCTGCGCCAGCCTCATCGCCATGCTGTAGAGGCCCAGTTCCTTTTTTGGCAGCAGCTTCCCTATGACAAAGACGTCCGCTTCCTTGAAGAAAAAATAAAGGACCGGGAGCCCGAACATTCCGCTTGCGTATTTCCACAAGGCCTTAGTGTGTTCTTTTTTGAAATGCATCCTGGGCAGGTAGGGGCAGATTATGAAGGACAATAGACATCTTCCGGCCGCCTCCATCACGTAGCCGATCACGAGAGCCCAGACGCTATGCAGCCAGAATGTTAGCCCTATCGCGGTTAATATGCCGATGGCGGCGCCGCCGTTCGATACGATCATCCATTTTCTGAAATCCATCTTTTTCTGTGCTATATATGCACGGGCGCTCATCGCCCCGTTAAAGAGAATCGAAAGGAATGAGACTTTGAACATAAGCGAATACGATGCCACGGAATAAAAAGACGTAAGCGCCGGAACAAAAATAAGGGCAATAAAAAACAGCCCCGCAGACCGGACCAGCGAAAGCCACCATGCGGCGTTAAGATAGGTTTCCTCGCCGCCATCGGGGCTTTGTATAACGGCCTCGTTTATGCCTATGAACGTAAAGGCGCCCAAAGCGCCATTGACGGCAAGGACGATGGCCATTAAACCGAAGCTTTCAGGAGCGAGCAGCCGCACCAGTATGATATTCCTGAGAAAACGCAGGCCATATTCCAGGCCGCTGCCCATGCCGAGCCAGAAACCGCCCTTGAGAGCGAGGGATTTCATGCTTTTACCAGTAAAGAGTTTCTTTATTCTGTCGGTAATAGTAAGGTCCGGCATAGGCTAGTGGTTTTTTAAATTTGCCTTTTCGTCTCGCAAGTAGATCTGTCCCATCATGGAACGGACCGCTTTTTTTACTTCCGGCATTTTGCGGGCCAGTTGCCCGCCAAGAAAACCCCTGTTTTCAAATGAGCTGGCAACTATCCGCAATATCTCTGCCCTATCCATTGTGCGGGGGTCAACAACGAGCGCATCCATACCTATGGTTTGCATTACGCCACGGAATTTTTTGCTGTACGCTATCGAAACCGCTGGAATATTCTGGGACAGGGCCGCAATGCAAGCGTGCATCCGGGCCCCAATGAAAAAATCACATTGCCCGATAACATACTTGATCTCATTCTGGTTGTAACTGCCACGAACGAGAGATATCCGCTCTTTATAGACCGGTTTCGCCTCATCATAGATTTTTCCGCAGGCAATCGCATCACTTTCACCGCCGTCACCGAACACATGGGGGACGAGCAGGACGCATGCCCCCTTATCCATTATCAGACGGATAATGTCTTTTAAAAGATCGTGATAATCAACTTTCAATCCGAACATGTTGTCCCGTGTGTATCCGCCCATAAAAAGCAGGCCGCTGACGTTTAGGCCAACAACCGGACAAGCGGATTGCCTCCACTCCCCGATCTCTTCCGGAACCGTTTTTTGTGGTTCTTTCGGTGACATCACAAAACCGACATCATAGCAAAATTTCAATTTACCGGCTATGTTGGATTTCCCCATCAGCACGCGGATTTCCTTGAATCCTTCATGGTCCCGCGAGTATATCAATTTGGCCCGCTTGAGAATAAAACGCGCAATAAATTTGGCAACCCGGCCTTTAAAAGGTCCGATTGTCTGCGGCAACAGGAAAAGCGTCCTCCCCATGGACAAAACGAGAAACTGGGGCAATGAGACATAAAATAATCTTGGCAGCCCGTAAATATCGCTAAAACTGTCGCCTCCTGCAATGGAGGCAAACACATCCATTTGGGCGATTTGGTTGAGATATTCATTGCACGAACATATTTTTTCCCGCAGGCTCCTAAACGGTACCAGCCTGATGAGCCAGGAGAGCAGAACCAAATAGGCAATATTGTTTTTCAAATAGAATTTCTTTGAAAATCTCAGGTTTATCAGTCCTATCGGTACCGGCCGGCCGCCAAAATCATACCGGTATGATTCACGGTTTTTACCGTAATCCAGCAGATAGATTTCAGCATCCGGAAACATATGCAGGACCGTATCAATAGCCCCGGCAGTGAGAGCACCGACGCCCATGTTGTCAGTGGCAAACGTTGCGCCCAGCAGGCAAAATTTCATTTTACCTGCCGAAGCCGTCTTATATGGTTCATGAAACATCGTATAATCCGCCCTCCGGGTCATAGGCCTCTTCCTGGTCTTTCGCCCTGGACTCACCAAGATAATATGCCGTCAGACTGGAAACGACCGCCAGTGTCATGTACCAGATCACATACATCTGATCAAAATATGTAACTCCTATCAGGTTGACTACATTACTGAACAGGCAGCAGCCAATTCCCCATAGCAGGAGCTCATGCGTATGGTCCCCCTCCGGCGTCCTGACAAAGCGCATGCTGGACCCGAGGGATCTGAAGCATTCAACAAGGAACCTTATGAACAGGACCAGGGAAATTAATCCCCCCGTGAGTCCGATGTAAACATAAGTGTCGACAACGTCCGTGGACCCGAAGGTCAACCTCGTCGCAGCCCAGTTCGCCGTATTTTCAAGCGTCATACCTGTCAGCCACCAGTTACTGAAATGATTGACGAACTGGTTGATCAAATTGGCCCTGTCCCATCCGTGTCCGCCGACGATGCCGCTTACCCGGTCAATGACAAACCAGACCGGCGCTTTCATTACCAGAGCCAGAGCAACGAAGGAAATAAACATGCCCCAGCGGACCATACGCATATGTCCGCGTATGCGCCAGCAAAACCAGGCTATAAACCCGGCCGCGAGCGCCATTACCGGTCCGCCCGAATGCGCGGCAATCGTTATCATGACGCATGCAACGGCCCCGGTAAGGTTCCAGAACCTTCTGCCATATGCCAATGCCTCTCCCACAAAAAGAGGAAACAACGTAGCGCCAAAGGAGCCCGCAGTGATCGCGACGCGGAAACTGCCCTGCGCCCTATAATGCCCGTTCCTTATGACCGGCACCGCGGGAACGCCACCCATGAATGAAAAAAGGTTGTGCCCGGTAATGCTTTCGATCATCATGAGCGCGGTGAACGGAATAATCAAATAAGCGCTTTTTTTAAGAAAATTTCTAAAGACCGGCGGATCCGTCAAAAGTGCCCTGAATATAAAATACGAAATTAAGCCGTCACAAAAAAAACCGATCATGTAGGTGGGCATCACTATTGCTCCGGGATGAACGGAAAAACCTATCAGGAACATCAGAAGATATACACTTTGAAAAACAAGAAAGCTTTTATCTATACTATTGATCCGGACGCGCGGCAATTCACCCTTTAAAACGATCCTGATGAACCCAGCAAGCTCCAGAAAGCGAATGGCAAAGAAATTGAATCCCGCCAAATCGATCTGCTGCCCTTCCGTCAGGTATAAAACACCAGCCACCATGCCGAGCGCAACCCACTCGCGCGAGCCGAATGAGATGACCAGGACAAGGAAAATTAATATTAACAGTCCGATAGGATTCATAAATATATGAGAAGACTAAGCTATAAAGTTAGTGATCAACAGGTGATGGCTGATCGATAAAGCACCGGTTCCACAGTTCAAGCACGACGAGAATGAATATTTCCTTTGAATAAGCCATCCGCTGATTATTGGCTTCAAGCATCTTGGCAATTCCCGCTTTCCGGAAGTACCCTCTGTTTATAGTCCTAGCGTCCAGCAATAAATCATTTACAAAACCTGATAATTTCTTCGATATCCACCGCTCATAAGGAACGGGAAAACCGGTCTTCTTACGATTAAGTATCGCTTCCGGCACCCTCCCTTCAAACGCCCTTTTAAGAATGTACTTGGTAGTAAACCTTTTAAGCTTGAAACCGTCTGGCAGGGATGCGGCGAATTCCAGCACGGCATGGTCCAAAAAGGGGACTCGCAATTCCACGGAATTGGCCATGGTAATTTTGTCGGCTTTGACCAGGAGGTCATCCGGCAGCCAGGTTTTTGAATCGATATAAAGCATCTTGTCCAGAAATTCAAATCCATCGGCCTTCTCTAAAAGCAGTTTCCTGAAACTGTGATTTTCATCAATGCCGCCCTGGAAGGCCGGAGTGAGCAGATCACGTGAATTCTTATTAAAATAGGTGAACGGGCTGGAAGTTCTGCTGTAATAGTAATCCCTGAAATCAGCCGAAAAAAGAGGGCTATATTTGCCTAACCGCCTGAAGTGCCCCGCAGCAGCAAATAAGGACGCCGCTGAGCCCAACGCGGGACTCAGTGGTCCGGACAATTTCTTTATTCTTTCAAGCCAGACGATGTTGCGGTAGTTGGGATAGCCTGCAAACGCCTCATCGCCGCCCTCGCCAGACAGAAGCACCTTGACATGACCCCGCGCGAGCTTTGAAACGTAATACAGGGCAACGGCCGGCGGTTCGCACACCGGCTCTTCCATATGCCACACATACCTGGGCAAAAAGGAAACAAATTCATTCTCGTCAATGGTCATGTCATAGTGCTTCGTTCCGAACTTTTTTGCGGCAAGGGCCGCATATTTCCGCTCGTCCTCGAATTGGCCGCTTTCAAAACCGATGGTAAACGTGCTTATCTCTTTGTCCGTTTCTTCCACCGCAAAGCTGAGCAACGCGGTTGAGTCAACCCCCCCGCTCAGCAAAAAACCGACCGGCACATCGCTGATCATATGGTCCCGGACCGACTTCCTCAGCAAGCCCAGCAATTCCTGCCTGGAGACTTCAAATCGCGCGTGGCCATCCTTTTTTACAAAAGAAAAATCCCAATATTGCTTATACTGGCACTTGCCGTCCTTCACAAGCAAATAATGCCCAGGAAGCAACTTTTTAATTCCATAAAGCAATGTTGCTTCCCCGGGCATGTAATAATAACCGAGGAGCAGACCCAGCCCATTGGGATCAATATCTCTTGATATTGCATTATCGGCGAGTATCGCTTTCATTTCCGAACCGAAGGTCAGGCAATCTTCGGAAAGATGATAATAGAGCGGCTTTATCCCGACCCTGTCCCTGGCAAGCAGCAATATCCGGTCCGTTTCATCCCAAAGCGCTATTGCGAACATCCCTTGCAGTTTTGAGATTGAAGCTTCACCGTATTCCTCATAAAGGTGGGCAATCACTTCGGTGTCCGTCCGGGTTTTAAATCTGTGCCCCTTCTCTATCAATTCCTCCCTTAATTGCCTGTAATTGTATATTTCCCCGTTGAATACGACCCAGACCTTCCCGTTCTCATTGGAAAGCGGTTGTTTACCCGTTTGAAGGTCGATGATGGATAAACGCCTGTGGCCCAATCCCACGTTTCTGAAGATATAACTGCCGTAATCATCGGGCCCGCGGTGGGCCATGACCGCGCTCATCTTTTCAATAAGCGCAGGATCAACCATACGGTCTCCGCTAAAAAATATTTTTCCACTGATTCCGCACATAAAAAATCCTTAGTTCAGGTTCGAACCGGACGATCTTGATAAAATCATTTTGCCCATGTCTCTCCTCCGGCGGCCCAACGGATGATGTGCGCCCATTTCACCAACGATGCGCGGCAGCTGTTAGCACTTCCCATCACCATACATGGAATAAATGCTAACGCCAGCATACAAAGCCTCAAGATGCCCGTAAAAAACATTAATGACCTGTAGAGACTGGCATAAAGCCTGCCGCGGTTTTTTTTCAGGAATTTAAATATGGATTCCCTCATTTGAACAGTCCCGAAGAAGTTTTCTTTCCTCAGATACGAGCTTCCGCCGCCATGATGTATTACCGAAGCCGAGCCGGCAAAATAATTTTTGTGGCCCGATTGACGGACCTTGAAACAAAGGTCAATATCTTCGGAATACATAAAGTATTCTTCGCTGAAGCGTCCGACTTCCTCAAATATTTCCTTTTTGATCATCATGCATGCTCCCGAAACGGCTTGCACCTCGACGGGGCCTGAATTCCCGGCCAGTATGGGATTCGATCCCCTGCCCCAGAGCCCTGGAAAACGCCGGCAAAAAAAATCCGAATCGAGCGCCTGGTTCAAAATAGTCGGATACGGTTGAATGCAGCTGATTTGTAAGGTCATGTCGGTATTGAGCAATTTGCAGCCAACCACCCCGGCATCCGGCATGCTTTTAAAAACTGCCATCATTTCCGTTAATGCGCCGTCGATAACCTCGGTATCCGGATTCAAAAACAGAAGCAGTTCTCCTTTTGCTACCGTGGCGCCAAAATTATTGGCTCCAGCGAAGCCCGCATTCTCTCTGTTCTGGAGAAAATGCGCTGATGGGAACTCTCTTTTGATAATTGCCTCACATGAATCAAATGACCCGTTGTCTACCACGATAACCTCGAAATCCGTGTCCCTCATATGGGCATAGATCGAATCGAGGCATTTTCTGACATACTGGGCCGAGTTCCAATTTACGATTATTATGGATATATCCATCTCTACTTCCAGATACTCTCTCTCAAAAGGAGCCTGTTCACCTGTTGTTTTCTCAGATAAGCGATGAGCGCCCGGTCTTCGACTTGCCGGACATTCCTGATATAGCCGCTCAGAAAACCGTACATCAGACCCGCTGCGCCTACCAGATAGGGTTTTTCGAAGACCCTTTTTATGCATTTAAAAAACATGAAGGCCGGATGATACCCGGATATATAGTTCGCGAGTCCGTTTTTCACCCACCCTTTCCATGTCCCGTCCGCTGTTCCGGTCGGCCTGTAATGGATCACTTTAAGATCCGTAAAACTTCTGGTCTCCCAGCCAAGCATGCTTGCCTTGACCTCATCGAGCGTATCCCATCCCGGCGCCTTTAAAAGCCCGTCTATTGCGTCCCAGCATTCCCTCTTATAGATTTTGGTCGCTCCCCGGACATGAAAAAGAGGATGTGGTTCTTCTTTAAGGCAGCCTTTGATCACATTTAAAATCACACCGCCGCCGATTCCTAATTTCGGCGACTTTCCAAATTTGTCAAAACACTTCTCAAAATAATCGTTATCGAAGGACAGATCGCCGTCCAGCTTCACAATATAATTCCAGTCTTTTAGAGCGAGTTTTGTATATCCGTCATAAAAAGATTCTATTACGCCTCCCCCCGCCTTTCGAAAACCCCTGTCATGCCTGTGGACCGGATAGATCCATGGATATCTTTTTGCATACTCGTTAATTATTTCTCCGGTGTTGTCACAGGACCCGTCATTGATGATTATCCATTTGTCCGGCAGAATGGTTTGCGCAGCCACGGCATGGATCGTCTTTTCAATGTAGGCGCTTTCATCCCGTACGGGGCTAATGACCACGTATTTTATTTCTGTTTTCACCTGGGCTCCGCAAATTTATTCCAAATTAAATACATTAGCCGGGCTATCTCAGGGCTGAGTAGTCCATTCTACCAGATTTTTCCCTTTACCCATGCCCAGGATTCTCTTTGCCTTTTTTGCCGCATATTGCGCGGCATGCAGCCAGTCATAACCTCCGTTCATTTTGGCCAGGAGCAGCCCGTCATCATCCGCATCATTGACGGGCAGCCGTTTGAGAAAAAGGGGATCGCCCGCCGGCACGGCCGTGCCGATGCTCGTTGTGACCGCACAGGCGTAACCACATTCTTCCAAAACGCCGCGCAAAAAGGCCGTAAATTCCCTGTCATGCTCGGGGAAGGCATAGGGATATGAAAAGGCATACACGGGATGGCCCGTTTTAGCCTCGATGTCCTCTTTCGAGCGCCGCAGCTCCGCCTCTACTTCGGGGCGCGGCAGCGCCACAAGGCGGCAATGAGAGACGCTGTGCGAGCCAAATGAGATCCCCGAGTCCGCGAGCTCCCGCGTCTGCTGCCAGGAAAGAAATTCCTTCCCCGCCACCTTCCCGCCCGTTTTTCCACAAGAAGAATGGCCGCCGATGAAAGCGGTAGGCAAAAATACAGTGGCTGTAAAACCATGTCCCTTCAGAACGGGAAATGCGCCGGTGTAAAAATCCAGGAAGCCGTCGTCGAAGGTAATCACCACGGGCTTTTTAATAATCGTAGTACCGGCGGGCATCTCAGGCTTGGGGGGCACGCCCTGGCCCGAGGCATTATTTGAGCGGAGCAGACCGCTTGCCGCTTCTAGCCCGATGACCTGGTATCCCTGCCCGGCCAACAATTCCATATGCCGCGCGAACACCTCCGGCGTTGTGACGACGCGGTAATAGGGATGGACTCCCCGCTCCGCCTCGCGGGACACGCTGTGATACATGAGTATGGGGATGCGGAGGGCGTTTTTTCCTTTTTTCCCAGGAAATCCCGCAAGAGGGCCAAAGAGGCCCACGGAGAGGGCCCGGTCCAGCCTGAAAAAAGGAAAAGGAAAAGGAAAAACCCTTTTTGCATTTTTCACCCGCATCGGGATCAGGCGTTCCCTTTGACCAGACGGTCCACGAGATCGAGATAATCCTTGCGCTTAACGTCCCAGCTCTGCCCGGCGATATAGGCCAGGGCGTTTGTTGCCAGTTCCCGGCGCAGGCCGGGACCTTTTATCATCTCAAGCAGGGCGTCCGCGAGACTTTTTTCGTCTCCGGCCTGAAAGAATTTCAGAAGTGAGTCATTGAAATAAAAGGTGTCTATGCGCGTGTTGGCCGCGACTACGGGCACGCCCAGGGCCATGAATTCGAATATCTTTGTGCTAAAGGCGTCGCCGCCAAAGGAGTCGTTCCGCTTGGGCACTATCCCCAGATCCGCATTTGCCATGAGGCCCGCCACCTCTTCCACCGGAACGACATCCATGATCTTCACACGGTCCTGCAGCGACCTTTCCTCCACCAGTTCTTTCAGGGAGTCCCTGGCAGGCCCTTTCCCGTAAATATGGAACTCCGCCTCCGGGGCCTCCGGTTTTATCAGACCGAACGCCTTTATGGCGATGTCCAGCCCCTGGTGCCAGTTGAGGGTACCGGGATACATCATTATAAAGCGCCCGTCGTCCTGCCGCGTGCGCTTGGAACAGTTGAAAATGCGGCTGTCCGGATAGTTGAGGAACGTTGAACACTTCCCGGACGGCACGGACCGCGAGGTAATGACTTTTTCCCATATGTGGTTGGCTATAATGACATGGTCCGAAAAAGCCGCGGACCAGCGCTCCGCCAACTGAAGGGCCTTGAAGGCAAAAGACTCCCGGCTGACACCGAATTTGCTGCCGTAAAACTCCGGCACTATGTCGTGGACGTCAAGGATCACTTTGGAGCCGCGCAGTTTTGTGAAAAAGGCCGCAAAGACCTCAAAATCCGGCACGGAGTGCACATGAACGATGTCATAAGGCCTGCCCGCGGACCTTTTTGTGATCTGCCATGATGAGCGCAGAAGGAAAGACATCATCTTGCCCAGGTAGGAGAATTTTGTCTTCTCGTTGATGTCCCTTCTTTGAATGCGATGGACGGTTACGCCATTTATCTTTTCCACCGGCGCGGCGCCGTTTCTGGCAAGGGAGAAGACGTCCACCTGATCGCCCCGGGCGGCAAGCGATTCGGCATAGCGCATTATGCGGGCGTCCGTCTCATAAAAGGAATATGCCACCATACATGCCTTTAGCCCGTAGGCCCTGCCTTTGCCGCCAGAAACTGCGCCGTGCCGCTGGAAATCCAGGCGTGGCCCGCCCGCCCCTGCCGCATTTCCATTTTTGCAGGCTGGGATATCCTTGGAAGCGGACAACCCGCCTGACGGGAATGATGGGGAGGCTGCGGAAGTTTTTCCGATCTCCTTTTTGCCCCAGCGGGCAACATCCCTTGGCAGCGCGTGCCAGAACCGGCCTTCATACCTGGATTTTACGTAGTGGAGGAACTCTCGATAAAAAGCCGCGGGATATTCCTCTGCCCGCCGTTTATTTCCTCCGAAATTCATGTAATCCGGATGCGTGTTGAGAAGGGCCATGCCTCCATGCTCCGCGATCCAGTCCAGTTTCTTTTTCCAAATATCTATATTATTTTCCCGCATGATTATATAAAGCCGAAAATCCTGCGGCAGGGTATATGGCAATTCCATATATCCCCCGTTCAGAGAATCGCCCCCGTTTAAAGGCGGGCCGGGCACGAAAAAGGGGAAAATGGTATTCATGCCGTCGGGCTGGGGCTCAAAAGGGTCCGTGTCAAAGGTGGACGAGTCATATTCCAGCTCCAGCTCATGAAGCCAATCCAGCGCATGCAGCATGGATGGGGAACGGAAACCGGCCGCCCCCCATTCCTTCATATACCGGTTGATCTGGACTGCCCTTTTACTGAACAGTTCCCTCGAATTGAAGTATTTGCCGTCATGGCACAAACCATGCACTCCCACTTCGAACCCTTTGCCCTCAAGAAAATGGCGAAGCTCCGGGGACACCTCATATTTCTCCGGGACAAAATTAAATGAGGACCTGAACCCGAGCCGTTCTTCAAGATGTACCAGGTCACGGCACTTTGCATGGCCTCCGGCTGTTTCCACATCATGCGTCAATATGAACGCAAACCTTTTCTGTTCAGGCCAGCCGGGCCACCCATGGGGGGACCTTCCGGCCTTTTGGGCCACAGGCCAGGTGTCCGCGTATCTGCTGCGCATCCAGAGGGCCCTTTGTCTCCTCAGCAGGAGCTGGACCTGCCTGGGTATATACGGTTTTATCCGGTAATAGAACTTTCTTTTTGGTCCGCCCATGATTCGCCTATCCCATATGCCTGTACATGAGAGCGCCTGCGCCCCTGAGCAGCGGCGCAGGCATCTTTCTGAAAATACCGTTATGAGCTCCGGACACCTTCAAAGGAGCCTGTACAAAGGCCTTTTTGCAAAAGTCGTAACGGTAGTATTTTATGGTCCTTTCGGTTGTCCCCCAGCCCGTTTTAAACTGCCTGAGTCCGCTATTGCCGGGCTCGGTTCTTCCGAAACAGAATTGTTTGTATCCCCTTTCCGCATACCATTTAATGGCTTCCCACATAATGATATTATTGGCCCTTAAGAGATTGTAGGACCTGTCCGAAGCCCCGTACTTGTAGATGGCCTTCCCGCCGAAATGGACATACAGCGCTCCCGCAACAACGGCTTTTTTATGATATGCAAGCGCAATGAAGCCCAAATCCCGCGAAATGACATTTTTATGGAGAGACTTGAAAAAACCGTACGGCTGCGGGGGAAGGCCGTGCTGCCTCCTGGTAACGCAATTGAGCCGGTAAAACTCCTTCACAGCCCCCGGAGATGTTTCAAACCGCACGTCCACGCCCTCTTTCAGGGCCTTTTTTATGTTCCTTTTTGTGCTGTCCCTGAACCTGGAAAAAATAGCTTCCTCGCTGTTTGAAAGTTCCAGGATGTGGCCGTAGGAATACGAGGATTCAGGCTGGTCTTTAAAAAGGTCGCACGCCCCCCTTATCTCAACAAATTTCCATCCGGCCACCGCCCCGTGCTCAACCAGACAGTCAAAGATTTTACCGCTCTCGAAATCCTCCGTAAAAAGCGGAGCGCAATAATCCGTAAACGGCAGCGATACGCCTCTTTTGCCCGTTAAAGGACTGTTTATTTCCATAACCGGCAAAAGCGCCGATAACCTGTTATTCCCAGCCACAGTAAAATAGCTGGGTTTGTAGTTGTAGGCTTCCAGGAGGACCTCCGCCCAGCGTGAGGAATGGAAAAAGGAATAGCCCGGGTGGGAGAGCAGCAGTTGATCCCAGGAGGAGCATTCGAGCGGATTTACGATTTTAATAGCCAGACCGGCCATGGCAAAAAAATAAAAATAAAAAAGGATATTTTCTATTTTGAAGCGCTTGCTTTTGACGCGCTTTTAAAAAAGTCTCTCATTTTTCCGGCGACGCGCTCCGCCTGGGCGCCTGTTAAACCCGGATACATGGGCAGCGAAAGCATTTCCGCCGCCAGCTTTTCCGAGACGGGAAAATCCCCCTCTTTGTATCCGATGGATCCCTTGTAGGCGTTTTGCAGATGCAGGGGGACCGGATAATGGAGCCCGGTTGCTATCCCGTTCTCGTTTAGAAAGCCTTGCAGCTGGTCTCTCATTTGCGTTCTGACCACGTAGAGGTGGTAAACGCCCTTTGACCACGATGGTTCGTAAGGCAGCTTTATTTGGCAGGCGCTCCGGGAACCGGGTCCGTTTATTACACCCAAAAGCTCAGTATACAGGGCGGCGTTTTTGCGGCGCATCCCGTTCCACTGGGAGAGTTTCTTCAGCTTGAGCTGGAGGAAACCGGCCTGTATGGCGTCCAGCCTTCCATTATATCCCTCGATCTCGTGATAGTATTTTTTGGATTGTCCATGATCTCGGAGCATGCGTATCTTCCCGGCCATTGCCGGACTGCCCGTCGTGACCGCGCCGGCCTCTCCGCAGGCGCCAAGGTTCTTTCCCGGATAAAAACTGAAGGCGGCGGCAGCGCCCATTGAACCAGCCGTTATCCACCGGTTTTCACGCTTGGAAAAATATTGTGCGCCGTGCGCCTGGCATGCGTCCTCTATCACTAAAAGTCCGTATTTTGCCGCCAGCCCCATTATCGCGTCCATGTCCGCCATCTGTCCATAAAGATGCACCGGGATGACGGCCGTAACGGGCCTCTTCGCTTTTTTACAGACCAAGCCGGCGGTCTTCCCGCCGGGCTCGCATCCGGTTTCCAGATATTCCCGGAGCTTTTCAGGGTCCATATTGCATGTGCGCTCATCCACGTCCACAAAGACGGGGACCGCGCCGGCCTGGGATATGGCCTCGGTCGTGGCGATAAAGGTGTTAGGAACGGTAATCACCGCATCGCCGGGGTTTACGCCGGCCGCGATCAGCGCGAACCTCAGGGCGTCCGTGCCGCTGCCAACCCCCACGCAGTGCTCTGTTTCGCAAAACCGAGCAAAATCTTCTTCGAACCCGTCCACCGCCGGTCCTCCGATGAACCGGCCTGATCTCAGGGCTTCCCTGAAGACGGAGACCAGCTCGTCCTCTATTTCCAGGTGCGGGGTGACAAGGTCCAGAAAAGGTACAGTGTCCAGAAAAGGCATCATGTTATCTTTCGTCATCATTGACCATCCTCATGAGTTTTGCCGGATTCCCGGCAACGATCGCACCGGGAGGGACATCTTTGGTAACCACGCTCCCCGCGCCCACAATGGCCCCCTCCCCAATGGTTATATTGCAGAGGATCGTGGAGCCGGACCCGACCGAGGCCCCTTTTTTTACCACCGTTGGGACCACCACCCAGTCTGCCTCGGTCTGCAGGGAGCCGGCGGCGTCCGTGGCCCTGGGGTATTTGTCATTAATGAACGTAACGCTGTGGCCGATGAAGACGTCGTCTTCAATGGTCACTCCCTCGCAAACAAAGCTGTGGCTCTGTATCTTGCAGTTGTTCCCTATGGAGGCGTTTTTCTGGATTTCGACAAAGGTCCCGATCTTCGTGTTGTCCCCGATGGAGCAGCCGTAAAGGTTGATGAAATTGGCAAGCTTCACATTTTGCCCCAGCCGGACATCATCCGCAATGGCGAGATATTTCACTTACAGGCTCACCATCGC
The DNA here is from genome assembly GCA_021812785.1 of Nitrospirota bacterium. The sequence continues at coordinate 25,786 of JAKAMR010000007.1, forward strand.
CCCGTTGTTTGCAAGCGAACGGTCGCAGGCATCGAGCATCTTCACCACCCTCATGCCGGCATGGCCGTCGTTGATCGGGGTCTCGTTGTTCATGACGCAGGAAACGAAATATTCCGTTTCCGTCTTCAGCGCCTCCTTCTGGTCTAGCTTGGGCACCCACATGTCTCCGGAGCGGTAACTGACGAGAAGGTCATATCTGCCCTCTCCGTTTTTGACTTCCACTCCCTTGTCATACATCTTGATCTTTTCATCGGCCTCCAGGTCATTCCAAACGAGCATCTTCTTCTCACCGCCGATCAGCGTAGTCCTCACCTTGACGGGTGAAAGCCAGTTGACGTTGAAATGGGCGATCATCTTATTTGCAAAATGAGCGGTAATGTATGCCGTGTCCTCTTTCCCGTTTACGTGCGCCTTGCCGCTTGCCGATACCGCCACCGGTTTTTCCTTGATAAGATAATCCAGGATGGAGAAATCGTGGGGCCCCAGGTCCCATACCACATTGACGTCAGACTGGAAAAGCCCCAGGTTCACCCTGACGGAATCATAGTAATAGGGCTCGCCCAGCACTTCATCGTCTATGAGCTGTTTCATCTTTTTCACGGCGCCGGTAAATATGAAGGTGTGGTCAACCATAATAATGAGTTTTTTCTTCTCAGCCAGGTTCACCAGTTCCTCGGCCTCCCGGATCGAGGCCGTAAAAGGTTTTTCCACAAAGACGTGCTTGCCGTTCATGAGGGCCTTTTTTGCAAATTCGAAATGCGTGGAGACCGGGGTGACGATCGCAACCGCATCGATGTCTGGAGAGGACAGCGTCTCGCCGCAATCAGCAGTGGTTGTTATATATGGATTGGCCTTTCTTGCCCTCCCCAGCGATTTCTGGCTCTGATCGCATATAGAAAGCACCTTGCACCCGTCCGCCTGATTGAAATTCCTCACTATATTGGGTCCCCAGTACCCATATCCTATGACGCCGATCTTAATCACGTTACCCTCCATGTGCATTCAAAAAATTTTTCTTTTCCCGCCCTTTTGCTTAAAAGGGCAGCGCGGCATTTTCCCGCTGTTTATAAAAAGGACTGGCGGGCATATCCAATGCGGCAACGATGCTTCAATAGCCCCCCTTGCCTGTAAGCATGACGAACGGCGTCTTCAGTATGATCCAGATGTCCATCCACAAAGACCATGTCCTTGCGTATTGCAGATCGAGACGCACCATCTCATCGAAGCTGGTGGAGCTCCTCCCCTTCACCTGCCAAAGCCCCGTGAGGCCGGGCTTCACATCCAGAATGCGCCTCAAATGCCATATGTCATAATCATTCACTTCATAGGCTATGGGGGGGCGCGGCCCTACAAAGGACATCTCTCCCTTGAGCACGTTAAAGAATTGCGGCAGCTCGTCAAGACTGGATTTCCTCAAAAACCGGCCAACCGGGGTGATCCTGGGGTCGTGTTTTATCTTGAAGACCTCTTTTTCTTTCGCTCCACCGGCCTTTTCATCCTCATTTTTGCCGGCCCCGGCGCCGCCGTTCCCGCGGATAAGCCCCTTTACATATTCCCTGTGGATCGCATCTGACTGGTTTACACGCATGGACCTGAATTTAAGGAAGGTAAAAGGCTTCCCATGAAGGCCGACCCGCTCCTGCCTGAAGAGGACCGGCCCCTTGGACGTAAGCTTTATCAAAACCGGGATCACGACGAAAAACGGTGAGGCCAAAACCATGCACATCAGGCTCCCCGTTATGTCCAGCACCCTTTTTATGAAGCGGGAGAATCTCTTCCGCTCGTTGTTTTCCAGCAGATAAGATTCTATGCTGCCCCATGATTGCCCCGCTGTTTTTTCGCAATTTAAAACGTCAGAGTCCTTATCATCCGGAAAAACGTTAATGGATATGCCGATCTTTTCTGCGGCATCCTCGCCGCAAAGCGCGTTGAGGTTTCCACTGATCTTTTGTTTTATCATCTCCCTTTGGCTTATGTCCGTCTCGGTGAAGATGACCCCCATAATGGTGTTGTATTTGAACCAGCCCTTAATGTCCGTATCGCGGGTGTTGGAAAAAAGGGAGCCGGCCACCTTCTGGATAATATTCGGGTTGCCATCGGGAGCAAGTTTTCCCATGTCCAGGAGCGTAATGAAAAAAGGTTTCTGGGAGCGTGCCGCCCGCCTGCGCTCAAGCATGATGGCTTCCCGGAAATAACTTTCGGTAAAGATGTCATGGTCCCTGTCGACAAAGTAACAAATGCTGTCGTAAGGAAGCCTGGGATGCATCCTCTGTTTACCGGAGAATTTCTTAAAGGGGTTTTTCATGTTTTTTTGTTTTCCAGTTTTTGTTTTGAAAAGGCCTGTTTTCCCGGACCGGCAGCTTACAGGGCCTCAACGTCGTCGGAATAGACCCTGGCGCAGAGACTCCTTCCAAGCAGCTCCACGTTTACCGAGAAAACGTACTGGTCTTCTTTTTTGCTCAGCACTCCCTGGGCGCCCTTCAGCGGCCCCCCCTTGATCCGCACCCTTTCCCCCTCGCTCAGATGGGGCGTAAGGTCCAGTTTCTCCCCGGAGCCCACCATTATCCGCAGCGATGATATCTCTTCGTCATCTACCGGCGCGGGGTGGCCTGCCACGGCGGAGACGAGGCTCACGGCGCCGCGCGCCTTTAAAACGCTCACGAAATTTTCCGGGTTCGGAAAGGTACGGACAAAAATATATCCCGGGAAAAGAGGGAAATCCACAAACTGATTCCTGTCAGTCCATCTTCTCAGCTTTTTTACCTGCGGCAGGAAAGTCTCGATCCCCTTCTTTTCAATCTCTTTCCGGGTAACGAATTCATGCCGTGACTTGACGTACAGTGCAAACCAATTCATTATCAGTTGAAGATCCTGCTCCAAAGGTTTTTTGTTTTTTTGTAGTTTTCCCGCACTTTTTCCTCATTTGCCGGGAGCGCAAGCCTGAGCAGTCTCACGTCTTTTTCAAGGGCGTCAAATTTATCTTCGATACCCTTTTGGAGCGACCGCAGCCCGGTTATCTCATCCGCGAACTTTTTCTCCATTCCGTCCATGGCGGCCTCGATCAGCGAAATGCGTTCCCCGGACTTTCCGCTGCCGCCGTTCGATGGTCTTTCCGAAGCCGCTATTTCCAGTTTCTTTACCCTGAGCAGCACTTCCTGCATATTTTCGCCGGGCAGATTCATTTTTGTTTTTCCCTCCGGCTCGCTATTCCAGTACTTGCATTCCTGTTCCATCTCACCGATCACCTCTTTGGTGAGCTCCGAGGAAATGATCTTTGTCCCTTCAACGAACGCGGCAAGAAAAAGAAAGTCGCAAATTATGTTGATGAGGCGGGGGATCCCCCTGCTGAACGCGTAAATGGCGTCAATGGCGCCCGGTTCGAAGACCGCCGCTCCGCGGTTCCCGGCGCTCTCAAGCCGGTGAAAGATGTAGTCGCTGGTTTCTTCCTTTGACAGCGCGTTCAAGTGGCAGCTTATGTTAATGCGCTGCCGGAGCTGCCTCAGCTCCGGCCTGGAGAGGGTTTCCCTCAGTTCGGGCTGTCCCACAAGAATGATCTGCAGGAGCTTTGACTTGTCAGTCTCAAGATTGGACAAAAGCCTTATCTCCTCCAGCAGGGCGGGAGACAGGTTTTGAGCTTCATCGATGAAGAGCATGCATCTGCGCCCATGGGAATATTCCTTTATAAGAAAATCTGTAAGCTCCCTTAACATCCGGGTCTTGTCCTTGCCGCCGGCATCCAGCCCGAAATCATCATTGATAAGCGCCCAAAGCTGGTCCGAAGATACACTGGTATTTGTGATCTTGGCGATCCTTATATCGTCATCGATCTCCTTCATAACCTTCCGTATAACCGTCGTCTTGCCTATGCCCACTTCCCCGGTGATCAGCATGAACCCATGGTTGAAGGTAATTCCATATGTCAGGTGGGTAAGGGTCTTCTGGTGCTCCTTGCTCAAAAAAAAGAAGTCCGGGTCGGGAGTGATCTGGAAGGGCTTGCAATTCAGCCCGAAAAAGGACAAATACATTATTTGCCTTTGGCCCCGCTGCCGCTATTTCCCGCCGGGACAGCCTTTTTGCCTTTGCCGTATGCGCTCCCGTAGTAGGGATAGGGATACATGTGCCTTGCAAGCTGTTCCTGGATATTGTTAAAGACAACGCCCAGTATGCGGCAGCCCTTCAGAAGCTGCATCGCCCGCTTTGCAGACTTGTGCGTGGTACGCCCCGCACTCATCACAAACAGGATACCATCCATATGGCGCGCCAGGGTAACGGCGTCCGCCGTGACCAGCAGGGGAGACGAATCGTATACCACATACCTGTCGCTGTACCTTTTTTTGAGCTCGCCTGCAAGCGACCTCATCTTCTCCGAAGAAAGCAGTTCAGACGGGTTTTCAGGCATGTTGCCCGCCGGCAGGACCATGAGCCGTCCAATGCCCGTTTTTATCAGCACGTCCCGGAGCTCCACCTCGCCTTTCAAATAATCGCTGAGCCCGGCCTGCGGCTGCAGGCCCAGGTACCTGTGGACTGTAGGGTTTCTCAGGTCAGTGTCTACAAGCAGCACGGTGTTGTCTATCTCGTTGGCGATCGCGACGGCAAGGTTAATGGACGTCACCGTCTTGCCTTCCCCTATGGCTGAACTCGTAACCAGTATGGAATTCAGCGCATCCACGGGAAGGGACTTTATCCGTGCGCGCAGCTTCCTGTACTGCTCGGCAATGTAAGAGTTGGGCTCCCTGATGCAGACTATACGCTTGTCCACGTCCTCGAGCTTAACGAGCGGGACCTCTATGGGCTGGAATTTGGGGCTGGCACTACCGGCTTGCCCGGGCGCGTCCTGCTGCGCCGGGGCCTTCTGGGCCGTCCGCCTTGCCCTTAAAGCCTCTTCCAAAGATTTCTCAATCCTGCTCATTCCTGATCCTCCATTGGAAAATGAAAATGCAAAAAAATATCCATGCGCCGTCTAGAAAATCGCGATCTTTATTCCCATGTAACGGAAAATGACCTCTCTGGCCAGAAGGGCCAATACGAGAAGCACATACGCACCGGCAACGCCAAAGACCTTAAGGTCCCTTTTTCTTGAGGCTTTCCTGTCTTCATCCCCGGTCATTCCGGGAATGGAGATGAGCACCGGGACCCTGAGCTCCGTCTCCACCATCTCCTCGCTCCTGTACGGCTTTTTAAGATAATCCAAACCTATGGCGGCGCCGATCCCCGAGGACAGGCCAAGGAAAAGACCCATGATTATCAGCTTTACCCTGTTGGGTTTCGCGGGAAATACCGGCATCACGGCAGGGTCCACTACCTTCAAAACTGAGCTGTTGCCGCCCATTTGCAGGTCCTTTGCCACTTTCGCCGCTTCGAGCTTCTGGAGAATATCGCCGTATGTCTTTTGGTAACCGTCCCTGTCCCTCTGGATCTTGGCCCATTGTTCCTGCTCTTTAGGCAGCCCTCCAATGGATTCGTTCATCCACCGCTCCTGTTTTGATATTTCAGCCAGGCGCATTCTGAGACTTTCTATTTTCGAGTTTACCTGTTCAAGCTCGTTTTGGACCTGTTGGTAAACGGGATTGGCTGAAGCGGACACGTTTCCCGCCATCTGTTTTTTAAGCTGCGCGATCTCGGCTTCTTTTTTGATCACGTCCGGATAGTTGCCGGTATATTTTGCCTTGAGGACCATAAGTTCATCGTTCAACTGTTTAAGCCTGGCTTGCGGCGAACCCGGCTGGTCGCTTAGATCGGCGGAGATCTTCTTCCGGCCGGATAGTTCCATCTTGAGATTGCTCTTTTGGTTCAGGAGGTCCTTGAGTTTGATCTCATCATCGGCGGCCCCGGACTGCAGCGCGGTAAGGCTCGCGGCGGAGGCGGATTCGGCCAGTAAGGACACGCCCGGATGTTTCTCCCTGAAAGCCTCTATCTGCTGGTCTGAATCGTCCAGTTTTTCCTTATAATTCTGCAGCTGGCTGTTAAGGAAGTTATATGCGTTAATGGCGTTTGTCCTTTGTATGGATATGCTCTGCTCAATATACGCGTTAACGAGCGTATTGACGATGTCCCTTGCCTCTTTCGGGTCCGGGTTAACGTAGGAAATAGTGAACAGGTCGATATTATCGCCCCTGCCTTCCTTTACGGTCACCGTCAGGTTTTTGCGCACCCTGTCGATCAGCGCCTCGTACTGGGAAAGGTTCTTTGCCGTCAGGTCCAGGTTCAGTTTTTTTAGAACATTGTCAATGATCGTTCTGCTGGTGAGGCTGTTTTTAAGGATGCTCAGTTCATCTTCTACCTCTACGTTGCCACTGTTTTTCATGAAAGACTGCATGAGCGCGCCTCTTTGCACAAATACAGTTGAATCGGCCTCATACGACCTGGGCCACAAAAAGCAGGCCAAAACAAAAAATGAGAGCACGGCAAGGCCGGCAGCCAGGGCTATGTGCCTTTTTTCACGTATGATCGCCAGGTATTCGCTTATGTTCAATGAGCCGTTTTTTTCGTTCACGGAAAGATCCCCCTAAGAAATTAAAAAAGTCCTAAAATATCCCGGACTTGATGATGACGATGTCACCCGGATCTAAAGATATGTTTTCTTTCATGTCTCCGTTCATCACATCCTTAAGCCTGACCTTTATGCTTTTTGTTTTGCCGTCTTCCTTCCTCTCTACAAGGACGCTGTTGCGGCTGGCGTAGTCGGTAAATCCTCCGGCTGCCAGGACCGCGTCCAGGGCGGTCATATGTTCCGTATAGGGGAAGATGCCGGGCATTTTAACAGCCCCGGCCACCCGGATCGCATTGCCCGCTCCGCTGGGTATGTATATGAAATCCCCCGGCTCCAGCGCCAGGTCCTGGGAGACATCCCCTTTAATGAAGAGCCGGTAGAAATCCGCATTCAGCTTCTTGCCATTGCGTATGACGGCGCTCTTCTTAAGGTCCGCGTTCCCGAGGCCGCCCAGCCTGGACAGCAGTTGCAAAAGAGTTGTGTTCCTCTTGAGAGCAAAAACCCCCGACTGCGGGCCGGCCACCACGCCCCCTAATGCCGGCTGGGACAATCCGCCGCCAAAGACGTACACTACAAAACTGTTCACCTGCGTCACTATAACGCTTACGACCGGCTCCTTTATGTACCTGGCGTATCTGCTTTCAAGCAGGGTCTTCAGTTGTTGAGGGGTTTCGCCCGCCGCTTTGACGTCCCCGATCAGCGGTACGGATATCATCCCGTCCGGTCTTACCGGCACCGATACGCCGAGTTCCGGCTCTTTCCAGACGGAAATGCTGAGATTATCCTCATCCCCTATCACGTACTGCTGCCCATGAACCAGGTTTGCCCACCCCATGAGGAAAAGGCTTAAGAGCACCAATACCCGGATCTTCTTCATAGTCACTGTCTCTCCTCGCATAAAAAACAGAAATTACCCTTGTTGTCCATTAAAGTTCTCCTCCCCGCATGCCTGCGGACCCGCACGGAAAAAATTAAAAATACTTACTGCCAAGCGGTCCCCGGTTTTCCGGCCAGCGGTCCGCGGCTGCCAAGGTCCACGGTAATTCCCGCAGTAACCTGGTCGTCCAGATACCTGTCGTAGGTTATCAAGGGGGAATGGCTGTATGTGTACTGGTAGTTAAGCGACAGATATGTCCCGCGGGACAACTGGTAGTTAAAACCCAAGCCGGAAATGATCAGATTTGTATGAGACCCCGCTACTTTGTCCTCTATCCTCTCGGCCGTCAGGTTAGCGGAGCCGGTAAAGGCCCGGGTAAATTTATGGGATACCGCGCCGGTTAAGCCGTATGTACGATCCCTGAGCTCTTTTGAAGCCAGGTCCCTGTACTCGGCCATGGACAGGGACAATGAAAATGGTGTCCTGGCGGAATTTGAAGAAAGAGACGCACTATATGTATCCACCTTGTCCGGCAAACCCGAAGGGTTCTCAACCGCCTGGGAGGAGGCCTCAAGCTTCGTGGAGAATGCCGCAAGCCTGTGGTCTATGCCGGCGTCCCAGGACCATTCGTCACTGCCGCCGCTTTGGTCGAAATGAAAGCTGTCATTGCCGAATGCAAAAAAAAGATCGGAGCCATGCGAATACGAGTACCTGGAGCCTGCATGGAAGTTTATTTCATCATAGTTCTGAATGTTGTTCAGGTCTGAGGAATAGATGCCGCCGGCGCTGACCTCAAGAGACGGGGACAACTCGTCTTTGGCTTCGGCATAAAAACTGTTGCCGCTTTTCTTGACGGCCAGGGCATTCTTATACCATATGTTCTGATAGGCATATCCGGCGTCTATTGTGGCGGTTCTTCCCGGCCTGAAGGTGAAATGCGGTTTCACGGTAAATATATTCTGGTCGGTCTGGTTTAAGAAAAGGCTAACCCGGTTGTAGTTCCTTGTAAGGGACAGAGATGTCTTGGCGTATGTGTCGCTGGCATCTATGTAGAAGAATTTTTTCATCAGTTGGGTCGAGTTTTGCAAATTAACGTTCTGGGCAAAATTATCATTCACCGAATTATCGAGAAAATGGCGGTAGTCCAATGAATATGCCAGGTCCCATTTCCAGAGCGGCGCATCGTAATCAAGGGCCATTGACGGGATAAGACGTGTAATGTAATCCGTTTTCCGGTCTTTGTCCGTCAGAAAAATGTTGTCGTTGAACTGCTCCTGCATGGAAAAAGAAGGACTGGCGCTGAACTGCCCCCCCCACACATCCGGACAAAACGCATCCAGGCAAAATACGCCGAGCAGCAGGCAGGAGGCAAGCAACACAAGCCCAGGCGTTTGAATTCCATTCTTCTTTTTCCAGGTTCCCGGCAATGCTCCGCCTTCTCAGTCACATGAACCGGCTGAGAAGCCTCCACCATTCAGGCCGGAAAAACGAAAAATAAAATTCCTTTTCCGGCTATTTGTACGAACTTGCTGCGGCTCCTGCGAACAGGGCCGGCATATTTAACGAAAAAAGACCCAGTTACTTTTTGGTCAAACGTTTCCGCGGACGGATATTTTTCCGGGACCGGCTCCCTGGCCCCGCGAGCTTTGAAAGCAATGCCCTGGCCGGTCCGGTCTCCGGGAAATTCCCCATGCTCAGGCACTTCCTGAGATATACGACCGCCTGGTCCCGGTTGCCATGCTCCGAATATGCAAGGGCCAAATGATACGTTATAGATGGATTGGCAGGCAGAAGCGCATGAGCTCCCTCAAGCGCTTTCAGGGCCTCTTGCGTCTTGCCGTTATTCAGAAGTGCAAAACCATAGGTGTCCGCCACATTGCCGTCTTTGGGCGCCGCTGCGTGCGCCTGCGCGGCAAGGCGCAAGCCCAGGGCAGGGTTCCTGCCCGGGCCGATGTAATAATATGCCAGGTTGTTCATGGCGGCCACATGCCCCGGGTCCATTGTGAGCACCTTCCGGTATGCGGCGGCAGCTTCCGCGTACATGCCCATTCCATTAAGAGCAACCCCTTGCTGGTAGACCGGTTCAGGATTGCCCGGCAAGGCTTTTTCAGCCATTGCGAACTCGTTGTCCGCCGGCCGGTAGTCTTTTTTGCGGAAATAGAGCTCACCTAAAAACATCTCGACCAGGCCGGCTTTCGGGGTTTGCGCACTGCTGAGTGTTTTTATTGCCTCATCAAGACTGTATTTGCTTTGAATGGATGCAAGCTGCATATACCCGGCCGGGGAAGAGGGCTTGATGTTTATTATCTGCCTTGCGGTACTGAGCGCCTGGTCCCGGTTGCCCATTATCCCGTAAATGGTGGAAAGCGTCGACAGCATCTGAATATCTTTAGGGCTTTGCGCAACACCCTGCCTGACCATTTGAAGGGCGTCGCCGAGCCTGTTCATGGCGATGTACGCCTTTACCAGGAGGGTAAAACCTGCTTGCCGGTCAATTTTTTCCAGTGAAGTATATGTGCTGATCGCGCCCTTGTAATCCTTGGCGCTCATCTGGATGCCGCCCTTCATCGCATAGAGCTGGATGGCGGCCGGGTTTTTGGCTATGCCGCTATCCAGGGTCGAAAGCGCATTTGCCGTCTTTCCTGTTTTCATTTCATGTGCGGCAAAGTAAAGATAGCCAGCCGGGTTGCCGGATTGGAGAGCCTGCGTATAATATTTCAGCGCTCCGGCGCCGTCGCCTTTTGATTCCAGGAGCATCGCTGCGCCAATAAGGGCCCTAACGTTGCCAGGGTCTTTTTGGCAGAGCGTTTCAAGCTCCGCGGCAGCCTCGCCTGTCCGTCCCGTCTGCCCGTAGATCGCAGCGAGATCGAAATAAGCGCCGGGGTCGGCGGGGTCCGCTGATTTGGCCTTTTCCAGCTCCGCCACGGCCTCCGGGATCTTGCCCTGCCTGGCGTAGATCCAAGCGGTAAAATCATATAAAGGGGCGTCGGTCTTTTGTCCTTTGATCCCCTCTCTGATCGTGCTCAGAGCCTCTGCGGTTTTGTTTTGTTTCAGGTAGAGCCCGGCAAGGAGCAGCCTCGCCCTGGACCCTCCCGTCTCCATCGCAACCGCCTTTTTCAGCGTGGACTCGCCCTCCGCGTACTTCCCCGTTGAAAACAGCAAAATGCCTTTCTGGATATAGGCGGCCTGGAGCGAGGGGTCCATTGCCGTGGCGCGTCCAAGCTCATCCAGCGCGGCGTTGTACATGTCTTTCGCCATATAGGCGTCGCCCAGAATACTGTGCGAGGAGGCATCGCCCTGCCCATTGCCCACAAGTTCCTTCAATTGGGTTATGGCGTCATCGACTCTTCCCTGTTTTAAAAGAATAAGCCCCGCAAGATTTCTGGCAGGAGCAAGGGAAGGGTCCATTGCGGCCGCCCGGTCCAGCTCATTATATGCCAGCTCAAGTTCATTCTGATTGTAAAAACACAGCCCAAGATAATAATGTGCCTGGGCCGTTTCGCCCAGGGCAATCGATTTCCTGAGGTATTCGATCGCGCCATTGTAATTTTTCAGACTGCAAAGGGAAAAACCCTTAAGCAGGTAGCCTTCGGGCCTGTAATGGAAGCCGGTGATGATCTGGCCGGCCAGGGTTTCGGCTTCTTTCTGCCTGTTTTCCAAAACAAGAAGCATCCCCTCCCTGAACTGCGCATCAACATCGTTTTTGCCGGCCCTGGCGTATGTCTGAATGGCCCCGTTTATGTCGTTGCCTTTCAGCAGTATGGAAGCAAGCAAGTGGATCGCCTCTGAATTGGCCGGATCCTTCTTTAAAACGCCGTTCAGCGCTTCCTTTGTCCTGGCCATATCTCCCATCTGGAAATACACCTTGGCCGTCAGAATATTAATTTCAACGTAATCGCCGTTTGCCTGAAGGGCTTTTTGAAGATAAGAAAGGGCGGACGGATAATCCTTCTGAAGGGCATATGCCCAGCCGTCCTCTTCAAGCACCTGGGCTGAGGCCGGGGATGGGATCTTTTTCAGCTCATCAAGCGCCAAGTCCGGTTTTGACTGCTCAAGATAAACCCTCGCCAACTCCGCATGGGCCTCTTTGCTGGCCGGATATTTTTTTAAGATGCCGTTCAGTTCGCCAGTCGCCGTCTCGAATTTGCCAAGCTCTCCGTAAGCCCGGGCCAGCTTGATCCCCGCATTCAAAAAGGCCGGGTCTTTTTTAAGCGCCTTCGTCAGGTAAATGACCGCGTCCCTGGGATCGCCCTTTGCAAGGCATTCCGTCCCTTTGCCAAAAAGCGCCTCCTTGGTCCTGGCATGACAGGCGCAAAGGAATAATAAGGCCGTCAAACAAATCCCTAAAGATTTGAACTTGGACAACGAAATACCTCCCACCTCTCCTCGGTAGCTCTCAGCTATTCTTTTCGGATGACAGTCGATTTATCTTTAATCCGGCAAAAATGTCGCCTCCCGGCATCCCTGCCTATTTGCAATTTTTGGTTGCTCAATAAATCAGCCTATTTCACTGGGAATGTATTGTTACCTAATCCGTGGGGGTTGTCTACCAATTTCCGGTTGCATAACCCGAAAAACAAGGTTGCCCCTTTATAAATAAAAAGTGTAAAGAAATCCTTATGCCGTGTCGGAAAATATTACAGAATAAAGGAAAAAAATCGTGGTTGCCGCTCGCCAATTCCCGTTAAAGCAACCCTCAGTTGAAAATTAAGTTTTTGTGACAGGCATCACAGGCCCGGCAAAGAGGGCCTGGCGCCTGGAGACGCAGGAAAGAAGGCGCCCATAAACCAAACAAGGGGGCCGGGGCATCCTTTCAGCTGACCCGGATAAAAAACATGCCGTCTACCTTTTTGGATTTATAGACCCTATAAAAAGGGTAACGGGATTTTTGTTCTTTTTGGAAGGAACGTTTGCGGCGGATTTCCTCTTGGCAGGATAAATTTACGGGGACCCAATTTAAAAAATTAAAACATCAAAAGGGGGGTGTTTTTTTCATGAAAATCCATCATGAAACTTCTGCCGGCGGGGCGCACTGGGGGCCGCCTGAGAAAAGCTGGAGCCTCACGGTTGTGCCTTTGCCCTCCCGGCTGATGATCTCCACGTCGCCCTTCATCTTTATTATCATCTTCTTTACTACCGCAAGCCCCAGGCCGGTGCCCTTTGCCTTTGTCGTATAGAAGGGCTTGAAAAGGTTCTTGAAATCCTTCTCCGGGATCCCCCGGCCATTGTCTTCCACCTCTATAAGGACCCTGCCGCCCGCCTGCCCGGCAACCTGCCGCTCGCCTACCTGGCGGACGGCAAGTCTTATGACCGGCTGTTGTATTCCCTCAAGCGCGTCGGCGGCGTTGGTCATCAGGTTTAAGAGGACCTGTTGAAGGGCTCTTGGGTCTGCGTAGGCCGTAACGCCTTCATTTGGAAATCCGGCCTCAACCTTTATCCCTTTCCGCCTGAAATCTTCTTCCACGAGGGCAAGGAATTTTTCAAAAAAAGCGGAAATCTCTATTTTTTCAAGCTCCAGGTGTTCATACATGTTGAAGTTCTTCAGGGACTTAAGCAGGAACTCCATCTTGCCTATCTCGGCTGCCGCCTGGTCAAGGAAGTTTTTTGTTTTTTCGACGGAGAAGTTTTCGAAATTCTTTCTCAGGACCGCCAGAGTTATTTTAAGCGTGTTTATGGGGTTGCCTATCTCATGCCTTACGCCGCTGAACACATAACCCAGGTTGTCCATCAGGCTGGCCGCCTGGGCAACCGACTCCAGCCGCTTGCGCTCCGTGATGTCCAGGACCATGCTTACATAGCCTATGAACTGCCCCTCCCCGTCCAGGCGGGAATTTACGGACATTATCGCAAATACGGTGGAACCGTCCCTGGCCTTGAGCCTGAGGTCGGACTGCTCCGCCAGCCCGGTCTGCCTCTCGAAAAACCTCGCGCGGAATTCGGGAAGACTCACCTCGTCTATGAAATCGTATGCGGAACGCCTCAGGAGTTCCTCCTCGCTGTAACCCAGCATGGATGCCATGCTCCTGTTCACAAAGATGATCCGGGCCTCCGGGTCCAGAAACCAAATTCCCTCCTGGGCCGTCTCCAGCACATTCCTGTAACGCTCCTCGCTTTCGGCAAGCTCGGCGGTCCTCTCTTTAACCCGCCTCTCCAGCGCCTCCTCAAGCATCTTTTCCCTGGTGACGTCCTCAAGCACGATAAGAGCAAACGCCTCTTCCAGGTAACGAAACGGAGCCGCGGTCAGCGCAAAATATTTTTCCTCCATGCGCGAGCCCGAGAAAAACCCCATTTTTGCCGTTTCCCGGTGGACTTTCTGCCCTTTAAAGACCTTCCTCACCGCATTTCTGATGGCGCAATCCTTGCAGGATGCCGCATGCCCGCAACCACCGGGGGCCTCAGAGGCATGGACACAGTGGAGGGCTTCACCCCATCTGTTGAATAAAACGCGTTTCTTGTCTGTCTCCAGGAGCGACAGGGACGCGGCGTTCAGGTGCTGGATACGGGCGTCCGAGTCCACAATGAACAAAAAAGAGGGGACAGCGTCAAAAACGCTGTGTAAAAATTCGGAATTATCGAATAAATGCTGTATCATCCGGCGCTCTCTGCGTTTTTATGATTCAAGACGTGTACTTTTATAAGTATAACCTAATTTATAACCTGATTTCTTGCTAAAAAGACTGCGCGAATTTCTCTCCGCCCCGCCAGATTTGATTATGCCTTACCCTTCGTGCAACAATATCTGCCTGCACCCCTGGATCATTCAAAGACCAGCTTTTATAACGGCAAGTGCTTACCGCATAAAGGAGAGTTTTTGTTTTTTGATTTTTGATTTTATTTTTTGACCATGAAAATTAACACTGAACTTGAACGGCTTAACCCGGCCCAGAAAGAGGCCGTCACCACCACGGAGGGGCCGCTGCTTGTGCTGGCCGGGGCGGGATCCGGAAAGACAAGGGTGATAACCATGCGGGTGGCGCACCTCACCCATTTGGGGGTGCCCCCGGCATCCATCCTGGCCGTGACGTTCACCAACAAGGCCGCGCGCGAGATGAAGGAGCGTGTCCGGGCGCTTCTTGGCAAGGAGCGGCATTTTGATGAAAAAAAGAGTAGGGTGGACAAGGGCCGTCCCGTGATCTCCACTTTCCATTCACTTTGCCTGAACATCCTTAAGCGGGAGATAGAGGCGCTTGGCTACCGGAAGGACTTTACCATCTATGACACCGGGGAACAGGTTTCTCTGCTACGGCATCTGCTCAGCGACATAAGAGTGTTCGAAAAGAGTTTTAAGCCGGAGGACGTGCTTGAAAAGATAAGCCGTTTCAAAAACGGCTTTAATAACGGGAAAAAGCAGATAAAGGGCGGGCAGGACGACTTCGACGTGGAGGCGCTCTCTGAAAACCTGTTCCCAAGGTACCAGGAGACGATGAGGTCACTGAACGTGGTGGACTTTGACGACCTGCTGCTTTTGACCCTGAGGCTGTTCCGGGAGCACCCCGAGGCGCTTGAAAAATACCAAAGGCGTTTCCGGTACATAATGGTGGACGAATACCAGGACACCAACAAGGTCCAGTATGACATATTGAAACTTCTGGCAGGGGAAAACAAAAACATATGCGTGGTGGGCGACGACGACCAGTCCATTTACGGCTGGCGGGGGGCAAGTCTGCACAACATACTTGATTTCGAGCGGCACTTTCCGGGGACTAAAATCGTGCGGCTGGAGCAGAACTACCGTTCCTTCGGCAACATCCTGAAGGCTGCAAACGGGGTCATAAAAAACAATTCCAGACGGATGGAAAAAGCCCTCCGCACGGACCGGGGGGACGGACCCAAGGTGCGCCTGTACAAGGCGGAAAACGCGGAGGATGAGGCACTGTGGATAGCCGGACAGATCGCGCAGATAAAATTCGAGAAGAACCTGGCTTACGAGGACTTCGCGGTCATATACAGGGCAAACACGCTCTCAAAACCCTTCGAGGAGGCCTTGCGGACACAGCGCATACCCTACACAGTGGTCGGCGGGACGAGCTATTTCGACAGGAAAGAGATCAGGGACCTTGCGGCATACCTGAAGGTGATCGCGAACAATTCAGATAGCCTGAGCCTTCTGAGGGCCTCAAGCGCCCCCAAGAGGGGCCTTGGCTCCGCGACCACAAGCAGGTTGGTGGAATTCGCCAAGGAAAGATCCATGGAAAATCTCCTGGAGGCATTCAAGAGCGCCGGGGAGGCGGGCGTACCGGCCAGGCAGGCCGAAACAGCAAGGTCTTTTGCCCTGATGATAGAAAGATACGGCGAGCTGTTCAATAAACGCGGAGAGATGGGAAGCGCCTTCAAGGCCCTGGCCCAGGAGATAAGGTTTAACGATTATTTGGGCGAGCTCTACAAGTCCCAGGAGATGGCGTTCAAGCGGATGGAAAACGCGGAAAACTTCGTCCAGTCGCTCCATAATTACGAACAGAAGGCGCTCCTTGAAAATCCGGAAAAGCAGCCGGCGCTCCGGGGCTTCCTTGAAGATATGGCGCTAGACAGCACACCGGGAGATAAGGAGGAAAAACCTTTCGGGGTGGTGCTGACCACGTTCCATTCCGCCAAGGGGCTGGAGTTCCCGGTGGTGTTCATCGCCTGTCTGGAGGAAGATATACTTCCCCACAAGAAATCCGCACTCCCCGGGGAGGACATGGAGGAGGAAAGGCGGCTTTTTTACGTAGGCATAACGCGGGCCATGAAGGAGCTTTACCTGACCTGCGCCCGCTACAGGACCAAGTACGGCAAGCTGACACCACTGACCCCTTCAAGGTTCCTGGAGGAGGTACCGGGCGACGTCATAAGGAAGATCGAGGATTCGGAGCCGGAGGACCCGGAGCAGCAGGAAGTGAAGGTGAAGGCCTTCTTCGCAAGGATGAAGGAGATGCTGGGCGAATAGAGTTTTTATTTTTTTGAATGGGGGCGGACGGCGTGAGCGCAGCGGGATGGCGCGGGCACGTCACATGACGCAACGGCACCCAGAAAGACCCGGGGCGGTATACAACGGTCTGCTGGCAAAACAGGTTAGACGCCACTTAGCGGAGCGAATGCCGTTCGCCCTCATTCAAATGCTTGAAGAATCGATTTTTTGAAAAGAGTCTTGCAGCCAAAAATTTTGAGATAGGTTCTAATGTTCCAGCGGCGGAAAGAGGCCCTTTTTGAGCCCTATGAAACAGGCCTCCACCCGGTTCGAGCAACCCAGTTTACGGTAAATGTGGTCCAGGTGGACATTTACAGTGGAGGGGCTTATTTTCATCATTTCGGCGATCTGTTTATTGGTGAACCCCTTGCTTACAAGGCTCAGGACTTCTCTTTCTTTCAGGGTGAGCGGTGTTTTGACATCTTTTTCATTTTCGTTCATCTGCTGCAGAAACACCATCGTATTATTATCCGGCAGGCGCATCATATCGAGTTTTATATCTTCGAATGAAAGGTTTTTAAGATGTGACACGCCTATCTTGAGCCATTCCATGAAATCCTGGAGGGGTACATCTTTTGATGACATGAATTCCCTGGCCTCCGCATTCAGCCAGTAGTTGCCGGCGTCGTCAATGAATATACAAGGGGCCTCTCCCTGGAGCTTCTCTATCTCTTTGAGGAAACCTTTTATCCTGGCCGTAATTGCGCGGTCCATTTTTTCCCCCTGCATAAACAATAATTACGGTGGACATCCTCTACTTCAAAAAAGACCCCCTTGATAAATCCTGGAATTTTGTTTTCCCTCTCCTCGCCTAAATTCTATCACCGGGCTGAAAAATTATAATTTCAAGATGCGTTTTATTCCTATACCCCAAATGAACTATGGAACTAATAAAGGAAAAGTGGTAATCTTAAAAAATTTTTGAGTGGCGCACCGCGCCCGTTTTTTGAGAGGAAAAGCTTGAGAGGGGGAAAAACAGCGTGAAACCGCCGCGGAAAAAGATCCTGGTGGTGGAAGACGAGATCATATTCACGCTGAACCTGTCCGATCTCCTGGAGATGTGGGACTATGAGGTTTTAAAACCTGTTTTATCCGGAGAGGCCGCCATAAAGGCGGTTGAGGAAAAAAACCCGGACCTCATTATAATGGACATAGGGATAAAAGGGCAGTTAGACGGCATAGAAGCCGCGATAAAGATACACGAGAAGCGAAAGGTCCCCGTTATATTTATCTCGGGATATCCGTATGAGGAAATAAAAGAAAGGATCGGCATGATCGCCCCCGCCTTTTTCTTCAACAAGCCCATAGACATCTCCAGCCTCAGAGCAAAGATAGAAGAAATGGCCTAGGAATAAAATAAAACAAAACAAAAACCTTTTGCCCGCGCCCCTTTTATGAATAAAGGCTGCCTTCAGTTCTTGATTATCATGATGGGCTTATTGCCTATAAGGACATTTCCTCCGGAAATCGTGTAGGAGGCATTGCTGTCAAGCGTGCGGTAAAAGGTGAAGCCGGAGGGGACCGCCACGGACTCCGAAGTGGTGGAGTTCCACAGTATCTGTGCCGTTTCCCCATTGGCCAGGACAAGGTTGCAGGTCCAGGTGCTGTCTGCCCCCTTGCTGCAAAAAGGGCTTGCAAGGGTGGAGCCCACCAGCCAGGAATAGACCTGGCCGTAAGCGTTTCCCGCGGGGCAGGTGCCGTAGCCCGGATACCAGAGGTTCCCCCAGGCGGCGTTGCAGGAATAGCTGCCGTTGTCCCATTGGTACCAGTAATTCCTCTGCAGCCCCTTGTAGGCAAACAGGATGTATTCCTTGGCCAGCCATGCCTCTTCCTGGTCATTGGTAAGGGTCTTTATGTTCCCCCAGTCGCTCTCCGTGGCCCAGACAGGCATGGTGAGACTGTATGAATGCAGAAGCGAGTTTATGTTGTCTATCCAGGAAAGGGTGGTTTCCGGGTCCGCCCCCGCGGTTGTAGGATATGGATGGTAGGCGATTATGTCCTGCGCGCCGGCGCCTCCCGCGGCGAAGTACACGGAAAGCCAGGTGGATGCGTCGTGTGTGGCGCAGGGAGAGACCACCCTGGCATTGGGGTCCAGGCTGTGGACGATGGCGTAGGCGTCCCTGGCCATTGTGACAAGCTGCCCCATCGTCCCGTTCCAGTATTGGGAATTGTTTGGCTCATTCCAAAGCTCGTAGTATCTGATATGCCCGGTGGCGGAGGCAAGAGAGTGCCTGACCAGGGCGGTAACGAACTCTTTCCACATATTGTCGCCCGAGTCCACGTCGGAAGGAGGGTCGTTGCAGCCCGTCTGCCCGCCATAGGAGCCGGCGCAGGTGGTGTCGCCGGGGTCCGATGAGGCCCACATGGGGGTGCCCGCCATGTCTATCATGATGTCCTGGCTGTTTTTGTTGCCCACGGCGGACAGCCAGGC
>JAKAMR010000008.1 GCA_021812785.1 Nitrospirota bacterium
GACGGAGCTTGGGATCACGGTATCTGTAGGCGTGAGTCTTTCGAAGGTCCTTGCAAAGATAGGCTCTAAACACAACAAGCCTTACGGCCTTACGCTGATTCCAGGCAGGGACATCCACCTTTACCTTCAAAAGCTGCCGGTAGGGAAGCTCTGGGGCATCGGGCCCAACACCGCGGCCTATCTTAATAAATTCGGCATCCAAACGGCGCTCGAGTTTGCGGGAAAGGACGAAAGTTTTGTTCGGGGGCACCTTTCAAAACCTTACCTGGAGATATGGCATGAGCTGAACGGCAGGAGCGTTTATCCGGTCACCTGCGAATCAAAAAGCGCCTATCAGTCCATCAGCAAGGCCAGGACCTTTACCCCTCCATCTAAAGACGAAGCGTTCGTGTATGCCCAGCTTTCAAGGAACCTGGAGAACGCCTGCATGAAGGCAAGGCGCTATAACCTGCTAGCTTCAAGGCTCGCCGTCTTTATTCGCAGGCAGGATTTCAGGAGCGAGGGAGTGGAGTTGAAGTTGAACCTCCCGACGGCCTTTCCCACCGATCTTTCCGGTCCCCTAAAGGAGGGGTTCAGATGCGTTTTCCGGCGAGGGGTGCTTTACCGGCAAACTGGGGTTGTCCTTTGCGGCCTTGTGCCGGAAAACAGACTGCAATTCACCCTTTTTGACGATACCCGGAGAATAGAGAAGATGACGCGGGTATATGAGGCGGTAGACAGGCTTTCCCAAAAGTTCGGCAAGTACACTGTCATGCAGGCATCCTCCCTGCCCACCAGGATACAGTCCCAGCACGAAGGAGAAAGGGGGGACATACCGGAAAGAAAACAGGGGAAAAATCTCTTCAGGGGCGAAAACGGGAGACAGCGTTTGGGGATGCCCGTTTTGAGGATCAAGGTCTAGGGCAAACCCCAAAAGTGTGCTTTAATATAGCCATGGGGACAAAAATAAAGAGACATTCCCTGGCCTTCCTTTTTGTTTTACCAATTTTTTTATCCTTTGTTTTTCTTGCTCCGGGGACTTCCCTGGCGATCCGTGACCCCCACAGCAATAACGGACACTGTCTTTCAAGTCCGTTTCCAGATCCCCAGGGGCCGTTATTGCTGTGCAGTTTTGGTTCAACCGCGCCGTTGATGCCGCAATCGCACCAGTCCGGGCCTTACGCCGGGGAGTTCCTGGTCGCCACCAGGCAGCTTACGGACTCTGTTTTTTCGGAGACGGTCATACTGCTTATACAATACGGCAGCGATGGAGCGATGGGGCTGATAATAAACAGGCCCTCCAAAGTGCCCCTCTCAAAGCTCTTCCCTGAGGTCAAAGAGCTCGAAAAAAGAAAGGACCGGGCCTATATCGGAGGCCCGGTGGAGCTGTACAAAGTTTTCCTGCTACTGGAAAAGAATTCAAAATCGGAAAATCCGCCAGGGCAATCGCTTCGCATTTTTGATAACGTCTACATCAGCCCGGACATGCAGACGCTCAGGAAAATGGCAGCGGACCATACGGCGAAGTTCCGCATTTACGCAGGGTACGCAGGTTGGGCCTCCGGCCAGCTTGAGGCAGAGATAATACGGGGGGACTGGTATATCCTGAACGCGGATGAAAAGAGCATATTCGATATGCCGGCTTCGGAAATATGGCCGGATCTTATCGGCAAGGCCGGAATAGAGACAATGGACAAAACCTCCGTACCTCGTCGTATAAGAAACACCTCTTGCCTTATAAAAAACAAAAAAACCGTGGACCCTGTTGAAAATTATTCTGCCCCCGGCTCCTTCACCCCTGTCCCTTCAACGCTGGTCCCCTTAACTCCGGCCCCTTTCACCCTTGTCCACGTATCGGTCCTTCCAAAAATCGGAAGAAGGACATAGCCCCTGAGCTCAAGCCGGTCCGGCGAAGCAAGACGCATGCTGCCTTTATAAGTGTTCCCGCTTTTTGGGTCGTAAAGCCTGCCGTCCAACCACCGGTTTGCCCTGAAACTGAAACCTTTCATTATTGTTAAACCCAGAATAGGGCGGTTTCTCAATGCAGGGTCGGGATTTTTACGGTCGGTTGGCGGCCCATCCTTCACCCACACGATCTTGCCGCAGAATTTTTGTTTTTTTGCGCCGCATTTGTAGATCTTCACCTTCGCGTCCCGGTGTCCGGTGAGCCATACACCTAAAATAGCGCGGGCGCCGCCTAGGGAAGCGGTCCCCACCCCCGTCGCAGACGCCGCAAAAGAAAGCATCAAAAACACCCAAAAAAAGAAAAGCGGGATTATGATTTTTTTGCTGAAAGGCTTCATAGGTTCTTTTGCTGGTCCTTTTTTTTACGCCTTCATGTTTTTAAGAAAGCTTAAAAGAAGCCTAACGCCCATGCCCGTTGCACCTTTATGGATATACGGTTTATCCTTGTCCGCCCATGCGGTGCTTGCGATATCCAGGTGCACCCACGGCGTATCTCCGGCGAATTCCTTCAGGAAGTACCCGGCTGTCACGAGTGAGCCGGACCTGCCGCCTGAGTTTTTAAGATCGGCCACATCGCTTTCTATGTACTCTTTGTACTCATCATACAGGGGCATGCGCCAGACCCTCTCGTTCGTGTCCTCCGAGGCCTCCTTTATCGCGCCAATCAACTCTTCGTTATTTCCCATCATGGCAATGGCCTCATTGCCCAGGGCGATGGAGCAGGCCCCCGTGAGGGTCGCCACATCTATTATGGCCTTGGGGTTGGACTTGGCGGCATAACCTATGGCGTCAGCCAGGGCTAGCCTTCCCTCCGCGTCGGTATTGATTATCTCCACGGTCTTGCCGGTAATTGTCCTCACAATGTCGCCCGGTTTGGAGGCTGAGCCTCCGGGCAGATTTTCAGCCGCCGGCAGTATCCCCAGAACGTTTACGGGCATATCAAGTTCAGAGGCCGCCTTTATTGCGCCAAGCACAGCTGCGCCGCCCGCCATGTCATATTTCATTTTCTCCATGCCATCGCTTGGCTTTATGGATATGCCGCCGCTATCAAACGTGATGGATTTCCCCACCAGGGCAACGGGAGAGGTTTTTGTCTTTGTCTTTGTTGCCTTTGCGTTCTCATAAGTCAAAACAATGAATTTGGGAGGCTCATGGGAGCCTCGGGCCACCGAAAGAAAGGCCCCCATTCCCAGTTTTTCCGCCTCTTTTTTTTCAATGACCTTCACCTTTACCTTCTTCAGAGACAGTGCCGCCTCTGCCAGTGCCGAAGGGGTAAGATCGTTTGCCGGTGTGTTCACGAGGTCTCTGGCAAAGCTGGTCCCGGCCTCTACCTCCTCAAGCCACTTTATGCGTTCCTTCCAGTCCCCGCCTGAAAGGCCGCCGGAAAGAATGGTCAGGTTTTTCAGTCCCTTTTCATTTTCTTCCTTTTTGTAAGTCCCGAAGCGGTACTGGGAAAGAAGCGCGCCTTCCACAAAATCGTCCGGCATCAGCGTGGAGAAATTGGCGGTGGAAAGAGCTATGTCTTTTATCCCCTTAAGCTCCCTTAGATATGAGGCCGCTTTTCCGCCGGTCCTTCTGGCCCTTTCCCTGGAGGCCTCACTTTTCTTGCCCAGGCCCGCGAAAAGGATCCTCTCAGGCTTGATCTTCCCGTATGTGTGGAGCAGAAATACTTCCGCCTGGCGGCCCCGGAGCTCTCCGGAGGACATCAGTTTTGAAGGGAGGTTATCAAGCCTTTTATCTATTTCTTTATAAGGCGCCAGTCCCTCGTCTTCAAATACTGGCAAAATCAGTGCGTCGCAGGAAAAATCCGCCTCTTTCGCGTCCCGTACCGCTATCTTCATTCTGAAAACCTCCCTGAGTTTATATTTTCTCTGAGAATCAGGGGAAGTATATGAATTTCTTGAATTATCTTCCCTTGAATAAATTCTAGTCTTATCCTAACTTGGCTTCAAGCGGCCGCGCACCGGGCTTCAGGCGGCGGGTTTATTTATAAATTTTCAAATCATTGGAAATCGTGTATTATCATACTTCATAGTGGGAGGATCTCGTAAAAAAATCGCAGCGGAAACGAGGGGGGAGGTTTTTTCTTCATGAGGATTTTCGACGATATAACCAGGACGACGGGCGGCACGCCTTTAGTGCGGCTTGGCAGGGTTACCGATGGTGCGGGGGCCCAGGTCATCGCCAAAGTGGAGAGCTTCAATCCCTTATCGAGCGTAAAGGACAGGATTGGGGTGGCCATGATAGATGCCGCCTGCGACGCGGGGTTGATAGGTCCTGATACCGTTATAGTGGAGCCCACAAGCGGGAACACCGGTATTGCGCTTGCCTTCGCATGCGCCGCCAGGGGATACAGGCTCATCCTGACGATGCCGGAGTCCATGAGCGTGGAGAGGCGTGCGTTGCTTAAGATATTCGGTGCGCAGGTGGTCCTCACTCCGGCGGAAAAGGGGATGAAAGGGGCCATCGAAAAAGCAGAGGAGATCGCGGCGGGGCACCCCAAAAGCTTTATACCTCTTCAGTTTAAAAACCCTGCCAACCCCGAGGTCCACAGAAACACGACTGCCCAGGAGATCTGGCGCGACACGGACGGACAGGCTGACATACTGGTTGCGGGGGTTGGCACCGGCGGAACCATTACTGGCGTGGCTGATGCCATCAAGAGATTAAAACCATCTTTCAGGGCCGTGGCCGTGGAGCCAAGCGATTCTCCTGTCCTTTCGGGCGGGAAGCCGGGCCCGCACAGGATACAGGGCATTGGCGCGGGGTTTGTCCCGCAGGTGCTGGCAGTTGGCCTTATAGATGAGATAATAAAGGTCACGAATGAGGAAGCCGGCGTAATGACCAGGAGGCTGGCAAGGGAGGAAGGCATACTGGCCGGTATTTCCTCCGGGGCGGCGGTCAGGGCGGCAGTAGAGGTCGCAAAGAGGCCTGAAAGTGCGGGAAAAATGATCATAGTCATTCTGCCCGATACCGGGGAAAGATACCTCTCCACCTGGGTATTTGAGGAATTTCTGAAACAATAAGAACCTCTTGATTTATATCTTTTTTTTAAATTATAGTGAGTAAATGATGGAAAAATGCCGCATAGCGATATATGACAGGAAACCGGAGACCCTTAAATTTCTGAGCTCTTTTTTCAAGGGCAGGAAAGACTATGCCCCAACGGTGTTTAAAGATGCGTCGCAACTTGAAGCGATCCTGCATGGCGGGTCTAATTTTCCCGTGATCGTCGGCACTCGCGGCTGTCTTGAGGAGGCCGCACCATCGGTCAGACGGTCCTCCGTTATAGCCATGGTGGAGGACGATCTGGCAAACGGTCTTGCTCAGGTGATGAAACACAATATAGAGTCTTATCTCCTGGCCCCTTTCAACAAGGAGGACCTTGAGTATAAGCTGAGGGTAGTGCGCAACAGGCAGAGGATCGCCAGCGGGCTTTTGGGAAAGGTCAAGGACCTTGAGGCTATCGTCGAGCTCTCCTATCTCATGTCCTCAACCCTGGACCCCAGGGAGGTCCTCAACTTCATGGTCAAAAAAATAGGCGAAGCCATTGATGTGAGCCGGTGCTCCATCATAGGCCTGGAGCATGGGGAGAAACGGTATGCCGAGGTGGTTTCAAGCTGTGAGACCCCCGAATCCGCGGAGCTGAAGATAGACCTGAAGAAATACCCTGAAATACGCAAGGCCCACAGGCTGGGAAAAACCGTGATCGTCAAGGATGCCCTCAAGGACCCTTTGATGAAGCCGGTTTCAGGGATAATGAAAAGCATGGACATCAGGGCAATAATGGTGATCCCCATAGTCTACAGGGACGAGGTGATCGGAAGTCTTTTTCTCCGGACTTCCAGGGTCTCCCGGCAGTTTACTGAAAGGGAGATAAATTTCTGCCAGGAGATAGCAAAGGCCGCCGTTAATCCGCTGTATAACGCATTTCTCTTTGAAAGGCTGGTAAAGGAAAAGACCAGGCTTGAGAGGCTCTCGATAACGGACTACCTTACGGGGGCGTACAACATACGTTATCTTTACCACAGGTTGGAGGATGAGTTCCAGAGGGCCAGGCGTTACGGCACCTCCCTGAGCTGCATAATGTTCGACCTTGATTTCTTCAAAAAGATAAACGATACCTACGGGCATAAGACCGGGGACATGGTCCTTCGGGAATTTTGCCAGATAGTCAAAAAACAGATCCGGAAGACAGATGTTTTCGCGCGTTACGGCGGAGAGGAGTTTGTGATGCTGCTGATCCAGGCCGGGGCGGAAGGGGCAATGATCGAGGGCCGGAGACTGAAGGACACAATAAAAAACCACCGGTTCAAGGCGCTTGGCGACAAGTCAGGAATTACGGTCAGCATGGGTATCTCGATCTATCCCGATAAACGGATAAGCCTGGCCGACGACCTTATCACCCTGGCTGACGATGCGCTGTTCAAGGCGAAGGACCAGGGCCGTGACCGTATGGTCCTGGCCTGAACACGGATATGGTTTTCTTTCCAGGCTCTTTTTTTCCCGAAACACCGGGTCTTCCGTTTGCATAGATAAGCGGTCTCAACAAGCGCTGCCATACTTGCCGGATGCATTCGCATCCATGACACAGCCGCCGGCCTTGTCTCTATTTTCTCCTGGGATGTATAATCTTTCACATGCCGAATTAAAGATATGAGGAGGTGTCTCAAATTGGAAAACAAACCCATGGACGAGATGAGATTTTCGGGCAGGCTTGCCCTTACCTGCAAATACGGTGAGAATGGCTGCCAGGTCCCGGCGGCGCTTTACGAGGGCGGCTCAGCCGATCCCCTTGCGCTGGAGAAGTTCCGGATCGTAGCTGGGACGGAGCCCAGCTACAACAACCTCTGCGACCTGGACCGCCTGCTCCAGACGGTCACCCACATGGCGGCCTCTTTCGAGGTGAACCGCGGCAAAGTGCCGCTTATCTCCGTGGGCGTGAAGCACGGGAACTCCTGTGGGGCAGCAGTCTCCGCCGGCGATCCGGCCGGGGCAGCCCGCCAGATGATAATGGGAGACCCGCTTGCCATCTTTGGAGGCCTCGTGATGATGAACTATCCGGTAACGGAGGACGTGGCGGAGGCGCTCGTGAGTCACGGCATGCCGGAGGGGCAGCGCAGGCCGCTGGACGGCATCATAGCCCCATCATTCGACGCCGGAGCGATCGGGTTTTTCCAGCGCAAGGGAGACAAGTGCAGACTGCTTGCAAACCCGGCCCTTGCGGGTCTCGGTCGTGCGAGCCTTGATCCATCTGCACGCTACCGCTATGTGCGAGGTGGTTTCCTTGCCCAGCCCAATTACACCTATATCCTGGACCTTAACGACCCGGAACTCAAGAAATACGGACAGGCCACGCTCCAGCAGGAAGACGATATGCTCATGGCGAAGGCCATAGGCGACACGAGCAACAGCAATACGATAAGCGTTGTAAAGAACGGCCAGCTCATCGCAAACGGAGTCGGCCAGCAGGCCAGGGTGCGCGGCGCGAAGCTGGCGCTCAACCTGGTTTCCTACTCCGGTCATGATGCAAAAGGCGCTTCGGCCTCAAGTGACAGTTTCTTCCCGTTTACCGATGGCGTGGAGGTGCTTGCCGATGCCGGCATCAAGGCCGTAGTGGCAACAAGCGGATCTATAAAGGATAAGGATGTCATCAAGTTCTGCGAGGCCAGGGGCATGGTCCTTTACCTGATTCCGGACAAGAAGGGGCGCGGCTTTTTCGGACATTGATCTGTCGGGGAAATAATAACTGACTTGAGATTTAAGACGGCCGCCATGCGTTATCGCATGGCGGCCGTAGCTATTTTCCGGGTCGGAGAGCGGTATTTACCCCTCCGTTTTGCCTGCCGTGGCCCGGAATGTCTGCCCGGTATTCTCCTTTTCTTTTTCCGCCAGCACCCTGTTTAATACAGAGGACAGTTCAGTTATTTTGAATGGTTTGGCGATGACCCCTCTGAACCCGTAGTCCCTGAAATCGGACATGACAGGGTCGCTTGAATAGCCGCTTGAAACGACCGCCTTCACGAAGGGATCAAAAGCCATTATCTTTTTCAGGGTTTCCTTGCCCCCCAAGCCGCCCGGCACGGTCAGGTCCATAATGACCAGGTCGAATGCCCTTCCCGCTTCCTTCGCGCTTCTGTAGAGCTCCAGCGCCTCTTTTCCGTCCTTTACGCATTCCACCTCGTATCCGAAAGCCGACAGGGCATCGCAGCAGATGTCCCTGATCATGTCATCGTCATCCATCACAAGTATGCGCGCGGACCCGCGGCTGGCCGGCGGCTGGTCTTTTTCATCCGGTCCGGGCAAATTTTCCGCCTGGCATGCCGGCAGATATATGTTGAAGGTTGTCCCCCTTCCCGGCGATGAGTTGACCGTTATATGTCCGCCGTGTTTTTTGACTATGGAGTATGAAGTGGTAAGGCCCAGTCCGGTACCGCGTTCCTTGGTAGTGAAAAAAGGATCGAATATCATGCTCATGTTTTTTTCCGGGATTCCGTCCCCTGTGTCTTTAACGGAGATCTCGACATATCTGCCAGGTACAAGCGGCAGGCCGCTGTCCTTATCGATCCTGCGATTCCGGCAATCGACCGTAACAGTCCCTCCCGCAGGCATGGCCTGACTGGCATTGATCGCAAGGTTGTTTATCACCTGGCTTATCTGCCCATCGTCCACCAGGGCGGGCCAGAGCCCCGGTTCCGCTGAAAAAAGGAAGTCCGCCTTTGATCCGCTTAAGGAGAACTCACAGCAATCGCGCACCGTGCCGGATATTGAACATGGTTTTTTTACCGGGTTTCCGCCTTTCGAAAAAGTAAGGAGCCGCTGGGTGAGGTCCCTGGCGCGCAACAGGGCTCTTTCGGCGTCATTGAGGAGCTTTGCTGCCTTGTTTTCCGGTTCTATGCAGGGCCTGGCCAGATTTATTTTTCCTGTTACGCCGGTAAGAATATTGTTGAAATCATGTGCGATCCCCCCGGCCAGCAGGCCTATGGAATCCAGTTTCTGCATTTTGAGCAATTCGATTTCCATTTTCGCGCGCCTGTCCATTTCCTGTTTGAGGTGCTCATTTGCCGCTTTCAGGTCCGCGGTCCTCTGCTCAACCCGCTGCTCCAGTTCTTCTCTGGCCTGTTTCAATTCTGCCTCGGCCTGCTTTCGTTCTGTTATATCGCGGACAATGCATACGGCCGCCAGGGGCCTCCCGGCCCCATCCCTCATAATGGAGGCCGAAAGGCTCAGTATGAGGTCTTTTTCTTTTTGCTCCTGCCAGTATGGGAACTCAAAGCGGCGGATAGTGCCTTCCATCAGTTTTTGGGCCCGGCCTGAAAAGATATCATCCTTTATGATGGAAGAAGCATGCCAGCCTGCAAGGCATTCCCCGGCTATGCCGAACAGGTTTGTGGCGGCGCAGTTCACGAGCCTTATGAAACCCTCCGAATCCAGCACGAACAGGGCGTCTTCTATTGTGTCTATAATGCTGTTTGCGGCAAACTGCGGCGTTATGTCGATCAGCCGGTAACGCATCATCGCCCTAGCGATCAACAGCAGGAATATCATGACCGGAAGGTATCCGAAGGGATAAACCGGTATTCCGAATTTGGCCAAATAATCGAACAAGCCCAGATACGAAACAGTAAACGCAACCAGCAGGGCCTTTATTCGGAACCGCTGGACACTGCCCGTGCTGGATTTGCGGTACTGGGCAATGAAGTGACGGAGGCTCAGAATCAGGCAGCCCCCGAAATACAGCAGGTATATCGATCCCTGCCACCTGTACTGCGGGTAATACCCCCACCAGTAAAGGCGCATGCCCCTTATTACATAACCTGTCCCGATGATCATCATGGAAGACAGCGCGGAGAGCGCCCATGCCAGCCGGATGTTTCTTTTATTTTCTTTTTCTTTGTGAATATCCAATACCGATACGGTGAATTGATACAGCGCGGCCGGTATCATGGGGATACCGAGATAGGACATCTTTGCCCAGAAGAAAGCTGCATCAGCGCCTTTGCTGCAATACATCATCGCAAAAGACCAAAGCCAGACGGAGACGGATATCCCCACCATCCTGAAGCTGTAACTTGTCCGGTTCAGCCCTTCACGCTTGAATATCATGCAGGAAAGGGCCATGCTGACCACCGGAACGATAAAAAGCGGTATGGCAAAAGGGTTCAGATGGTAATTTGAAGCGGCAAGGGCCTGATGGAAGCCATAGGTCAACTGCTCAATCTGGGTCAAATTTTTGCCAGACCTCCTCTCCCAGGGGCTTTTTCTTTCCCATGGAACTTATTTTGGAGCACCTTTAAGTCCCTGTAAAGCCCTTATTATCAGGCCCCTCTGCCGGGGGCCTTCGCCAGTCAAAACAAAAAGACAAAAAACAAAAAAAATTTAAAAATAAAAACGTTTTTCTATTTTTATATCGTGTTATTTCAACTTGTTCTTAAGTAAACGGTGTTAATAAAATAATGGAAATATTTAGAAAAGAGCAATGGAAATTCCTGGTTGATAAGCAGGCTTAAACTACAAAAAAGAATTAAATAATATCTGTAATTTTAGATGGATTTTAATGGTCCAGCGAAAGCGGTTCAAAAGAAATCAGGTGCGGCCACGGAATGCGCTTTTCTTCCGGCCTGAATAAACTTCCATTCTCCCTGTGAATCTGTTTTAATTCAATATATGGATATAATCACCTGCCATTTGAACGCCGATTTTGACGCCTTTTCGTCCATGGTGGCCGCAAGCAGACTTTATCCGGGGGCATGGCTCGTATTCCCCGGCTCGCAGGAAAAAAAAGTGAGGAGTTTTATCGCGGACTTCCCTTTCGCCAGGACGAACATCAGGAAGATCAAGGAAATCAACCCTGAAGAGGCCGGAAGGCTCATAGTTGTGGATGCCGGCTCTTCGGGCCGCCTTGGGCCGCTCGCGAACCTTCTGTCAAGGCCAGGGGTTGAGGTGCATGTTTATGACCATCACCCGCACGGGGATGGAGGCATAAAGGGGGCGCTCGAGTACATCGAGCCTGTGGGGGCAACCGTTACGATACTGGTGGAGATACTGGACAGAAAAAAGATAAAGCCCACACCCCTGGAGGCCTCTCTGATGGGGCTAGGCCTCTATGAGGAGACTGGCGGGTTTCTTTTCCCCTCGACCACCGAAAGGGACATCCTGGCCATGGCCCGTCTATTTAAATGGGGGGCAAGCACCAGGATCATCGAAAAGTACATGAAGACGGATTTTTTGGGCAGGCGGGAGGTCTCGCTTCTGGGCAAGCTTCTGGAGAACTCGCGCGATATCATAGTGGGGGGGATAAAGGTAAGGCTCGCCAAGGCCACTGCCCAGGATTACGCGGGGGATGCCGCGCAGCTTGCCCACAATATAATGGACGCGGAGGATATAGACGCTCTGCTGATGATGGTCTCCATGAAAGGGAAGATAGTGCTTATCGGCAGAAGCCGCGTACCGGAGATAGATATCGCGGGGGTGCTGGCTGAGTTCGGCGGCGGAGGGCACCGCTACGCCGCTTCAGCCACCATAGCCGACCTGCCGCTGGAGGTCCTCGAGGAAAAAGTTGAGGCTGCTGTAAAAAGACACGTCAGGCCCGAAATGACGGCTGGCGACGTGATGACGCGTCCGGTCGTGACGATAGATTGGACTGCCACTGTGGCCCAGGCCCAAAAGGCGATGACGATCTACAGCGTCAACGTCCTGCCAGTTATCAGGGGGGGGACATACCTGGGAATTATTTCAAGGGAGGTAGTCGAGAAGGCGCTTTTTCACGGGTTTGCCAAAAAAAACGTCCTTGATTTCACCATGACCGAGGCCTCCACGGTTGCGGCCGAAACACCTGTCGGGGAGGTGGAGTCCGTCATGATAGAGCGGAACCAGCGCTTCGTCCCGGTGCTTGGCTCAAATGGCGGCATCGAGGGGGCCATTACGAGGACCGACATACTGCGGGTGCTCTATGAGGACTACCTGAGGCGCAGGACACATCCGGAAACAAGGGCGGAAGCCCCCGGGGCAAGAAAAGGAAAAGAAGAGGAAAAAGAAAGGGAAAAAACGCATTTCGAGAGGAACCTGGCAAAAAACATAAGGGAGAAATTCCCTGAAAAGATAGTTGAGATATTGAAGTTGGCCGGCCTTACAGCCATGGAGATGGGGTTTCAGGCGTATATGGTGGGCGGTTCTGTGAGAGACCTGTTGAGAGGCGAGAGGAACTTGGATATAGACCTTGTCATAGAAGGCAATGGCATAGATTTCGCACGACTGCTTGCCGGCAAGCTTGGAGGGCGCCTTAAGACCCATGAGAGGTTCGGCACCGCCGTGCTTGTCGCGGATGGCCTGAAGATGGACGTGGCCACGGCCAGGACCGAATATTACGAAACGCCCGCCGCCCTTCCAACCGTAGCGGTCTCGTCCATAAAACGTGACCTGCAGAGGAGGGATTTCACCATTAATGCGCTTGCCGTGAAGCTCAACCCAAGGGACTTCGGCGCCCTGGTGGATTTCTTCGGGGGAAGGCGCGATCTGAGGGAAAAGACCATCCGCGCCCTGCACGATCTGAGCTTTATAGAAGACCCCACAAGGGCCTTCCGTGCCGTGCGGTTTGCTGTGAGGTTCGGGTTCGATCTTTCCACGCACACGGAAGAACTTTTGAAGTCGACTCTGGAGATGGGCCTCTTTGAACGCCTCTCCGGCTCCAGGCTCTATGAGGAAATGCTTCTTATATTCAGGGAGACTGAGCCTGTACTGGCGATAAAAAAACTCCAGGAATACGGTTTGTTGAAGGTCCTGCACCCGGCCCTTAAAGACGATGACGCCGCTTTGGCCGGGACTTTCCAGGCCGTTCATGATGCCCTTTTGTGGTTTGGACTGTCTTTCGCGGACGAGGTCCCTGACAAGCCGGCTCTTTACCTGATGGCGCTTCTGAGCGGTCTAGATGAAAAGGAGATCGTGTCCGCCCTCCGCAGACTCTCTGCATCCGGCAGGGCAAGCGCCGTGGTGAAGGGAGGGATTTCAAAGGCAAAGGACCTTCTGGTAAATCGTCTGCCGCCGGGCAAGGCATTGGAAGACCCCGTCCGGATATATGACGCGATGCGGGCGCTTTCGCTTGAAAGCCTGCTGCTGGCCATGTCCCTGGCCAGTGCCGATGAACAGAAGAGGGCGGTCACCCGCTACCTGCTTGAACTGAGAAAAATAAAACCGCTCCTCACCGGGAAGGACCTTGTTGAGATGGGCCTTGCGCCGGGCCCCCTCTTCTCAAAAATATTTACGGCCCTGCTCCATGAAAAATTAAAAGGCAACCTGGAGAGCAGGGAGGACGAGGCCCGGTTCGTAAGGGCTCACTTCAGGCCAAGCACGTCCTGCATATCGTAAAGGCCCGGTTTTTTGCCTTGCAGCCACATGGCCGCACGGAGTGCTCCTCTTGCGAAGGTGTCCCTGCTGGACGCCTTATGCGTCACCTCGATGCGCTCGCCAAGGCCGCCAAACATCACTGTGTGCTCTCCCACGATGTCCCCGGCCCTTATCGTCTGTATTCCGATCTCGTGCCTGGACCTTTCCCCGATCATGCCTTTCCTGGCATAGACGGCGACATCGTCCAGGTTCCGGCCGAAACCCTCCGCCGCTGATCGGGCCAGCATAAGGGCCGTCCCTGACGGCGCGTCTTTTTTGTGCCTGTGGTGGGCCTCGATGATCTCCACGTCATACTCCCCCTCAAGCGCCCGGGCCATGTCCCTGACGACCTTCAAAAGCAGGTTTATGCCCATGCTCATGTTGGCCGCCATTACGCAGGATATCCCAGGTGATGAAAAAAGCCTTCTTATCTCCTCCATCTCTCCAGGATTGAATCCCGTTGTGCCAATGACCATGTTTTTGCCGTTTTGGATGCATGCCCTGAGGTTGGATAGGGTGGAGGCCGGATGGGTAAAGTCAATTAGAACATCCGCCCCGGAAAGGGCGGTATTGACGTCTTCCGAGATCAGCACGGACGGCCCGGCCAGACCCAGAAGCGCGGAAATGTCCTTTCCGGCATCAGGATGGCCCTTTTGTTCCAGCGCGCCCGCAAGCATGACGCCCTCGTATTCCCCGGAAAGCGACGCTATGCGGCTTCCCATCCTCCCTCTCGTGCCTGCCACAGCTAGTTTGAGCATCTTCCAGTAGTCCCCCTCAAAAAATTTTCTCGATATATATCGGATTTGAATCCTTGGCTTTTTTAAGCAGCGCGGCATCTCCTTTTATCCTGCCTATTATATTCACCGGCCCGGCCGGGACCGGTTTCCCATCGGCCTTACTTAGCGGGGTGGGGCCGAAAAAAATGGCTATGGCTTTTCCGGGAGGCCAGTACCCTATGTCTCCAACGCTTACATCCTGTGTGGCGGAGGCGTCAGGCGGGATGTAAAGAGGCACCTCGAAATAGAGCTCATCCCCCCAGACATTGTTAAAACCCTCAAGGGGAAGCAGGTCATATATGGCCCTGGCCGTTTCATTATCCAGAAGTTCGGCCTTTAGGTCTACTTCTCCTACCCTGATCCTTATCTCCATTGTCCTAACCTCCATGGGTCACCTCCTGGAGTTTTTGTTTGTTTGTTTGAATTTCAAACAAAAAAACCGTTTTAAGGCATGTTAATGCTTATTTCGTAGCTGCCAAGAGCGGCCTTGTCCGCCAGGCCGCCGTCCCATAGCATGGAAGCGAGTTTGGGTTTCATGCCCTTGGGCACCATGAGGATAAGCCTGGCCCCAGAGCCGGCAAGCGACTTCCACATCTTGATTTTATCAGGTTTTTCAGTAATGGAATTTTCGGTCTCTATTTCCACAACGGCCAGCACCATACCGTGCTCGGAAAGGATGATGTCCGGATATTGCCCATTGAACTCATGAAGTTTTTCTCCGGCGGGATTTATTTTTATATCCCGATACTGGTGCTTCAGTTTCTTTTTCAGCTCTTCCGCTATGGCATCATGAAGGACGGCCTCGGCGTCTTTCCCTTTCACTGCGTTATCCCCCCTGTTGTACAAATTGTTATATTATGCCCTGCGGGCATCGAATATAGGGAATTTTGGTTAGTTATTCGTCCGCTTGCCTTTCAGGGGTACGCTTGCTATCCATTTTCCGTCTCATCCCGGTCACCTGTTGCCTCTACAGAAGACCCCTCTTCGTCCTCTTTCTTTTTTTCCCCGGCTATCCTGTATTCCCCGGACGCCCAGGAGCCAAGATCTATGGTTTTGCACCTCTCGGAGCAAAACGGTCTCCACGGGTTGCCTTGCCACGTTGTCTCCTTTTTACATATCGGACAGGATATTTTTATTTTTTTCATTTGCAAAAACAGAAGTGCTCCTTTTATTGATGTACGGCTTTTACGTTAAGCGTTACCCTGTTTTTTATATTGGCGGACACATGGATTTTCCCGTCGCTTGTGACGGTAATCGTCCCGAACCCGAGTTTTTTGGCCAGTGCAGGGCCGGCTTTAGGTCCCATAACGAATATTTTGCAGAAACCGTCCGCCCATACGCCCTTTGGAGCTATGACGGTAACGCTTTCAAAACCCCTTGCGGGATAACCCGTCTTTGGGTCCAGGAGATGATGATATCTGACCCCGTTTATTATGAAATACCGCTCATAGTCACCGGATGTGGAGATGTCTTCGTCATGAAGCTCCATGCTTGCAAGTACCCGGTCGCTATCGCCCGTTGGCCTGGGGTTCTCTATGCCAACCCTCCAGCCGTGGCCATCCGGCTTCCGTCCAAAGCCCTTTATGTCTCCGGCCAATGCAATGAGCCCTGCCTTTATCCCATGGGATTTCAGGACTTTCTCCGCATAATCATTAGCCCATCCCTTTGCAATGCCCCCGGTATCGAAGGACATGCCTTTTTTGGCAAGGTACACGGTGGAGTTTTTCGGGTCTATCTTTATATATTGATAGCCCACAAGCTTCAGAGCCTTTTTCAGGCTCGCCTCATCGGGTATCTTTTTTGAGTACGGAATGTTCCAAAGCCTTATAACCGGCCCCAAAGTGCCGTCAAAAGCGCCTCCGGTCTCCCTGGAGACGTAAATCGCCTTTTCCACCAGGTCCAGCGTCTCAGGGGAGACCTTGACAGGCCTTATTCCAGCCTCCCTGCTTATTTCTGATATCTCGCTCTTGGGGTCCCAGAAACTTATCAGCTTCTCAAGATGATGCAGTTCCGCGAAGGCGGCGGTTATGGCGTTGTTGGCCTTTTGGGCCGAATCGGATACCACCGTGATGGTCACAATAGTATCCATCACGGTAGAGCTTTCCCTGTATATCTTTTCTTTCGGGGCCCTGGAGCATGAGTTTAAAGGCAAAAATAAAATAAAAAGACTTAAAAAAAGGGTAGTTACCGCATATTTGTTAAAGTGATTCTTCAAGTTTTCACCTCTCCGTTGAAATACGATTACTATGGTCGCGATAGTCATTTAATTTTTCAAGAAGGGCTCTCCCTGTATAAGAATTATGGTCCGTGGCGACCTTCTCAGGAGGGCCGTATGAAACCAGCGATCCCCCTTCCTCTCCGCCCTCGGGCCCAAGGTCTATCAGGTAATCGGCTGATTTTATTACGTCCAGGTTATGCTCCACGACAATAACTGTGTTGCCCATCTCCACAAGCCCGTTCAGGACATGAAGAAGCTTCTCTATGTCCACGAAATGAAGGCCAGTGGTAGGCTCGTCGAGGATATAGAGAGTCTTGCCGGAGGCCTTTTTCCCAAGTTCTTTAGAGAGTCTTACCCTTTGGGCCTCTCCGCCCGAAAGGGTAGTGGCCGGCTGGCCCAGCTTCAGATAACCGAGCCCGACGTCCGCAAGCACCTGGAGCCTGCGCCTTAACGGCTGAATATTTTTGAAAAACTCGAGTGCCTCGTTTATGGTCATCTCCAGTACGCCGGATATGTTTCTGTCCCTGTAGAGGATCTCAAGCGTCTCCTTGTTGTAACGCTGCCCCTTGCACTCATCACATGGTACATACGCGTCCGGAAGAAAATGCATCTCAACCTTCCTGAGCCCCTCGCCCTTGCAAGCCTCGCACCTGCCTCCGGGGACGTTAAAGCTGAACCTGGAGTCTCCGTAACCGCGTATCCTTGCCTCTAGTGACAGGCTGAAAAGTCTTCTTATATGGCTGAATATGCCGGTATATGTGGCCGGATTCGAGCGTGGAGTTCTCCCCAGGGGGGCCTGTTCCACTTCAACGACCCGCTCGATATGCTCCGTTCCTCGCATTTCCCTGTAATCTCCCGGTTTCTGGCTTCCGCCATATAGCTGCTTATCGAGGGCTTTGTAGATGATTTCATTTACAAGGGTGCTTTTGCCTGAGCCTGAGACGCCGGTAACGCAAGTGAACAGCCCAAGAGGGATCTTTACGTCAATGTTTTTAAGGTTATAGGCCCTGGCGCCAAGCACCTCCAGGAATTTTCCATTGGGGCTTCTCCTTTTTTCGGGAAGCGGAATACGGAGTTCACCTTTCAGATACTTTCCGGTAAGAGAATTTTCATTGTGGATGATCTCCTGCGGCCCGCCGGAGGCGACTATGCTTCCGCCCAGGACGCCCGCTCCGGGGCCCATGTCCACTATGTGGTCGGCCCGGAGCATGGTCTCCTCGTCATGCTCCACGATGATGACCGTATTGCCCTGGTCCTTAAGCTTCTGCAGGCTGTCAAGGAGCTTCCCTGAATCCCTGGGATGCAGACCTATCGTGGGCTCATCCAGAATGTAAAGCACGCCTGTAAGCGAGGAGCCTATCTGCGTGGCAAGCCGTATCCGTTGGGACTCGCCCCCTGAAAGCGTTATGGAGGCGCGCTCAAGTGTCAGGTAGCCCAAGCCAACATCCGCCAGGAAGCTTAGCCTTTCTTTTATCTCATGAAGAAGCCTATCGGCGATCGTCTTTTCCCTGCGCGTAAATTTCAGGCCGTTTATGAACTGGAGCGACCGGCTGGCAGTCATACGGGAAAGTTCCCCTATGTTCACGCCGCCCACTTTTATGCTAAGGGCTTCTGGCCTCAGCCTCATGCCCTTGCAGGCGCGGCAGGGCCTGCCGGGGTCTATTTCCTCGTACTCATCGCCGGAGGAGATCAGTTCATATCCAAGCCCCCGGCAGGAAGGGCAGGCCCCGGACCGGCTGTTAAAGGAGAAAAACATCGGCGTTATTTCGGGGTAGCTGATCCCGCAGTGAGGGCAAACGGCCAGGCTGCTGAAGACTATGTCCTCCCCCCGGTCTATGAGGTTCACTATTACGCTGCCTGAATAGTGCAAGGCCATCTCCACGGCGCTTTTAAGCTGCCTGTCAATGCCCGGTTTAATTATGAGCCTGTCTATCACAATCTCTATTGTATGGCGTTTATAGCGGGCCAGTTCCAGCTCCCCGGTTATGTCAACGAGCTTGCCGTCTATGCGGGCCCTTAAAAAACCCTCGGCCCTCATCTCGTGAAGCTCTTTTTTGTAAGAGCCTTTTCTGTCCTGGACAATAGGAGAAAGCACCTGGAACCGCGTGCCTGCGGGGAGTTCCCCGATGGTGCTTATTATGTCCTGCGGCCCCTGTCCGGAAACCGGCGATCCGCACCGGTAGCAGAAGGCCTTTCCTGTCCTTGTGTAGAGTACCCTAAGGTAATCATATATCTCTGTTACGGTACCCACGGTGGACCGGGGGCTCCTTGTCACCGTCTTCTGGTTTATGGCAATCGAAGGAGAGAGACCTTCTATGGAATCCACATCCGGCTTCCTCAGTTCTCCCAGAAACTGTCTTGCGTAGGGCGATAGGCTCTCCACATAACGGCGCTGGCCCTCAGCATAAATGGTGTCTATGGCAAGGGTGCTCTTCCCGGAGCCGGACGGGCCAGTTATTACCGTCGTCTTTTGCCTGGGTATCAGAAGCTCTATATTTTTTAAGTTATGTTCCCTGGCGCCGGATATTATTATGAAATCTTGCATGAGCCGATATTAAACCTCTAAAACCTTTCCATGAGGATACTCTCTAACCTATTAATATAATAAATGCGCTCCAATTCTTTCAAATAGCCCGGAGAAAAAAAATGTTTTATAATTACAGGATGTTTAGAGCAGTGCCCAGGTTTTTTGCCGTCATTGCCATGAGCCTGGCATTTTTTATTTTTCCGCTATTTTTTTTGCCGGGAGAGCTTTTGGCCCAGCCCAGGATCGTTTTTGAAAAAGAGGCTCTCAATTTCGGGAAGGCCGTTTCCGGAACGGAGGTTCAGGGCAAGTTCATCGTCACGAACAAAGGTGACCAGCCGCTTGAGATAGAAGGGCTCAGGCCTGGCTGAGGTTGCACGGCGGCGCTTGCCAGTTCGGCAACCCTCAAACCGGATCAGACAGGCTCCATCATCGTAAATGTAAATACGAAGGGAGAGAAAGGCTACGTCGTTAAGAATGTCCTTGTTTCAAGCAATGATCCCAGGAGACCGCAGGTCAACCTCTCTCTTTTCGGGTTGGTCAAGTGAATAAAAGACCCGAAAAAAAAAATGAAAAGCCGGTTTTCTTTTCCCCGGTGCATCTGGTTCAAAACAGGGTCTCATGATCAGGCGCCTGGTTCTTTTTTTAAGGATGATAAAATTTTCCCACTCCGTTTTCGCCCTTCCATTTGCGTTTACAGCGGCGGTTATGGCTTCGGATGGCATGCCAAGGGTGGGTAAGCTCTTATGGATCACGCTGGCTATGGTTGGCGCGAGATCGGGGGCCATGGCCGTGAACCGGATAGTTGACCGCAAGATAGACGCCATGAATCCCAGGACCAGCAAAAGGGAACTGCCGTCGGGCAGGCTTGGTCTGGCCGAGGTTTTTGTTTTTGCTTTAGTTTCCTTTGCGCTTCTTGTATTTGCCGCGTGGAGGCTGAACACGCTGTGTCTTGCGCTTTCCCCCGTGGCCATAGCGGTTGTGATCTTTTATTCTTATACGAAAAGGTTTACCTGGACGTCCCATTTTTTCCTTGGACTTGCCCTCTCCTTAGCCCCTTTGGGGGCCTGGATAGCAGTTCGCGGACGGGTGGGTGAGTCTGCAGTCTTCCTTGCCCTGGCCGTTGTCTTCTGGCTGGCCGGCTTCGATATATTGTACGCCCTGCAGGACATCGATTTTGACAGGAGCCACGGATTTTATTCAGTGCCGGCCCGGTTCGGCATAAAAAGGTCGCTCGCGGCAGCGAGGGTTTTCCATATACTGAGCGTCCTTATGCTTGCAGCGGCCGGAGCCGTCATGGCCATGGGTCCCGTATACTGGTGGGGCCTACTTGTCGTTTCAGGACTGTTTGTCTACGAACATTCGCTGGTGAAGGAAAACGATCTGAGCAGACTGGATATGGCTTTTTTCAATATGAACGGCTGGATCAGCGTGGCTGTGTTTCTCTTTACGGCGCTTTCGTTTGTCTAGTTTTCTTTCCTCTCGTATTTGTACCGGTATTTTTTTAGTGTTGCTCTTGTTTTATTCCGGCAGGATTCGATAGTGTTCAGGAGTTCTTCTTTGGTCATGTCCTGGCAGCCAAGGTTGCCTGAAAGCGCCTCCAGGTCCTCGTCTACTGTTTTTATGAGGCTTTCTTTAAGGAGGTGCATTTTTTCGAATTCATTTAAAACGTGATTGACCTCCTCAATGAAGGATTTTATGTATAAGTCGTCACGTTTCCTAACTTTGAGCCTGCCGGAGTAATTGCCGGACAGGATGATCCTCATCTCCATCTTCAGCCTCTGAAACGGGCCTACGAAACGATGGGAAAATACCATTGTAAGCAGCAGGACGAGGCCGGCGTATCCCACCATTATAATAACGGGCACAATGCCCGGGCTGATCACGGTGTTCAGGGCCTTGGCAAGAACGATGAAACCCACTCCCGCCACTAATGAGGAGATGACTATGAAGGCGACCGAATAACGCAGTTCCCTGGTAGCGAAGTGCCTCTTTGATTGTTTCGGTCCGAGGTCTTGCATTTTGCAAATCATTATACCCTAAAAAAAGGGCATAGCGTAAGTTTAATTTAAAGGATATACGCATTTCAGTATTTCTTTGACACACCTGTCATTTTCTGTGCGAAGTTGCCGTTTTTTGTAAGTGCATATGTGTTTTTTCACTCAAAAAAAAGGCAATTTATTCAATAGATTACTTTGTTTTTTTAAAGTTTGGGGCAATATGCGCAGGTGTAAAAATAGAAGTAGAAATTTAGAATTTTGTTGGTTTACAATAGATCGGCTCAAAAAAAAGTTCTTTTCAGGGGCTGTTTGATCTCTATGGAAGTTCGCGGGTACAGATATTGCTTAAGAACCGGTATATGAACCATCTCATAGATATACAATTTTTGACGAAGGCCTTAAGATCCCTTTCGAGCCTCACTGGCCTCGATTTTTCTCTTTACGACGACAGGGAAAACCTGCTGGTCCCTGCTTCAAGTGAAGATCCCCTTCTGTCTTCCATAAAAATGAGCAAAAAAGGGCAGGAGTTGTACAATGCGTTCCAATCGAAATACCTGAAACTTACCCTGAAGAACACGAAGTCTTTTCTTATTCAGGGATTCACCATGCAATACCATGTTTTTATGCCGATACGGTACAAGGATATCACTCTGGTCGCGCTCTGCGAGGGTTTTTACATGCTGGAAGAGGATTTCGCCAGGTTCTATGATGAAAAGGGCGGGATATTCGGTGTAACGAACCGGGGCATGGAGGAGTGGAAGAAAGATCTGCGGTTCATGAGCTCCCAAACGATCGAGAATTACATCAAATCCGTAAAACCCCTCCTGGAGGACATTATATCTTCGGGATATGAGAAGGGGGAGCTCAGCAAGCGGTGGCAGTGGTCCAAAACGATCATAAGTCTTGCGGCCAATATAAAATCAGACGCCACCATAGAGGATATCCGGCAGATCATAGTGGACACCGTCATATTTCTGTTCAATGTGGATACAGCCGCCATATTTGCGCCGTCAAAGGACTATTTCTGCCCGGAATCGGCGGGGGGGCGCGCCAGGGATTCCATTAAGAGGCTCAAGCTCTCCAAGGACAATTATCTTGTGTCTAACGCCATTCAGTCGAGATCTCCGGTTTCGGCTATAGACAGCTTTAAACTCAAGCATTCGGGGTTCCCGGATGAGATAATTTCCATGTATCTCTTCCCCATACATTCGCAGACAGGTTTTTTCGGTTTCCTGGGGATATTCAATTCCCTGCTGGACCGTGAGGCATTTGACTCCATAGGGGAGCTTTGCAAGCTGTCGGCCTATCTCTTTGGCGTAAGGCAGTTGGGCGAGGAGTACGTGAAATGCTCTGACGGGCTAAACCTCATAACCGGCAAGACGATGGAGCTTTTTTCCCATTACCGGGACCGTCAGGCCCTCTGCGACCAGATAG
The DNA here is from genome assembly GCA_021812785.1 of Nitrospirota bacterium. Next base: position 22,279 of record JAKAMR010000008.1, read on the forward strand.
TCAATGAGGCTGCCTTTCTGGTGAGAGCGGAGAAATGTTCCGTGATGCTCCTTGATGAGCAGGGCGATGCCCTGAACGTGATTTCTGTAAAAGGTGTGAACAAGTGGCTCATGAAGGATGTGAAGATAAGGATAGGGGAGGGTGTTGCGGGAAAGGTCTATGAGCAGGGTTTGCCTGTCCTGATAGACAGCGAGGAGAAGCTGAGGAGCTTTACCTCAACCTCAAAACCCCTTTTCAAGACACAGTCATGCATCAGCATCCCGTTGAAGATATCTAGTGAGACAATGGGCATTCTTAACGTGGCGGACAAGGAGGGCGGGGAGACCTTTACGGAGAAGGACCTTTCGGTGCTCACTCCTTTTGCGGTGCAGGCCTCCCTGCTTTTAAAACTGTCTGATTGCCACAGGATATCGGAACAGATGAGGGAGTTGTCGATAACCGACCCCTTGACCGGACTGTTCAACAGACGTTATTTCGACGTGAGGCTTGAGGAGGAGCATCGCAGGGCAATGAGGTACAACCTTAATTTCTCCCTCGCCATACTGGATCTGGATGATTTCAAGGTGCTCAATGACACCCAGGGCCACCTTGCGGGAGACTATGCCCTGAGAGAGGTGGCAAATATAATGGCAAACTCGATAAGGGCAAACGATATACTGGTCCGGATCGGTGGTGAAGAGTTTGCGATAATAATGCCCCAGACCGGCAAAGACGAGGCCTTTCATGTCCTTGAACGGATCAGGAACAACATCAGCGTCATGGTTCTGCCGGGAGTAAAGGAAGGACCGGTTTCAAGGCTGACAGTAAGCACGGGCATAGCGATGTACCCCGAGTGCGGTGAATCGATCGAAAGCATAATCGTACAGGCGGATAAGGCGCTTTATTCCGCCAAGATGAACGGGAAAAACAAGACCGTGTCCTGGCATGCCGGAATGGATTTTAAAACAACAAAAGTATCCGCCGTGGATGAGGCTGGTGTCCGGAATATAGAGATCAGTCCGAACGGGAAATTCACGTATCGCAACGGAGGGGCGTTCCCGCCTGACTCCGGAGGGCACTCAAAACAAAACCCCGACGAACCCTTTAAAGGGTTCGTTATCTAGGATTTTCCTCCCTTAACGGAAACCCGTTTTCCTCCCTGGCAAGCCCGCCTGATTCTCCCAAATGGGGGATTGCAACATCGGCCATTTTCATCTAAATTCTGCTCATAACTCGTGGTGCCCACAGGCAAAAAAATCCAGGAATTTTTTTGATTGAAAGGCGAATCCTGTATTTAAGAATTTTTTTCCAAGCGGTTTGATGGAGAAATGCCGCACATAGAATCCAGTGCCGGATGTCACAAAAAATTAGGGTGAATGCGGGCGGGGCTTGGTCTGGAAAGGTTTTTTTAGAAGCAGAAGAGGGGGAATGGAAATGGCTGAGAATACCGGTAACGTGCTTATAGTTGACGATGAACCGAACGCAGTAAAAGTCCTTTCCGAAATCCTTTCGATCGATGGTTACCGCGTCTTTAAGTCCTGCGATGCCCGCAAGGCCCTTAACCTGGTAAAAACAGAATCGCTGGACGCGGTCATAACGGATTTGAGAATGCCGGAATTTGACGGTATGCAGTTTTTTGAGACTATCCGAGAGGACCATCCGGACATCCCGATAATATTCCTTACCGGCTATGGCACGGTGGAATCCGCCGTCAGCACTATCACCGAAGGAGCATATTACTACTTCATAAAACCTCCGGATTATACAAAGCTCAAAGGCGTGCTTTCAAAAGCGATCAATACGCGCCGCACTCTGCTGACCTTCCGGTCTCTCCAAAAAACCGGGGTTCTCGCAAGGACGATCCGGTCGCGGAGAATGAACCTCTGCGCCCCCCCTCCGCCCGAGAACGGCATTTTGCCGGGTGGCGTCAGGATACTGGGAGACGACCCCGGCATGAAAAAGATATTGGAGACGGTGGAGTCCGTCAGAGACACGACCTCCAGCGTACTCATTACAGGGGAGACCGGCACCGGTAAGGAACTTATAGCCAGGGCGCTGCACTATGGCGGAGTTAGACAACAGAGGCCTTTTGTGGCGGTAAACTGCGCGGCCATACCCCACGAGCTGCTTGAATCTGAACTTTTCGGGTATGAGAAGGGAGCGTTCACCAACGCAGTTTCCAGGAGGATGGGGAAATTCGAGGAGGCGTCCTCGGGGACCATTCTGCTTGACGAGATAAGCGAGCTTAGCCTTCCGCTGCAGGCTAAACTTCTCCGGGTACTCCAAGAAAGGGAACTGGAGCGTCTGGGGGGCGGGAAAAAAATAAAGGTGGACTTCAGGCTGGTTTCCTCCACTAACAGCTCCCTCGAAAAAGACGTCCAGGCTGGAAATTTCAGGATGGACCTCTTCTACCGGATAAACGTTGTCCATATTTCCGTGCCTCCGCTTAGAAAAAGGAAAGGGGACATCCCGGTTCTGGCCGGCGAATTCATAAGGGAGTTCTCTGAAAGGGAAAAAAAGGATGTTCAGGTTTCAGATGAGGTCATGGCCATGCTTTGTGATTATTCCTGGCCCGGCAATATCAGGCAGCTGAGAAACGTCCTTGAAAGACTGGTCGTTCTGTCAAGGACAGGAAAGATATCATTGCGCGATGTGCCGGATGAGCTCTTCGCCTCCCGAACAGAGGCGCCAGCGTCCGCACCTCCAGTGTCCTCCCAGGCGCCGAACCCCGCTGAAAGGGGCGCGCAGACCCTGAGGGAACTCGAAGACCAGGCAGTTATGAACGCACTTGAAGAGTGCCGCGGCAACAAATCAAAGGCCGCAAAGATGCTGGGCATTTCCAGAAAGACATTCTACAAGAGACTGAAGGACATCGGACCGGGCCAAGTCCCCGCATAAAAGACACTTCTTTTTTATTCCTGCCATATTTTGGTAACATACGAAAAGCTCGGATATGCCGAAAATTAAAATATTGATTTTTTATTTTCTCCGGGGGGTCTGATGAAGATATTTGTAACCGGTGGCGCGGGCTATATAGGAAGCCACGTGGTGAAGGCGCTCGGTGAAAGAGGCCATGATGTGCTGGTATATGACAACCTGTCGACAGGCAACGAATGGGCGGTCCTGCACGGGAGGCTGGTGGTTGCCGGCCTGGAGGACAGACCCACACTTGGCCGCGTGCTGAAAGAATACCGCCCTGACGCAGTAATGCATTTTGCAGCTTCCATCGTGGTGCCCGAAAGCGTTGCATCCCCGGTAAGATATTATCAGAACAATACGGCCTGCACGCTCAACCTGGTTGAGGCGATGCTCGATGCCAGGGTGGGCCGGCTCATATTCTCCTCGACGGCCGCCGTATACGGGATCGCCAAGCCGCCTGTCCAGGAGTCCGGCCCGCTTGCCCCGATCAACCCATACGGGACCTCCAAGATGATGAACGAGCTTATTTTGAAGGATGTTTCCGCCGCTTACGACGGTTTTTTCCGGTACGCATCCCTCAGGTATTTCAATGTGGCCGGCGCGGACGGCGAGGGGCGCATAGGGCAGGCGTACAGGAACGCCACCCATCTTATAACGAGGGCGCTTAAAACGGCCAAAGGAGAACAGGACGGGCTGGAGATATACGGGACTGACTACCCCACTCCTGACGGCACATGCATAAGAGACTATATTCATGTGGAAGACCTGGCCCATGCACATGTACTGGCCCTGAATTATCTTTCAGAAGGGAGCGCAAGTGTTGCTCTTAATTGCGGCTACGGGCATGGGTTTTCAGTGCGGGAGGTGGTTGCTGAGGCAAAAAAATGCACGGGCGTGGATTTCAATGTCGTGGAGACCGGCAGGAGGGAAGGTGACCCGCCGGCGCTCGTGGCTGGCAATGAAAAGATAAAATCCGTTCTCGGGTGGACCCCCTCGCATGACGACCTGGAATATATAATAAGAACTGCCTGGAACTGGGAGAGGAAGCTGGCATAGCGCCCTCAAAATAAAAAAAACGGTAGTCTGTTTTTTTTTATTTTGAATTTTTGCTTTTGCCGGACCCGAAAAAGAAAAGCCTTTTATTCCACCGTCACGCTCTTTGCCAGGTTTCTGGGCTTGTCCACGTCGTTGCCATTCAAAACCCCGCTCCAGAATGCCAGAAGCTGCAGCGGTATCACATTTAAAAAAGGTGAAAGCGCCGGATGGGCCGGCGGCACCTCGATAACTTCGTCCGCCATGGCGCGCAAACCCGGCGGCTCATCCGTAATGACGATAACTCTTCCTCCTCTTGCCTTCACCTCTTCTATGTTTGAAAGCGTTTTTTCATAGAGGTTGTTCATCGGTGCTACGACCACCACTGGCAGCCCGCTTTCAATAAGGGCTATAGGGCCGTGTTTCATCTCACCGGCGGGATATCCCTCCGCATGGATATAGGATATTTCCTTTAGTTTGAGTGCGCCCTCCAGGGCTATAGGGTAGTTTATCCCCCTGCCCAGGTAGAGCATGCTGCGCGAGCCCCTTATCTTGGAGGCGATTTCCATTGTCTGCTTTTCGCACGCAAGCGCCTTTTCAATAAGTGAAGGCATCTTTTTAAGCTGGCAGGTTAGTGTTTCTGCCTCGGCGGCGATAAGCCTTCCCCTTTTCATTCCCAGCACAATGGCAATAAGGCAAAGGGCTGCCAACTGCGCCGTGAAGGCCTTTGTGGAGGCAACGCCGATCTCGGGGCCTGCCCTTGTATAGAGCACGGCATCCGCTTCCCTTGAGGCTGTGCTCCCAACTACGTTGCATATCGTCATGGTAAAGACCCCTTTTTTCGAGGCCTCTCTCTGGGCGGCAAGGGTATCGGCGGTCTCGCCGGATTGTGTTATAGAGATGAAAAGGTTGTTCTTTTCAATCAGCTGCTCCCTATGTCTGAACTCCGATGCGATTTCAACGTCGACGGGTAAGTGGGCAAGTGACTCAATGATGTATTTGGCGACAAGTGCGGCGTGATAGGATGTCCCGCACGCAGCTATATGGAGTCTCCTTAGCCCCAGGATCATTTTAGGCGTGAGTCCAAGTGAATCGAGCATCATGACGGGGTTGTCCAGCCATTCGCGCATAGTGTCCCGGACCGTCCTTGGCTGCTCGTAAATCTCTTTGAGCATGAAATAGTCATACCCCTCTTTTTCGGCCATCTCCGGGGTCCATTCGATATCCACGACCTTTTGGCTGTCTCCTTCCGTCATCCAAGGTACGATAACGTCCGCACTTCTCTGGGATGCATGCGCTGCAAGGGGCTCCAGCCTTGCGCGCCCCTTGCTCATGACGCACATCTGCCCGTCTTCAAGGAATATGAACCTTTTTGTGAACTGCAGGAACGCCGGTATATCAGAGGCAAAGAAAAATTCATCCAGACCCACTCCAATAACAAGCGGGCTCCCGTTCCTGACGGCATAAAGCTTTTCCGGGCATTCCTGGTTGATTATGCCCAGAGCATAAGAGCCCCTTAAATCTGAGACAGCCCTTTTTATGGCGTCTTCAAAAGGCAGGCCCTTTTTCATATAGCTTGAGATGAGTCTTGGTATCACCTCTGTGTCCGTGTCGGAAGAAAACTCGTGTCCATCCGCGACGAGCCTCGCCTTCAAGTCCCGGTAGTTTTCGATGATGCCGTTGTGGACTACCACAACCCCTCCGCAGGTGTGCGGATGTGCGTTTCTGTCGGAGGGAGCGCCGTGGGTAGCCCACCGCGTATGGCCCACGCCTATTCTTGCTTCCGGCACAGGCAGAGGCAGAATCTTACGCAAGTCTTCGATTCTCCCCTTTGTTTTTTTTATCTCGATGCCTTTTCCGTTTATATATGCCACGCCAGCAGAATCGTAGCCCCTGTATTCAAGTCTTTTTAGTCCGTCCATCAGCACCGTAAGAGCGCTTCTGTCCCCTATGTATCCGACTATGCCGCACATTATTTTTTTCTCCTTGCTTTGGCTTGCAGTTTGTGAGAATAGAACTGCATTCAGGATCATGCCTCTGGAATAATAGTAGCAAGAAATATTCCCGAACGCACGTTGCAAAGTTGCTCCGAAAGTGCGGTGCCGGGGATTTTTATTTATTTGGATCAAGATATCAGGGAATGAAAAATTTCTCTTGAAGTTTCAGCCGGATTGGACTAAAAAGATAATGTGACGCCCTTTTGCATATGAAAAGATCACACAAATTCAGCACTGACGGAAAGCTGCGCATAGACTGGTTTGAAGACAGCCTGTCGGGGTTGTTCGGTTTCGATCGGGCAAATTCGATAGGCAGGAAATACTATGAAGTGTTTCCGAGGATTACCATCGGGAAGAAGGATGCAGTCCTTATGGCGGCTCGCGGCGAGGCGCCCGTGAGGCTCAAAGATAAATGCTTCAAATTTTCAAATGGGCAGTTCTTTGCCGACGTCGTAATTCGCCCGCGCAGACCCCGGCCCGGCGCAAAGGTATTTATTTATCCCAAGAATTCATGCGAACTCGCTAGTCAGCTCCATAACTCCCAGCCCCTCATTGACATAGGTAAGATCGCCTCGATACTTGCCCACGGCGTCAGGAACCCGCTTAATGCCATCAAAGGCGCCGTGGTCTACCTGCGGGACAGGTATCCGTCTGAGCAGCCGCTGCTTGAGTTTACGAACCTTATGGAGGATGAGATAACCCGCCTGGACAAGTTCATAACCAGTTTTCTGAGCACCTCCATAGCCGAGGCCGCGCAGGAGGTCGACCTGAACCAGATAGTAAAAAAAATTGAGGTTTTTATTTCGCTGCAGTCCATTTCGAAAGACGTGAAATCCAGATTCCGTTACGGCGGCGTGCCCCTTGTTTTCATAAACCCCTTTCAGCTCGAACAGGCCATCCTGAATGTTGTCAACAACGCACTGGAGGCCATGAGCAGTGGGGGGACCCTCTCAGTAAGTACTTTTTTCGAGAAGGATGGCGATTCGCCTGACGGCGGGTTTGCGGTAATCGCAATATCAGACACTGGTGCGGGCATACTGGGGATGGCCATAGGGAACCCTGCCGGCGGGAATTACCCGGCCGGCTGCAGCCTTGCAGCCAAGGCCAAAGGCAAGGGATTCGGCCTTTTCCTTACCCGTGAGATAATCCGTTACTACGGAGGGAGACTGCAGATAGAAAGCAGGCAGGACGTAGGCACTACCATCAGGCTCTGTATTCCCTCCGGACATGGCCGCGCTGCCGGGGCATCCCGGTAAGCAGGCTAAAAGAACAAAGTCCATTTATCCCCTTTGTTTCTTTTTTCCACAAAGTCCTAAGATACAGATGTATCCATAATAAACAGCTCAGATCTCCGCGTAACATGCATTCCTTTTCTGCCTGGTCAGATTGCAAATAAAACAGCTCTCAGAGTCTATTTTCCAATATTGAAAATAGGTACAGTAATTGCTATTTAAGGCTGAGAAGGCCGCAACGCCATGAAGGCTGCGCAATTACGAAAGGCGGAGTGAACGGAAATGGAAAACGGTTTAAAAAAAGACGCAGAGCGTGAACATTTGAACGCCGGAATAATAGGTCTGGGATACGTGGGACTGCCTATTGTTCTTGAAATGTGCCGGGCGGGGTTCACTGTTACAGGTTTTGACAAGGACCGGGAAAAAATAAGAATGCTCAAGGAAGGCAGTAGCTACATAAAACATATAGAGTCTTCCGCTATCAGTAAGAATTTGCATTGTTTCACTCCAACAACCGATTTTTCGCAGCTGACCCAGATGGATTATATCGTAATATGCGTGCCGACCCCGTTGGATGAACACAGGGAACCGGACCTCTCGTACGTCCTGGATACCGTTCGGACCATAGCCAGATACCTGAGAAAAGGCCAGGTCATCATCCTTGAGTCTACCACCTATCCGGGGACGACAGATGAGGACATGAGAATGATACTTGAGGAGACCGGGCTCAAGGCGGGAGTGGACTTCCATCTTGCGTTCTCCCCGGAGCGCGAGGACCCGAATAACGGCCATTTTTCCATGCGCATGATACCAAAGGTCGTAGGCGGCTATACGCCTGCGTGTCTCGAGAAAGCCGTCTATATGTATAGCAAGATCGTTGACAAGGTTGTTCCCGTCTCATCAACAAGGGTGGCTGAATCGGCAAAACTCCTTGAAAATATTTATCGTGCCGTAAACATAGCGCTGGTCAACGAGCTTAAAGTCCTCTTCGACAGAATGGGCATAGACGTATGGGAGGTCATCGACGCCGCTAGGACAAAGCCTTTCGGTTTCCAGGCGTTCTATCCGGGTCCCGGCCTAGGCGGTCATTGCATCCCCATAGACCCATTTTATCTCACATGGAAAGCCAGGCAGTACGACATACACACCAAATTTATCGAACTTGCCGGAGAGATAAATACATCCATGCCGTATTACGTGGTGGAAAAGATCTCGGAAGTCCTGAACGGGAAGGGCAAGACCATAAAAGGGGCAAAAGTTCTCGTGCTCGGCGCGGCTTATAAAAAAGACGTCGACGACATGAGGGAATCTCCCTCGCTTAAGCTTATGGGGCTATTGACAGAAAAAGGCGCCCAGGTAGACTACAACGATCCGCACATACCGCAGATAGCAAAGCTGCGGAAATATGATCTGGACAAGAAGTCCATACCGCTGACGGCAGAGAACCTCCAAGGCTATGACTGCGCGGTTATAGCCACCGACCATTCAGCCTATGACCCTGATTTCATAGCGGGCAACTCGCAGATAGTCATAGATACCAGGAACCTCATAAAAAACAGGCTGGCCTGGAATGGAAAAGTAAGAAGGGCCTGATCTTGGCGGAACCCGTTTTTAAAGCTGCCACTATAGTGGGAGCACGCCCGCAATTTTTAAAATATTTTCCGCTGGCCAGGGCAATCGAAAGCCATAATAAGGAATATCCATGGAGGCCGGTTTCGGATATCCTCATCCATTCGGGGCAGCATTACGACTATGCCATGTCCAGGATATTTTTTGATGAGCTTGGCATCCGGGAACCGGAATATCACCTTGGGGTGGGCTCTGGAAGCCACGGCGCACAGACAGGACAGATCATGGACAGGACGGAGCAGGTCCTGATGAAGGAAAAGCCGGATATGGTAATAGTTTTCGGGGACACCAACTCCACCCTGGGAGGCGCACTGGCTGCGGCTAAACTGCACATCCCGGTTGCCCATATTGAGGCTGGACTCAGGAGTTATAACAAAAAAATGCCGGAGGAGATAAACCGTGTGCTCACGGACCATGTCTCATCGTACCTGTTATGTCCGGGGAAAAACGCGGTTTCGAACCTTATGAAAGAGGGTTTCAAGCCGGACGGCAGCGAAAGCAATCCGTTACCATGCGGACCAATAATGCCTGTGTCAGCCGATGAGCCGATTGTGGCCAACGTGGGGGACGTTATGTATGATGTGCTGTTGCACTCTATGAAGATAGCAAAAAAATCCTCTGTTATGGACGATTTGCCGCTTAAAAGCAAAGAGTACTTTCTTCTGACCCTGCACCGCGCCGAGAACACGGATGAGCCGGAAAGATTTCGTCAAATAGCTGGTTTCGTAAACGGGGTCTCAGAGGGCAGGACTGTTATTTTCCCGGCGCATCCGAGGACGGCCAAAAAAATCCTTGAGAATGGGAACCCGTTCAGGGAAAACATAAAAATAACCGGTCCCATGGGCCATTTTGATCTGTTGAAACTTCTTTCCAGAAGCACGCTCGTGCTTACCGATTCCGGAGGGCTCCAGAAAGAGGCTTTCTGGCTGAAGGTACCCTGCATCACCTTGCGTGACGAGACCGAATGGGTGGAAACCGTGGAAAGCGGCTGGAACATACTGTATAAGAATTACACGGGTCCGCATAGTCCCTTAGCGGACAATTTCTGTTATGGTGATGGCAACGCTGCGGTCAGGATAATTTCAGTCCTGGCCCGGGTCTGATGCAAAAATATGCGGGATTTTTAGAAATCCGCTAATTTTTTTGAAAGGATTAATATGCCTGAAAAAAATATAGGCTTGGTGGGTCTCGGCTACTGGGGCAAAAATATTCTCAGGAACCTGTACGAACTGGGTGCGTTGCATACCGCCTGCGATGCCGATGACGGCATCCTGCGCGAGAGGAAGCAAAAATTCCCTGATGCCGTATATACATCTTCTTTCAAGTCACTGCTGGACAACCCTGAAATAAAGGCAATAGCGGTTGTAACCCCGGCGGCTACACATTACAGCACTGTTAGGGACGCTCTCAGGGCCGGAAAAGATGTCTTTGTCGAGAAACCCCTTGCACTTACCGTGAAGGAAGGAGCAGCCCTGGCCAGGATAGCCGGCGAGGAAGGCCGGGTCCTGATGGTAGGCCATATCCTGCAGTATCACCCGGCGGTCATAAGACTAAAAAAGCTTATCTCCGGCGGAGCACTTGGAAAGATCCAGTATATATATTCAAACCGTCTCAATATCGGGAAACTCCGCACGGAGGAAAATATCCTGTGGAGTTTCGCCCCGCATGACATCTCGGTAATACTGATGCTTATGGGCGGAGAAGAGCCCATGGGCGTTGAGGCCTTCGGGGGGGACTATCTGAGCAATGGCGTTTACGACACCACCATTACCGAGCTCAAGTTCTCAAACGGAGTTAACAGCCATATATTTGTGAGCTGGCTGCATCCTTTCAAGGAACAGAAATTGGTTGTCGTGGGCTCCAAGGCGATGGCAGTTTTTGATGATGTCAGCGAAGAGAAGCTTTTCCTGTACCCGCACGAGATCGAGTGGAAAGAGGGGAAGGTCCCGGTCGCCAAAAAAGCGGATTACCAGGTCATCAGGCTGGAAAAAAGGGAACCCCTGAAAGAGGAACTCCTCCATTTCATGGAGCGCATTCAGGACAGAAAAACCCCGGATACCGATAGCAAGGAGGGGCTCAGAGTCCTTAAGGTGCTCGAAAGGGCAGAGCGGTCGCTCTCAGAAAAAAGAGGCGTGCCAAAGGCCGGTAAGGAAACGGACTTTTTCGTCCATGAATCAGCGTATGTGGATGAAGGTGCAGAGATAGGCGAAGGCAGCAGGATATGGCATTTCTCTCATGTGCTGAAAGGCTCAAGAATCGGCAAAAACTGTATCGTAGCCCAGAACGTGATGATTGGCCCGGATGTGGAGATAGGCGACAGATGCAAGGTGCAAAACAACGTCGCCCTGTATAAGGGAATAAAGATCGAGGATGAAGTTTTCTGCGGCCCTTCCTGTGTCTTTACGAACGTCTACAACCCAAGGGCCTTCGTTGAGAGAAAAAACGAGTTCCTCCCGACGGTCATAAAACGTGGCGCGACGATAGGCGCAAATGCGACCATTGTTTGCGGGACCACTCTTGGTGAATACTGTTTGATAGGAGCGGGCGCTGTGGTTAAAAAAGATGTTCAACCCTATTCCTTGATGGCCGGAGTGCCGGCGAGGCGCATAGGCTGGGTCTGCAAGTGCGGGGTGCCGCTTAAGGAATTCAATGCTGGCGCGGCGTCTTGTCCCAGGTGCGGCAGCGCCTACAGGCAGAATGATGACGGTGTTTACCCTGTGAAGGAGACCATCTGAATGAGACATATCCCTATGCTGGACCTGCGGCTTGAGTACGAATACATGAAGGCAGACATTGATTCTGCTATCGCCAAGTGCCTGAACCATCAGAAATGGATACTCGGTCCGGAAGTGAAGGAACTGGAACAGAATGTGGCGGAATACCTGGGAACAAAGCATTGCATAGGCTGTTCCTCTGGGACGGAGGCCCTTGTCCTGGCACTGCGCTCCCTGGCCATCAAAAGGAAGGGCACAGAGTTTTTCGACAGATCGGATGAGGTGCTGACCACTCCATTCACGTTCACGGCCACCGGAGATGCGATACTCCGCGCCGGAGCGACTCCGGTTTTTGTGGACATAGATCCCTGCACTTACAATATAAGCGTTGAAGGAATAAAAAAATATATTTCCGGAAACAGAGGGAGGGCCGCGGGAATCATCCCGGTGCACCTCTACGGCCAATCCTGCGATATGGATGAAATAATTCCCCTGGCACGGGAAAACGGACTGTTCATCGTTGAGGACGTAGCCCAGGCCTTCGGTGCAGACTGGAAAGGAAGGAAGCTCGGGTCCATAGGCGATGCAGGTTGCTTCAGTTTTTTCCCGTCCAAGAACCTGGGCGGCTTCGGCGACGGGGGAATGGTCGCAACGGATGACGATGATACCGCGGAACTGGCTGGCATGCTCCTTAAACACGGGGGCAGGGATAAATACAACGTGGACCACATTGGTTACAACGCGAGAATGGACACCCTTCAGGCCGCGGTGCTTCTTGCCAAACTGAAGTACATAGATGAGTTCAATACAAAGAGAAAAAAAATATCCTCATTATACCAGAGCGGACTTGCAGGCATAAGGGAGATTGAGCTGCCCGTGGAAACAGCCGGATTCAATCATGTGTTCCATCAGTACACTATACGGGTGAAAGGTGGAAATCGCGATTCCCTGCACGCGTATTTGTCCGAAAACCGCATCGGAACTATGGTTTACTATCCTGTCCCCCTGCACAATATGGGAGTTTTTCAGAACGGAAGGGCTCTGAGAGCCGGAGCCCTCTCCCACAGCGAAAAGGCAGTTGCGGAAGTGCTGAGTCTGCCCATTGAGCCCCTGATGAAAGAGGAAGATGTCTCTTTTGTGTGCCGGAGGATAAAGAATTTTTTCCGATAGGGGCCCGGTGTTTCAAGGATAAAAATGTAACGTTCTTTGTATCCGTGGTAAACAGGTTGTATCCTCAAGGGGCATTCGAGATCATTTTGTCTGGGCCTGCAGGACATCAGTCTTTTCTTTCATGGCCTGTTTATTTGCAGTTTTCCTATCGTTCCTCTGGAATGCCCGAAAGAAGTCTGCTGGCAAGCTAATTGCTTTTTAATATCAAATGGAAAACATGATGACTAACTGGTATGCCATATATGTGAAATCAAAACATGAGAGTGTCGCATACAGGGAACTGCAGAAAAAAGGGGTGGAGTCCTATCTGCCTGTCGTGAAGAAAATGCGCCGCTGGAAGGACCGCCGCAAAGAGGTTGAGTTCCCTCTTTTCCCTGGATACCTGTTCGTCAGGGTCAGCCCGACACCCACCGGCTTTGTAAGGGTCCTCAGGGCAAAAGGTGTTGTGAGTCTTGTGTCAGGAGAGATGGGGACGCCCCTTCCAGTCCCAGAGCATGAGATGGATTCCCTCAGGATAATGATAGAGAACGGAAGCGATATTGACATCTATCCAGGCATCAACGAGGGTGCGCGGGTTACGGTCAAAAGCGGGCCGTTCAAAGGGGCCTCCGGAACAGTGATCAAAAAAGAGGACGGGTACAGGCTCATGATCAACATGGATATCCTTGGCAGGAGCATTGGCGTAAAGGTTTATGCCGATGACCTGGAGAAAATTTAAAGACGGCGGCATTTTTTTAGAAGCGGGTTCAGTTTTAAATTTCCGGGGCGTAAAAAAACATCGTTCTGGCTAAGAGATCCCAAAGCATATCATTTCCCCCTCGATTGTTTGCACGATTATCCTTATGTAACCGGCAAGGCGGAGCATTGAGGAGCCGGGGGATATCTCCCGATCCCTTCCCGCTGCCCTGCATGCGAATTAAAAGTGGAATTATGAATTTTTAAAAACATCCCTTGAGCTCAAGAGCTGGCAGGCCTTCCAAAAAATGCAGGAGCAAATAACCCATGGCCGTCGTTGGCGCGGCAGGAGGATTTTTTACGATGGAGATCCCATTCCACAGACCTTATATAACTGATGAGGAGATAATGGGCGTGGTCCATTCCATGCGATCCGGATGGCTCACGATGGGTCCCAAGACCATAGAATTCGAGAACCGGTTCGCCGGATGCGTCGAGTCGGCCCAAGCGGTCTCGATGAATTCATGCACTGCCTGTCTTCACCTTGCCCTGAAGGCCATAGGCCTCAGAGAGGGAGATGAGGTGCTGGTCCCAGCCATGACTTTCACGGCGACATCCGAGGTAATATCCTACTTCAATGCGAAGCCTGTTTTCGTTGACGTAGAAACTGGGACAGGAAATATGGATGCCGGCAAGATAGAAAGCCGCATCACCGGCAGGACTCGCGCAATAATTCCGGTGCATTACGCAGGCCAGCCATGTGATATGCAAGAGATATTGGAGATCGCAAGAAAAAGAGGAATATACGTTATTGAGGACGCTGCCCATGCACTGCCTGCCTATTACAGGCACAAAAAAATAGGCTCCATTGGAGATATAACCTGTTTCAGCTTTTATGCGACCAAAACGCTGTGCACGGGCGAAGGGGGCATGGCATCAACGGACAACGAGCAATGGGCCGAGACCATGAGGACGCTCAGGCTGCACGGCATTTCAAAGGACGCATGGAAGAGATATTCAAAAAAGGGAAAGTGGCAATATGAGGTCGTGGACGCCGGCTTCAAATATAACATGACCGATGTGCAGGCCGCAATGGGGCTGGCCCAACTTGGGAAACTGGAGTGGATGTGGGAGACCAGGAAGGAGATCGCGGAAAAATACAATGCCGCCTTTGGCTCCATGGAGGAACTGGTGATACCCGAGGTAAAACCGGACAGACAGAGCGCGTGGCACCTGTACGCCCTGAAACTGAACCTTGAGGCACTTAAGATAGGGCGCGACCGGTTTGTGGAGGAACTGTCGAACAGAGGAGTCGGATCATCCGTGCATTTTATTCCTCTTTACAGACAGCCATTTTACAAAAACAGATACGGTTGCCGGATGCATGAGTACCCGGCCTCTGAATGGGTCTACGGCCGTGTCTTTTCCCTTCCCATTTACCCCGGAATGATGGAGGAGGATGTTTCCGGCGTCATCGAGGTGGTTGAACATCTTGCGAGGAAGTTCAAAAGGTAAACGGTATATGAAACGGCTGCTCGATGTTTTTATTTCCTTCTCCGGACTTGTTCTCTTCGCCCCGCTTCTGGCTGCCCTGGCGGTCTTGGTGAGGCTCTCATCGAGGGGGCCGGTGTTATTCAGGCAGGAGAGGATCGGGCGAGGTTTTGAACCTTTCTTTATTTACAAATTGCGGACAATGAGGCAAGGCTCGGAGAAACTGGGCCTGGGCGTGACTTTCAATGGGGACATGAGAATTACCAGAGCCGGAAAGTTTCTGCGGAAATATAAACTGGATGAACTGCCCCAGCTTTTTAATGTGCTCAAGGGGGATATGAGCCTGGTCGGCCCCAGGCCGGAGCTCAGGAAATATGTGGAGATGTTCAAAGAGGACTTCAGGACACTTTTGGCAGTTAGGCCGGGCATTACCGACCCGGCTTCGGTGAGGTATCTGGAAGAAGAGGCGATGCCTCTGACGGCAAACAGCGAGGACATATATATAAACAGGATATTGCCTGAGAAGATCAGGCTCTCAAAGGATTACATAAGGGAAGGCAGCGTCATGAAAGATATAATGATAATTTTCAGGACTGTCTTTAAAAGCTGGGCGAAGCGGGACAAGACGGCAAAGGAGACCAGCGCCACAGGGAAGGGGCCGGGAGGGAAAGAAAAAACAAAAACAGCGGACAGTGCCCCGGCAGTCCCTTACAGCCTTATAAGGAATATCATCATTGAGCACAGACAATTCATGTTTGCAGTAATACTCGTGGTGCAGACCACGCTGGCTAATTACCTGGCTTTTGTGCTGAGGTTCGAAGCAGTCCTGCCTCCACTTAACCTTAGGCAATTTCTTGCTTATCTTCCCCTCCTCCTCGCCGTGAGGCTTTTCTTTCATGTTTATGCCGGCTTGTACAAGAACCTTTGGCGCTACGCGGATATCAGGGACCTGGTCGACATCGTCTGGACCTCTGCCGCGGGAGACGCGATCTTCGCCATGACCGTCATATTCCTATTCGGGGCTGCGGGCTACCCTCGCGCCGTCTATGTGCTGGATTTTCTGCTGTTCGTTGCACTATCCGGGGGTACCAGGCTCCTCATCCGGATATTCAACGAATACATAAAGACGCAGCCATCTCTCAAGAAGGTGTTGATAGTCGGGGCCGGCGATGCCGGTGAGCTGGCTGTAAGGGAAATGAAAAGCAAGAAAGACCCGCACGGCTACGACCCGGTAGGCTTTATAGACGACAACAGGCACATGAAGGGGCTTTCCATTCACGGTGTGCCGATACTCGGCCCTAAATACGCGCTCCCGGAGATGATCAGAAAGTACAGGCCGGAGGAGGTTCTTGTCTCGACCCCGTGCGCCCCACAGCATCTGAAGACAATATATGAACTATGCAAACCCCATGACGTTCCCGTCAAGAAGCTGCC
Source organism: Nitrospirota bacterium (assembly GCA_021812785.1). The sequence goes on from JAKAMR010000008.1 coordinate 38,551, forward strand.
GGTGCTGGGCGATATCCTGAGCGGGGATGTCTCGCTGGCCCCAAAGCTCGGACATCTTCTCATCAGTTCGGGCCTCATTTCCGAAAAACAACTGGTTGATGCCTTTTCTCTACAGAAGGCCGATGGCGGGAAACTCGGTGAAAAGCTGATAAAGATGGGGTTTATCTCGGAAGAAGACCTTGTCGCGGCTCTTCAAAAACAATACAGCTCCTCAAGGATGAAGCCCCTTTCGCTCGAAGACCTGCTCCAGAGGGAGCCTGTCCGGGCGGACATCAGGTCCGTAAGGGAGTTCATTGAGGGCAAGACCGTCTTTGTCACGGGGGCCGGAGGGTCAATAGGCTCCGAGCTCTGCCGGCAAATAATGAAATACTCTCCCAGATCCCTGGTCCTGTTCGACCGGTATGAGAACAGTCTTTTCTATATCGACCGCGAGTTGAGGGGCAGCGCAGGCAACGGGAACAACGGCGCGAAAAAATCGCTTTCCACGGTTGTGGGAGACATACAGGACATGCCGTATCTTGAACATCTTTTTTTAAAACACAGGCCGGAGGTCGTCTTCCACGCTGCGGCTTATAAGCATGTTCCGCTCATGGAGTCCAATGCAGTTGAGGCGGTAAAGAACAACATCCTGGGCACACGAAACCTGCTTCAGGTCTCCGACCGCTGCGACGCCGAAAGTTTCGTCGCCATATCCACCGACAAAGCGGTAAACCCCACGAGCGTAATGGGAGCCACGAAAAGGATAGCTGAGTTCCTGACCATAAGCATGAACCAGGCATCGTCCGCCAGGTTCAGCGTGGTCAGGTTCGGCAATGTCCTTGGCACGAATGGCAGCGTTGTGCCTATTTTCAGTGAGCAGCTGAAAAAAGGCGGGCCGCTTACGGTCACACATCCGGAGATAAAAAGGTTTTTCATGCTGGTGCCGGAGGCCATGCAGCTAGTGCTCATAGCCGGCTCGGCCGGACGTGGCGGTGAAATATTTGTGCTGGACATGGGGGAGCCGGTAAAGATACTCGACTTGGCAGAAAATTTTATCAGGCTCTCCGGGCTCGTCCCGTATAAGGAGATAAAAATAGAGTTTTCCGGGCTGCGCCCCGGAGAAAAACTTTATGAGGAACTCTTCGACTCCGAGGAAAAAGTCCTTCCGACATTTCATGAGAAACTCAGGATGGCTGTATCAGCAATACCTTCAATTATCGAACTGGAGTCCGCTGTCGAAGAGCTTGAAGAGGCTGCGCGCCAGCTCTCAGAGGAAAACGTGATCGCAAGGATCAGGAAGGTCGTACCCAATTTTCAAAGCGCGCTGCCTGGCGCACCGGAGCTAATGAAAATTTTCAAATGAACGAAAAGAAAGAACCGGCATACAGCAAGGGCAGCATTCTTATAGTTGATGATGAGCCCAACGCGCTCAGGGTCCTTTCAGCCATACTGGAGGGCGAGGGTTATTCGGTACAGGAACGCCTGGACTGCGACAGTGCGATCGAGACGCTTTCCAGGACCGGAATAGATGCGGTGATCGCCGATCTGAGGATGCCCGGAAAGGACGGAGGTGAACTCTTTAATTATGTTCATCTGGAGTATCCCCATATTCCTTTTATATTCCTTTCCGCCTACGGGACCGTCGAGTCCGCTGTCAGGGCTGTCGCCGGAGGGGCGTTTTATTACTTCGTCAAACCACCGGATTTTTTGAGGCTTAAAGAGGTGGTCGGGCAGGCCGTTGAAAAAAGACAAAGGCAAATGGCCCTGGGCACGGAGCTGTCCGGAGACAGGCAAGAGCAGGGAAACCGCTACCGCATCACAGGAAGGTCGGATGTGATGCTTAAAGTGACTGAAATGATCGAATCCCTTAGCGACTGCGACTGCAGTGTCCTTATATCCGGAGAGGCAGGCACGGGCAAGGAACTGGCTGCGCGGGCGATCCATTACGGGGGACAGAACAAGGGGCAACCCTTCGTGGACGTAAACTGTTCCGCAATGCCCGGGAAACTACTGGAATCCGAGTTGTTCGGCTGTGTTAGCGGAGCCCGCGCCGGTGCATGCCAGAGAAGAGCGGGAAAGCTCAGAGAGGCCGGATGCGGCACGGTTTTCCTTGACAGGATCAGTGAGCTTGAACTGCCGCTTCAGGCTAAATTACTGCGTGCGCTGCAGGACGGAGAGGTCGAAAAAGCCGGAGGGGACAGAAAGATCAACGCAGGTTTCAGGCTGATCGCCTCAACCAGCCGCGACCTGAATGCCGAGGTCAGGAAGGGAAATTTCAGGGACGATCTCTTTTACAGGATCAACGTGGTGCAAATAAGAATGCCTTCCTTGAAGGAAAGGATGGACGACCTGCCTCTGCTGGCTATGGAATTTTTGGGCGGGTTCTGCCGGAGGGAGAACAAGCAGCTGTTCATCTCTGACGAGGCGCTGGACATCTTCCAGAAATATTCATGGCCGGGCAATGTCAGGCAACTGAGGAACGTAATCGAACGGGCGGTCCTTCTTTCACGGAAGGAAAGCATAACAGCTGGTGAGCTGCCTGCGGAGCTTCTTGCAAGTGCAAAGAAGGGGCACGGTGTCTCTGGCCAGCTAAAAACCTTGAAGGAGCTTGAGCTGCAGGCTATCAGGAAGGCGCTCTCCAAGTTTGATGGAAATAAATCTCGAGCAGCAAGGGAGCTAGGGATATCCCGCAAGTCTTTTTATAAAAAACTTATCGGGCATTAAACAAAAAGGGCGGGGAAAAAGACGTTACCTGTTTCCATTGTAAACAGCCGGCGTTGCCTGTTCTGTAGCAAAAATACACATCGGGGCCCGGGGGAAAGAGGCAAGATGGACGAAAAGAGAATACTCATAATAGACGAGCAAAGGTTTTCGCGGATATGTTACGCCATTCTTTCCAGCGAAGGTTACGATACCCATGTGCCGGCAACCCCTGAGGAATTCATTCCCCTGCTTAACAGTGGGGGCTTCCATCTGGTGATTACCAGTTATCCGTTCGGAAACGGGATCATGAAGCAGGCAAAAGGCCTGGAAATGCCGGTAATCATACTTACTGACCAGATCGATTGGGAACTTCTGCAGACATTGGAGTTACTAAAAAATTCCTGTTGCCTCCTTAAACCCCTTGACTACCAAAAATTCAAGGATATAGTCAAACAGTTCTGCCATCCGGATCATGCCGAGCGTTCCGTATACAGACTTATATGAATTGCGCCCGCTTCATGTGTGGATTTTCCACGGCATGCTAATTGCATTTATGGATATAGCCGCACCTGAAGTTTTTTGTGCTGGTTTTCTGGACGAACAACTGAAAAAATGCCTTTCCGGTCCCGCACTGCGGATGTGACCGGGAAGGCGGAGCATTATCAGAGGTGGAGCTTCTATGATATCCATCAAGACCAAGCTTAAGGATGCCTTGATTGTGGAGCCGGACAAGTCCGGGGATGAGAGAGAGATCTTTTCTCCCAGTGCATGGTGCCAGCACGAATTCGAGATATTGGGAATGGACAAAAAGCCTGTGCAGTCGAACATCTCCTTCAACAAGAAAAGGGGCACCCTGAGGGGACTCTATTACCAGGAGCACCCTTTTTGCGAGGCCAAGCTTGTCAGGTGCAACATGGGCGCGGCATATTTCGTGGTAATAGACCTGCGGCCGGAGTCCGAAACATACCTGCAGTGGATCTCCGTTGAACTGTCAGAGAAAAACAAAAGGCTTTTCTACGTCCCGGAGGGCCTGGCCCACGGGTTCATGACCCTGAGGGACAATACGGAGGTCTTTTACCAGATGTCCCAATACTATATGCCGGAATATGCCCGGGGCATAAGGTGGGACGATCCGCTATTCGGTATCAAATGGCCGCTAAAGGTGTCCGTGATATCGGAAAAAGACAGTCAGTATCCTTATTTCGCGGCACTTCCTGACCGATCGCTTGCCTTTTAAAAAAAATCCAAAACTGCACTGGCGGGGGAATTTACAGGATATGAGCAAGATACTGGTTACCGGAGCCGCCGGATTCATAGGGTTCCATCTGTGCATGAAGTTGCTGGACCGTGGAGATGATGTAGTGGGGCTGGACAACCTCAATGATTATTATGATGTGAATCTTAAGCTGGCCAGGCTAGGTCAGCTTGGACCGCTGGACGGCTTCAAATTCGTCAGGCTGGATCTGTCTGACAGGGATGGGGTATTGCGCCTTTTTAAGGATGAAGGGTTTGATTATGTGGTTAACCTTGCCGCACAGGCAGGAGTGCGCCATTCCATAACCAACCCGTACTCCTACATAGAAAGCAATATCATCGGATTCATCAATGTGCTCGAAGGCTGCCGCCATAACGGTGTGAAACACCTGGTGTTCGCGTCATCCAGTTCAGTGTACGGCGCAAACACACGGATGCCTTTCTCGGTCCACGACAATGTGGACCACCCCGTATCCCTGTACGCAGCCACCAAGAAGTCAAACGAGCTCATGGCCCATACTTATTCCAGTCTTTATCGCCTGCCATGCACAGGGCTGCGCTTCTTTACGGTCTATGGGCCATGGGGCAGGCCCGACATGGCCCTCTTCCTGTTCACCAGGGCCATTAAAGAGGGCAGGCCGATAGATGTGTTCAATTACGGGAAGATGAAAAGGGATTTCACATATATAGACGATATCGCAACCGGTGTTATGAAGTTTGTGGACCATGTGCCCCAGCCGGACCCGGTATGGAACGATGATCCCGATCCCGCAACCAGTTTTACCTGCTACAGGCTCTATAATATCGGCAACAATAACCCCGTAGAGCTGGATGCTTTTATAACGGTCCTTGAGAATTGCCTTGGGAAAAAGGCGGTCAGAAACTTGCTGCCCCTACAGCCGGGGGATGTCCCTGCGACTTGCGCCGACATAGACGGCCTGGAAAAAGAGATCGGGTTCAGGCCCTCCACAACGATCGAGCACGGCATCGGGAAATTCGTGGAATGGTATGACCAGTACTATTGCCGGGCCTGAAAGCGGGGGGAAGGAAAAAGTAAAATCCCTTAACGGCCAGGCTGCAGTTTTAGAATAAACCCAGTGATGGAGGATAAATGAAATCGGCATCAAAATCCGTTGATTCCGGCCCCGCAGCTTTAAAAACCACCGGTTCTCGCATCATACGCATCGAGCCGTCGAAAGGGCGGGTTTCCCTTAAGCTTGGCGAACTGTGGGAATACAGGGATCTTCTGTATTTCCTTACCTGGCGGGACTTAA
>JAKAMR010000084.1 GCA_021812785.1 Nitrospirota bacterium
AACGAATGAACATTCATCTTCGGGAAAAAAGGGATTGTAAAAACATTTTGGGAGAGAGCCTCTAGTCCCCTTTTTTATGCCCTGCGGGCATCGAATGCAGGGATTTTTCTGATTTATCATAGTTCGCTCGCTTGCCGCTCACTTCCCATTTTATGCCCTGCGGGCATCGAATGCTATGTTTTTCCGTTCAGGCTTAAAATTACAACCTCCCGTTTTTAAAGTATTTTTTATCCTGACCTGTTCAAAGCGTTCAATAAACACCCCACTCCAAGAAAAACTCCTTTCCGGTTCCAGCCATTAAAAAGGCTGCCAGACCCTATCATAATCCGCCTGCCCATGAAATTGTCCATTAAACAGTTCACGTTGACATGTATCATGATCGTGCTTGCGATCCACTTGGTTTCTAGGACGGCGGAGTTCCCATTCATTAAAAAACAGGACGGCAACCTTGACTATAACATTAAAAACAAGGCCCACCACCATCGCTGCAACCAATACCGCTGCCGCCAAAAGTATCGTATCGGTATTGGCAGATGTATTCATACTTTTTATTCCCTGTATACCTGAAATAAAGGGTTTTGGGAGATAAAATTGTATTTTCACTTGCAATGAAGCCATTTTTTATTCATTTTCAGCTCCCGATATCTGCTGGAAAGTCCATTCTTTCATATTGACCTGAAGGGTACAAAGCGATCCAGTTCTTCAGATCAGGGTCCTGCACTATTCTTTTTTGGGGCTGCCTTAAAAATCGGATACATTGAAAGCCGAGGCTTTTTTGCCTCATATGTACGGGAATGGAATTCGAATCCGCCAAACCTGGCTCCTGCCTGCAATGCAGGCGAAAAAGTTTTCGGGCATCGCTTTTAGAATCTTAAACCAAGGTTACCGGTTGCCATAAAGCCATCCAATTTGCTATAGCGTTGTCCAAAGAAATGCGCAGCTTCCGTAAATATGTATTTCCCCTCAGCCGCGAAAAAGACGTGGGGGAAAATGGGGAAGGAGAGACCTGCCAGGACATGGCCTCCAAAAACCGTGTCCGAATCTCTGCCGGATAGGGAAACCGGGCCGCTCGTCGATATGCCGCTTTCTTTTTTTCATGGAATTTACTTTTCTCAATTTAAGGCGATGCATTTGAAGTTTCCCTTGGAATGTTCTTAAAAATCCATTCCTTAAACAGCCGCCCCACTATGGCCCAAAAGCGATCCTAAAAATAGCAAGAGAAGGACTATAAACAGGATCTTCTCGAAGGCTGTGGACGTGCCGGATATTCCCATTTTCACCCCTTTTGTTTTTTAATTCCGGGTACAGCCGGCTTCAGTTCCGTGAACCCCGGCAGTATCGCCCGTGCAAAGGCGTTTCTAAGCAGGTTGCCGATAACCGTCCAGTAATCCACCCTGATTTCCGCCTTGAATTCTCCTTTTATGGGAATGATTGTTGCCAATCTATTTTTTTGTCCCCTCTCAAAAAGCGAGATAAAGCCGCTGGCTATGGCCTCCCAGAAGAACTTGAGGGGATTTTTCGTTATGCTTTTCCATTTGACGACCTTAAGGTCGTCAAACAGCGGCTTGACCTTGCCCGCATAAACGCCGTTTTTGGAGTTGACCTCCATATAAAGGCTGAACAATCCTCCCTGGGCGTCAAGTTTGGCATATGCATTTAAAAAGTCTTTGAGGTCCACGACATGCATGTCCACCAGTTGAGCTTTCATGTTGAAAGTCGGTCTTGAAGCAAAGGGGTCCATGGCCATGTTGAAGGCAAAAGCCGGCTTGCCCGGCGCAGGCTTATTGTACGCGTAAATGGAGGCCGGGGTCTTGCCCGCAAACCCGCGCCTTGTGGATATATCCTTGGCGACTGCATACACGTGGTCCAGGTATATGTCGATCTGGGGTTTGGAGTAAAACTGGCGAAAATGGACTGATCCGTTTTCCACTCTGAAGCTGTTTATCAGCGCCGGGGAAAGCTTGTTAAGGGTCGCCGCCCAGCTTGGCGAGATGTCCGTCTGCGAACTCTTTGCGGTCTTGCCTTTCACGAAGTTAAGCACCGGGTCGTAAAGGGTAACCTCGCCCGTGATCGCGCCGTGGAGCAGGGTGCGCCAGTCTATGGACAGGTCCATGAGCCTAGCCTTAAAAAAAGGTACAGGTATGTTGCCGGTAGTTTTGTCCAGTCTTATCCCCTTTATCTGATAGGCCCCGCGCCAGATGCTCATCTCTATGTCGTCCACATGGCCTGTATAGTTCGGTAAGCGGGCCAGTTTCCCGTTTACGTAGTGGAGCACAATGGTGGGTAGAAATGCCCGGAAGACGACCAGCGCAAGCACGATGAGAAGCGCGGCGATGAGTTTCTTACGCTTGAAAAGTCTTAGGATGTTCGCGGACATTTTTGATTGCACCTTTTCAAGCAGAGGATTTGATATCGATAAAAACCAAAGAGACCCTTCAGCCAGATTCTATAACAGGCAAGATATTTTTCAAACTCATACTTTCCAAATGCCGTTTCTAAGATCGGGAGATGCAACTAGTGTCATTCCAATCGGCGGAGATTTTGATATGATTTAGTCAAAGATCATTTTTCCCTCGGAGGCCCGGCTCAATCTGGTTTATTTAAACCATGTCCATTCTCGATATAATCTTCGGGCATCCTATAGCTTCATCCCAGGCAAAAAAGGAAGAACTCTCCGTATTTACGGGTGTCCCCGGTACTGGGTCTTGATTCATTGGCTCTACCGGGTACGGACCGGAAGCCGCCCTCACCATGTTAATGCCTCTTGGCGCAGCGGGACTGCACTACTTTCCCGTAATCGTCCTTGGAGTTATAGCCAATCTCTCCGCCCTTTATTTTTCATATCGTCAGACCGCCGCCGCTTATCCTGACGGCGGCGGAGCATACATTGTTGCAAAGGATAACCTTGGCCGCTGGGCCGGATTGGGGGCGGCGGTGGCGGGGCACGGAATATTTTATTATGTCTCGCTGGCAAGCATTTTTATTGTCCTTACCTATTCGGCGCAAACCGGTTTTACTGATTTTCCTCGTGTGTGCCGCCTGCTGGCCGAACCGCATTGGTGGGAGTATTTGTTGCACAATCTGCACGGGGCCAGACTGAAAACCATGTTTTACCTGAAGGGCGGCGAACGTGTAATTGTAATAAGAGTCCCGTGGCACTTGCGCGATGTATAGACAGAGGGGCCGGGCCCAGGGCATCCGCTGGCCATTGACTCTGGCGGTCTATGGGTTAATCTTTAGGCAGAGAGGCAATCCTATTCTTGAAAGCAGATGTAAATGCCTTACAAATCTGAATTCCTGGATAGAAAGGCCATTTCCGGCAGCGGCAGGCTTCTGCTCGTAGAGCTTGCCAGCGGGGCGCGGCCTACACAGAGCCCAACCGGAAAAGGAGGATTCGATCAAGGCAGGTGAAGATGGCAACAAATATATTTTGGACTGGCTTCTGGCAGCGATAAAGGATAACCTCATCAGTATCCTCAATAGCAGGGGCTAAAACAAAAAAACTTGGTTCTTTGCGCAAAAAAAAGAGCAAAGATCGTAAAAGGAGAAAACATGAAAAAAAACATTCATATCATTTTGGCGGCGGTCTGCGCTGGGATATTGTTATTTGGCTGCTCCGTTATAGAGAAAAAACCGGAACTGGCCGAATACAAAGCCGGCGTCCTTTCATCCACTCTCGACCGCAGTATCACTGACGTGCAGAAGGCAACGGTGGGGGCCTATGAGAGTCTGGGGCTTACCATAGTGGAGGCAAAAGGTGACAAGCTATCGGGGATTGTTCGCGGGACTTTGGCCAATGGCACGGAGGCAGATACAAACCTGACCCCTGTCGATGATAAAACGAATGTAGGCATTAAAGTGGGGGCAACTGGAGATGAGCCCTTTTCCTACAGGATCCTTGAGGCGATCAGGAAAAAACTGTAGCTCAAAAAATTAAACTAGCGGGATGCTGGAAAAGTCCCAAATTAGTCATACCCCGCTAGCTGGGTGTCCTAACAGCATCCCAAAAAACCTGCTAACAGTACTAACCCCAAGAAAAAGAAGTGGAGGTGCCCACTAAAATGCTTCGATGGGCCGTCGTTTTCCTTATTATCGCCATAATAGCAGCGGTGCTCGGATTTGCGGGGATAGCTGGCGCTGCCACCGGGATAGCCAAGATTCTGTTTATTCTCTTTCTGGTACTGTTCGTGATTTCACTGATTTTCGGCCGCAGACCGCCTGCGGTTTAGGAGGAAAAGAGAAAAGATGAAAGCTAAAACTTTATTTGTTGTTTTACTGGCCTGCTCCATTTTGCTGGCCCAGGGGTCTGCGGTTTTTGGCGTTTCAGGGGGCACTTTCCGTGCGGCACAAAATAGCGCTGGCTATGAGAAGCCCTCCGCAAAAGCAAGATATGAAGCCAAGGCAAAACGCACGATACGGTATTATCAGATAAAGATAGACCGTCTAAGAGAAAAAGCAAAAAGGAAAGCGGGCGCGGAGAAGATCAAGGTAGAGTCCGACATAAAGTCGCTTCAGGCAAGGTTAGATACTGCAAAGCTGAAACTGAAAAAACTCGAGGCCGCATCCGCCAGGGATTGGGAAAAAACAAAGGCCGAATTGGACAAGGCCCTTGCCGGGGTGCGCTCTGAATACAAAAAAGCCGGTTCGTCTCTGTAGAAAACCCGAGTTTTTCATCTGAAGGGCAGCTCTATGGTTATGGTTAAGACTGGAACGGCCGCTCACGTAAACCCAATAATGGCCTTGATCTCCCCCGAGGAAGGCCTTTTGCCAGTCAAAAATTAAAAGAGAAACTAGGAAATTGCGAATTTTTTCCTCCTTCAAGCCATATTCATGAAATTTAGTTTAATCAACCTGCACTAAATTATTGCTTGTACCCTGCACATTTAGGCAATCGTTTTCAAGGCAAGACTTCAGGGAGAATCTTATCATCGAGGCAGAGTATGTTCCGCGCGTGGTAGAAGGGGCCCACCCCAGCCCCAGCCGTCACCGCAGCCCCTTCTGCAGCCAATTTTGCCCACCGTAAGCACCCCCCTCAGTTCATCCTCGCGGATCGTACAGGATCTTTTTCTGGCCGGCCACGGCGTTTAATTTCCTGTCCAGTGTCCATAAAAGGGAGTGGGACAGCAGGGACGAAGCGAGCAGATGGACATCGACAAGCCCTATCCCGAGGCCATAAAGTTTCTGCCTTTCAATAAATGCCAGGACCTCATCGTCATCCAATGTCTTTGCCTTGGGGAGGTCGTCAAGCAGGGTCAGTATCTCATCCCTGTTTGAAAGGTTGCCGCAGGCCAGCTCGCCAATTACAAAGGGATGGCTAACGGCCTCTTCATTTAAAAGCAGGGCTTTCAGGCCTGCATTGCCCAACCTGAAGTGCTCGATCCAGACCGAGGTGTCTACGAGAACCATCATGCGTCTTCCTGAATGGCAGGGGCCAGGCCGTCAGACCGCCCTTTCCTATGAGATAAACCTGCCTGATGAAAGACGGTCAGTTGCCCCTTCCGCGGCGCACCGGACGAAGCGCCCTCTCCGTGCCGCCCAGTTCGGCCAGGCGCCTGCCGCTTTCGCGCGCTATAAGGGCCTCCAGCCCCATTTTAACCAGGGCTGTCTTTTCCTTTACGCCGGTCAGTTTTGCGGCCTTTTGCAGGATGCCGTCATTTATGTTCAATGTTGTTCTCATGCATATCATTATGCGCTTTAGATGCATACGCGTCAAGGCAAGCACCGGCACGGCTTTCTTGATAAAATAGAAATGGATGTTTTCCACCGGCAATACAGAAGGTTTCAGGATAGTATCGGGCTTCACTCCCAGGGGCGACCAGCCAAAGGCCATCGAGCAGCTTACCCATGGCCTGAGCGCGGGCCAGCAGCACCAGGTGCTGCTGGGGGTGACCGGCTCCGGCAAGACCTTCACCATAGGCAACGTGGTGGCCAACTACGGCCGGCCCTGCCTGGTGGTAGCCCACAACAAGACCCTGGCGGCCCAGCTGTACGGCGAGTTCAAGGAGATATTCCCTGAAAACAGCGTGGAATACTTCGTAAGCTACTACGACTATTACCAGCCGGAGGCCTATCTTCCGGCCTCGGACACCTACATAGAAAAAGACTCGGCCATAAACGATGACATAGACAGGCTTAGGCATTCAGCCACAAGGTCCGTCCTACTGCGCAGCGACGCCATTGTGGTGGCCTCCGTCTCCTGCATCTACGGCATAGGCTCCCCGGAGGACTACATGGCTATGCACCTGGTGCTTGAGGAAGGGATGCATACGGAGCGCAACGCCATCCTTAAAAGGCTGGTGGAGATGCAGTACGGGCGGGCGGAACTTGAGTTTACAAGGGGCAACTTCAGGGTGCGGGGGGACATTGTGGAGGTGTTCCCCTCATTCTCATCTGACAAGGCGGTGAGGATCGAGTTCTTCGGGGACGACATAGACGCACTATGGGAGTTCGATCCGCTTACGGGCAACAAGGTGCGCAGGTTCGAGAAGTTCGCCCTCTTCCCCAACAGCCACTGGATAACCCCCAGGGAAAGGCTGGCCCCGGCCCTTACCTCCATAGAGGACGAGCTGCGTGAGCGCATACAGCTTTTCAACAAGATGGGCAAGAAGATCGAGGCGCAAAGGATAGAGCAGAGGACGCTCTTCGACCTTGAGATGCTCAAGGAGTTCGGCTATTGCCACGGGATAGAAAACTACTCCAGGCACTTAAGCGGCAGGCTCCCCGGCGAGCCGCCGTATACGCTTCTGGATTACTTCCCGGATGATTTCATAATGGTCCTGGACGAATCCCACGCGACCGTGCCCCAGATAGGGGGGATGTACGAGGGGGACAGGTCCAGGAAACAGACCCTCATCGATTTCGGCTTCAGGCTGCCTTCCGCCCTGGACAACCGCCCGCTAACCTTCGGCGAGTTCGAACACCGGCAGAAAAAGACCATTTACGTTTCAGCCACTCCCGCGGCTTATGAGCTCAAGAAGGCCCAGGGGGCCGTGGTGGAACAGATCGTAAGGCCCACCGGTCTCCTGGACCCCAGGATAATCGTGAGGAGCGCATCCGGCCAGGTGGACGACCTCATGGGCGAGATAAGGGAACGAAGCGGAAACGGGGAGCGCACCCTCGTAACCACGCTTACAAAAAAAATGGCCGAGGACCTGACCGACCACTACACCCAGCTAGGCATCAAGGCCCGCTATCTCCATTCGGATATCGACACCCTGGAGCGCATCGAGATATTGAGGGACCTGCGCATGGGCATATTCGACGTGCTCATAGGGGTAAACCTGCTGAGGGAGGGGCTGGACCTGCCGGAGGTCTCCCTGGTTGCGATAATGGATGCCGACAAGGAAGGGTTTCTCCGCTCGGAGCGATCGCTCATCCAGACCGCTGGCCGGGCGGCCAGGAACTTAAACGGGCAGGTAATCATGTACGCGGACCGCGTGACCGCCTCGATGCAGAAGGCCATCGACGAAACGGAAAGAAGGCGGCGCATTCAGGAAGAATACAACAAAGCGAACGGCATTGAGCCGCAAACCGTCAAATCGAAGATAAAGGACATCCTGGGCAGCATATACGAGAGGGACTACTTCACTGTGCGGGAGGAGCCCCTCGTGGAGTACGAGGCCCTGAGCGAGAAGTCTCTCATTGCCCTTGAAAAGGATATGAAGGCGGCGGCCGCCAGGCTGGAGTTCGAGAAAGCCGCGGACCTGAGAGACAAGATCAAAAAAATGAAGCAGATGATGCTGGAGGTAGGTTACAAGGAGAAACCGGCCAAGGCAAAAACCGGGGCGGATAAAAGAAAAAGCGTAAAACGGGCTGGGAAGAAAAAGACGGGATAGAGGCCGCTCCCTAAGGCCTGTGCAGCAGGCTGTTCCCTAAGGCCTGTGCAGCAGGCTGTTCCCTAAGGCCTGTGCAGCAGGCTGTTCAATGTCTCTTTCAGCACTTCGATAGTGTATGGTTTGCTGAGGGACGCCGAGAACCCGTATGCCCGGTAGTTGGACACAATCGAACTGTCCGAATATCCGCTGGACACGATTATTTTTATGTCCGGGTCTATCTCCGCAAGTTTCGCCGCAACCTGCTCTCCACCCATGCCTCCCTTGACTGTGAGGTCGAGGATAGCGGCATCAAAGATGTTTTTTCTTCCGCACCCTGTGGCCTCCCTGAGTTTCTCTATTGCCTCTTCGCCGTTTTCCGTGCATACCACCTCGTGGCCGATGGTCTGAAGCATCTGAGAGACGACGTCCCGGACTATCTCCTCGTCGTCCATAACAAGCACCTTCCCTTTTCTCCATGGGGCGGGGATAATGGATTGCGCGGCCCTTTCAGTACGGTCTTCGCTTGCCGGCAGGCAGATGGAAAAGGCGCTGCCCTTGCCTTCTTCGGACCTCACATCTATGAGTCCGCCATGATTTTTAATTATTGAATACGATGTGGCAAGTCCCAGGCCGCTTCCTCTTTGCTTGGTTGTAAAGTAAGGGTCGAATATCCTTGAAATATGCTGCCGGGGGATCCCCGCACCGGAGTCCTCGATAACGATCGAGACGAATTTCCCTTCACCTGGCAGCATTTTGTCCGTGCAGGCCCTCACGTTCCTCACTGAGATGTTTATGGGTCCTCCGCCGGGCATCGCCTCGTGGGCGTTCAGAACTATGTTCTGGATCACCTGTGCGATCTGCCCTTCGTCAGCTTCGACGGGCCACAGCCCCGGGTCATATTCCAGCCGGTCATAGGAGCGCGAACCGCTCAGGGCGAATTTCACCGCGCTTTCCACCACCGGCAGGACGTCCAGCCTCTTTTTTACCGGTTTCCCGCCTTTTGAAAATGTAAGCAGCTGGTTGGTAAGGTTTATGGACAAGTTGAGGGCCTTTTCCGCCTGTTCAAGCGCGGCCAGCGACTTCCCCTTGTCAGGGTCCATTTTAGCCAGGGAGATGTACCCGAAAACCCCCTGCAGGAGATTTCTGAAATCATGGGCGATGCCTCCGGCCAGCGTCCCTATCGCTTCCAGCTTCTGGGACTTAAGCTGTTGCTCCTCAAGAAGGTGCCGCTCCGTTATGTTATGGATCGTCTCTATTGCAGATGTCACGCGCCCTTCCGCGTCCCGCATGGGGAACGCCTTTGTTTCGACGTACAGGATGTTGCCTTTGGCGTCTTCATGCTTGTGCATGGCTGCCTGGGGCTTTCCCGTCTCGAATACGCGTTTCACCGCGCATAGTTCTCCATCCTCATCACAGGGCCGCGTCTTTTTGTGGGAGATCTCATAACAATGTCTTCCCAATACGGGCCTGCCGTGGGCGGAGCCGGCTTCATCGTTCCAGGCGCAGAAAGCCCTGTTTGCCGCCAGTATCTTCATATCCCGCCCAATGACAACAAACCCCTCATCAACTGTATCCAGGATGTTCCTTATGAACTCCTCGCTTCGCCGGAGCGCTTCGTCGCTGCGCCTCTTCGCCGTGATCTTATGCAATTCGCCTGCCACGATCTGCAGCTGGACCATATCATGTTCCTCATAATCGCCAGTCTTGTTGCCGACACCGAAAATGAACCTGACCTTGCCATCCTCTATTACGGGTATGCTCATGAACCGGCGCAAAGGAACGTGCCCTTCGGGGAGCCCTTTCCTGTTCGGGGAGGTCTGGTAGTCGTTGTACACGACCGGGCGGCCAAGACGCACGCAATCAACCCAGTTGCCCGCCTGATCGACAGGGTAATGTTTCGGCTCCGGAACGGAGCAGTTCCTCATAGTCTTTTTGTCCCATGTGGTTAAAACGATAGAGTCCTGGTCATCGGAGAGGGCATGAAAAAAACCGATCTCGCTGTCCGTAATGCGGACCGCCTGCGCAAGAACGCTTTCATACACTTCGTTGTCCGTCA